>NZ_ALWB01000088.1 GCF_000332215.1 Pseudanabaena biceps PCC 7429
ATTGGCTCTGGTGCTGTTGAATCTACTATCAAGCAAATTGGGCGTAGAATCAAAATATCTGGTGCTCAGTGGAAGCGCGATAATCTTCCCCAAGTTCTTAAACATCGTTGCGCTTATCTCAACCTCAATCTTGCCTAAGTATATTTACTCAGTGCCTAATTGAGATGCTCCCCTTTTTA
The DNA here is from genome assembly GCF_000332215.1 of Pseudanabaena biceps PCC 7429. Classification (GTDB taxonomy): domain Bacteria; phylum Cyanobacteriota; class Cyanobacteriia; order Pseudanabaenales; family Pseudanabaenaceae; genus Pseudanabaena; species Pseudanabaena biceps. Next base: position 180 of record NZ_ALWB01000088.1, read on the forward strand.
AGTTTTGTGATTGTAAATGGGATCGCTTAAGGTTGAAACTTATTATTTGCGATCGCATTGCTATAAAGCCTATACAACAAATTACTTTAATCTCATCAGGATTAATCTCCAAGCGGAGATTAATCGAATATACCAATGGATTAATTAGAGAGTTCTATTCCAAAAATACGATCTTCAACATCGTGAGAGAAGAGAACTTTTAGAAGGTAAGGGTGAGTGGGCTGGGGATGAGAGCGATATTCGTTTCACGTAACATCAGTTATGGGTTTGGAATTCCTCTAGGACATAGTGTCATTGAGAAGTTGAATGAGTATTCACAACGTTGCAATGTTCCTGTAATTTATAGATATAAAATGAAGAAGCAATATGTACGAGTATCATGGATGGATTACGTTACGAATGACACCTGGCGAAATTGATAATGAGGAAGCATTATTGTGGGAAGTGCATCAAACAATTAAAAATGTTTTGTCCTCTTTCAACCATAGAAATAGAATTTCAGATTTGAAGATTATGAATGGTCAGTATTTTTTGTGGATTGCAGGAAGTGCTAATCATGCATCATCAGAAGCAAAAGATCTATTTGATCTTCTTGAACTAATTTCCAGCAAAACCCCTGGTTCCTATGGATTAGTCTATATTCTTGATGATGAGGCTCCTGAAAGTCTAAGCAATAAATTTCAAGTAGTTAGAATTGCACGAGGTCAAGTTGAGAAATTCCAAGATAACCTTTTGTCTCCATGTATTCCAGTCATCGAAGATCCATAGTTAGATTATCATTTCTAATTATATCTTGAGGACTAGCAAGATATAACTATTTTGAGCACTCAACAACAACTCTTGATTCATGATCTGTAAATGATAAAATTCCGCAATGATCGACAACATATGCAAATTGCGATTTGATTAGTCGCATTGAAGGAGATATTCGTTCATTTACAAACTGAGATAGGATAGGAGGAGGGCATTTAGTAGTTTGCTTAGTCTCGATTTAGCAAAGCTCTAAGCCAAAACCTCAATCTACGAAAAGTAATAATCTACAAAAGCAATAGAGATTAACGTGTCTGGGAATGTATCTATAGATTTGTCAAAAGATCTGTTCAAGGATCTTGCAGGGGCAATCCAAAGCACTCGCAAGGCAGCGATCGCCTTAGCTAAATTGCCGACGGCTTCTAAAAATGATGCCTTAGAAGCGATCGCCTTAGCCTTAGAACAACATGCCGAAATAATATTGGCAGCCAACCAAAAGGATCTTGCCGCCGCCACTGCCAACCAATTACCGAGCGCCTTGATAGCCCGTCTCAAGTTAGATGCAAACAAGATTCGAGGGATGATTGCAGGGGTGCGCGATGTGATTAGACTTGCCGATCCCATTGGCGATCGCCAAATTCATCGAGAACTGGATGCGGGGCTAGTTTTAGAGCGATTGTCTTGTCCTTTGGGCGTAATTGGCGTAATTTTTGAAGCGCGTCCCGATGCGGTTACCCAAATTGCGGCTCTAGGCATTAAGTCGGGCAATGGGGTAATTCTAAAAGGTGGGAGCGAAGCGGTACATTCCTGTGAAGCGATCGCTACGGTGATGCATCAAGCCTTAGCAGAATTATTTGCCAAACAAGGCGGAGTATCGCCCCAAGTGGTGCAACTATTGACCACCCGTGCCGAAACCCTTGCCATCTTAAAGATGGATAAATTAATCGATCTGATTATTCCCAGAGGTTCCAATCAATTTGTCCGCTATATCCAAGAGAATACCCACATTCCCGTACTCGGTCATGCCGATGGAGTCTGTCATTTGTATGTGGATGCCGCCGCCGATCTGGACAAAGCCGTAGCGATCGCAGTAGATAGCAAAACCCAATATCCTGCGGCTTGCAATGCGATCGAAACTTTATTGGTAAATCAGGCGATCGCCCCTCAGTTTCTGCCCCTTGTTTCCTCTGCCTTGCAGGAGCGTGGCGTGAAGCTTCTAGGTTGTGATCGCACCCGAGCCATGATCGATGTCAGTCCTGCTACTGAGTCCGATTGGTCAACGGAATATTGTGATTTGATTCTATCCATTAAGATGATCGATTCCCTAGAAGAAGCGATCGCTCACATTACCACCTATGGCTCAAAACATACCGAAGCGATCGTGACCGAGGATTTGGCGATCGCCGATATTTTTACGAGCGATATTGATGCTGCGGGGGTGTACCACAACTGCTCTACCAGATTTGCGGATGGCTTCCGCTATGGCTTTGGCGCAGAAGTCGGCATTAGTACCAATAAAATGCCACCTCGCGGACCTGTGGGATTAGAAGGACTAGTTACCTATAAATATCGGCTAGTGGGCGATGGGCATATTGTCGCAACCTATGCAGGGGCAAATGCTAAGGCTTTTACCCATCGGGATTTGTAGATATTAGGTGAGTGGCGGCGCTTCGTGCTGCCACCCACCTTTTTTATACAAATTCACGAAAGTGTGACAACACTTCAGTGAATTAAACACCAAACCCAGTAAGGTTTTGAGATTCCCAAAATGGCAACGCCATTTTGGGAATTGGTATTAACATGAGATTTGAGAAAGGGTTTGCGTAGCAAATCCTTTCTCAAAGCCCAAAAGTAAAAGCCTTGCTACGCGAGGCTTTTACTTTTGGGCTTTGGTATTACTTATACATTTCAGGAAATTGTTTTTTGAGCTGCGCGATTTTGGGAAGGTCGTTAATGACAACATAGGGATAGTTGGGATTGTGGGCAATAAAGTCTTGGTGGTAGTCCTCCGCAGCATAAAAAACCTGTAAAGGCTCTAACTTTGTCACAATCGGTTTGGAGAAGGCTTTGCTTTTATTGAGATTATCTATGTAGGCTTGAGCAATTTGTTTCTGTTTCTCATTGGCAAAAAATATTGCTGATCGATATTGCGAGCCGCTATCAGGACCTTGCCGATTAAGCTGGGTGGGGTCGTGAGCCACATAAAAGTAGATCTGAAGCAGTTGTTCGTAGGAAATTTGAGATGGATCGTAGGTCACTTTTATGGATTCCGCATGTCCAGTTTGACCCGAACCAACAGTTTCGTAATTTGCAGTTTGGGCGGTTCCGCCCGAATAGCCAGAAACCACGTTAGAAACTCCTTGCAAATGCTCGAATACCGCTTCCATTCCCCAGAAACAGCCACCCGCAAATACGGCTGTCATTTTCCCCTGATCGCGATCGCTAGAAACATTAGTAGAAACTAGACTTGTCCTTGGCTCAGACCCGATTGCCGTGACATTAGAAATAGAGTTAAGAAAAAATGTAGCGATCGCGAGACTCCCGAAGCCAAAACAACACACATAAAAACTTCGCTTTGACATGACTATTTCCATTAACTCGTTCTATAGGGTTTACGCAGCTCGATTTATATTGGATGAAGCTACCCCCTTCCCAGTGAATAATTAGGGTTGCGGCGCGAAGCGCCGCCACTCATATTTGTATCTAGGTGCAATTAAATATAAAACCCTAAAAGCTGTAGCGCACGCTGCGCGTGCGCTACAGCTTTTGACTCGGTTTTTTAATTCCAAATATGAAGCGCCGCCCTTCATATTTGGGGCTTTGGTTATTCAATAGCGATCCCAAAGAAATTGCTAAAAGATTACAAACAAATACCCCGTATTTGGGAAATGGATGCAAGATAGACAATATGTCAATCTGTCCTTATTTAGAAAATGAGCTGCTAATAAGCTCCACTTGACCCAGATCCACTATATAGGAGCAGCACGATAGGGCAACCTAACCATGAGAAAAAACAACTTAATTTCAGTGGTCGTCATCATTGGGCTGGTTTTTGCAGCTAGCATCTGGTACGCGCGCAACAATGGTTTGCTACCAGTTGCCGCAGGTGACGAAGCAGTTCTGTACGATGGGCTGTTTAACACGATCCTTGCGATCGCCTTTGGATTTTTCTTGATTGTCGAAGGAGTTTTGATCTACTCCATCGTTAAATTCCGTCGCCGCCAAGGGGACGACACCGATGGACCAGCAATCCATGAAAATCTAAGCCTTGAGATCGTCTGGACAGCTATCCCCACCGTAATCGTGATGTGGGTAGCCATTTATAGTTTTGATGTCTATACCGCCATGCAAGGTTCTCAAAATCTTGATGCCATGGCTCATGGTGGAATGCATCAAACCGTGGCAAAACACGAAAGGGGTGGTATGCCCGCATCAAAAGCAACCCTTGCATCCTCTAATAGTGATGGCACATTAATGGCAGGAACAATGCCAGCGGGTGGAGATGATGTCGTTGCGATCGATGTGAGTGCAATGCAGTTTGCATGGATTTTTAACTATCCCAATGAAATTGCCACAGCGGAACTTCACGTTCCTGTAGGCAAAAAAGTACGCTTAAACATGACTGCGGTTGACGTGCTCCATGCCTTTTGGGTTCCCCAATTACGCATCAAACAAGATGTAATTCCTGGTCGGGAAACTTTTCTAGAGTTTACACCCCGTGTTGTGGGTGAATACCCCGTAGTCTGTGCAGAATTATGTGGTTCCTACCATGGCGGAATGCGCACCACGATGGTAATTGATACACCAGAGGACTACCAAGCATGGTTAAAAGAGCAACAGGAAGTTGCTAGCAACGATCCCGAAGCGATCGTCGCTTCACGTCCCACCTCCCATATGTCCGATCGCGAATATCTGGCAGGGAAAGTAACGCATTTGGGGATGGAGATGGCAAGTAAGAAATAACGAGCAAGAAGTAAAACCCAAGAAGTAAGAAGTAAAAAGTAAACAGCTAAAAGCCAAAAGCTAAAAGCCAAAAGCTAAAAGCCAAAAGCCAAAAGCTAAAAGCTAAAAGCTAAAAGCTAAAAGCTAAAAGCTAAAAGCCAAAATCTTAAAACCCAATCACTCATAACCAAATTCTCTATGACCCAAACCCTCAGTCCAACCCAAGCTTCGAGCGCGGGTGCAGAACCTCCAAAGACTCCTTGGTGGGAATTCTTTACATTCAGTGTCGATCACAAAGTGATCGGCATTCAATATCTCGTTACTTCGTTTGTATTTTATTTGGTCGGTGGAGCACTTGCCTCGGCAGTGCGCGTTGAACTTGCCACACCCGACTCCGATCTGGTCGATCCCGCTTTTTACAATAGTCTGTTTACCATGCATGGCACGGTAATGATTTTCTTGTGGATCGTTCCTGCGGTAACGGGTGGATTCGGCAATTACCTGATCCCCTTAATGATCGGGGCGCGGGATATGGCTTTTCCCCGTTTAAATGCGATCGCTTTTTGGCTAACGATTCCTGCGGGACTACTGCTAATGAGTAGCTTCTTTTTTGGTCCCGCTTCTACGGGTTGGACAGCCTATCCACCTTTGAGCATTTTGACCAATGAGCATGTTGGTCAAGCAATCTGGATTCTGAGCATCATCTTGGTGGGAACTTCATCAATTTTGGCAGCCGTAAATTTCATCGTTACGATCTGGGCGATGCGGATGCCAGAAATGGATCTGTTTAGTATGCCGCTATTCTGCTGGGCAATGATGGCAACGTCGGTACTCGCACTTTTAGCTACGCCAGTATTGGCAGGAGCCATGGTGCTACTGGGCTTTGACCTATTGATTGGCACCAATTTCTTTAACCCCACTGGTGGTGGCGATCCCGTCGTATACCAGCATCTATTCTGGTTTTATTCCCATCCTGCGGTCTATGTGATGGTGCTGCCCGTATTTGGGATCATTTCTGAAGTCCTTCCTCCCCACAGCCGCAAACCAATTTTTGGCTACAAAGCGATCGCTTATTCGAGCATGATGATTTGTGCTTTGGGGCTATTTGTATGGGCGCACCATATGTTTACCAGTGGCACACCCGACTGGTTGCGCGTCTTCTTTATGGTGGCAACACTCTTAGTTGCAGTACCAACGGGGATCAAGGTATTTAGTTGGGTAGCTACGCTCTGGGGCGGTAAATTGCGCTTAGAAAGTCCTTTGCTATTTGCCATGGGCTTCATCTCCACCTTCTTGATCGGTGGCTTGAGCGGAGTTATGCTCGGCTCGACTCCAATTGACATTCACGTTCATGACACCTATTTTGTTGTCGCTCACTTCCATTACGTTTTATTTGGCGGCAGCGTATTTGGTATTTATGCAGGACTCTATCACTGGTTCCCGAAAATGACTGGGCGCATGTTGAATGAGTTTTGGGGCAAGGTGCATTTTGTCCTTACCTTTATTGGGATGCATTTAACCTTTGGTCCGATGCATATTCTCGGTTTGCAAGGAATGCCCCGTCGGGTAGCTCAGTACGATCCCCAATTCGCACCAATTAATGTCATTTGCACCATTGGCGCTTTTGTTCTGGCAATTTCCACAATACCTTTCGTGATCAATGCCGTTTACAGTTGGTTTAAAGGTGAGCAAGCTCCTGATAATCCTTGGAATGCTTTGACACTGGAATGGACGACTTCTTCTCCACCAATTCCCCATAACTGGGTTGGCGAACCCGTTCTCTTGAATGGTCCCTATGACTATGGCGAAGAATACAAGCAAGCTCGCCAAGAAGCGATCGAAGCCGCTCAGTCTATAGCTTAGCCCTTAGCTGAACCATCAAATTTCACATATAGCGTTTTTCATTTTGCCTAAGGCAGAATGAAAAAACAAAGCCCTACTTATTCATTTATCCAACCATTAATCTATGCAAGGATCGATCGCTCCTAATACAGCCATCACAGCAGATGCAGACCATGCCCATGAAGCCGAAGCCCATGCCGAACATCCAGATTTACGGGTTTTTGGCTTGATTGTTTTCCTGATCTCGGAAGGAATGTTGTTTTTTGGTTTATTTGCAGCCTATTTAACTTTCCGATCCGTCGCCACATCATGGCCGCCTGAGGGTACACCAGAACTCGAACTTCTATTGCCAGGAATTAACACGATCATTCTGGTTTCCAGTAGCTTCGTAATTCATCAAGCCGATAGCGCGATTAAAGAAAATAAGGTTAAAGCCGCTCAGCTATGGTTTCTGGCAACATTTGTGATGGGTGCAATTTTTATTGCTGGCCAGATCTATGAATATCAGCATCTAGAGTTTGGGCTAACTACCAATCTATTTGCGAGTACTTTTTACGTGCTAACGGGCTTTCACGGATTTCACGTAATTATTGGGCTTTCTTTAATTGCTGGGGTTTTGGTGCGATCGCTCAAAACTGGGCATTACAGTAGCACCAGTCATTTCGGTATTGAGGCAGCTTCGGTATACTGGCACTTCGTGGACATTGTCTGGATTGTTTTGTTTCTACTTCTATATATTCTCTAAACAATATTCTCTAAACAATATTCTCTAAACAATGCAAGGCTTTTACTTTTGGGCTTTGAGAAAGGGTTTGCTACGCAAACCCTTTCTCAAAGCCCATTTCCAATTATCCCGAACTCAGCATAATTAAAATCCAGAGCTAAAACCTGCGGCGCACGCTGCGCCGCAGGTTTTAGGGTTTTATATTTAATTAAGCCCACTTACTTACCAAGCAAAACCATAAATAATCGCAAAAAATAATCGCAAAGAAAAAGCGGCGCATTGCACCGCTTTTTCTTAGTTAAACGTAAGTTTAGACGTAGGCGGTCTGAAATCCCCACCAGAGGAGGAAACCGATCGCGCTCAAAACGACAATGCTAGATAGCATGATTGATAGGGGGCTGTCGGCATTTTCAAACTTCATGATGCCGCGATTAAAATCTGACATATAAGCAAAACCTAACTAGACAATTTAGATTACTTAACCAAAACAGTTTATTTATAGCTCAACTTCGATAGCGATCGCATAAAAGTAGCAAAATATCTAGGAATAAGCACTTTAGGATAGTAAATCACCTATGTCTGACTGGCTGCGCATTTTTTGGTTGCCATCTAAGTCCATCAAAAAGCTTAAGGAGTTACCCAAACATGCAGGAGTTTATTACATCACCGCACTGTGGATTGTTTTGTATGTTGGCAAAACTAAAAATCTCCGCAATCGATGGAAAAATGACCACCATCGTTATCAGCAGTTTAGGATTTTGCATCCCTTTGGCAGACTACATTACAAGGTTTTAGAGATGGATCGGATTGATGCGTATGAAAAATCCGAAATTAGTCGATTTCGTCCCAAGTGGAATGGGACGGCAAGGGTTACTTTTTGGAATTTACTATGTTTGTTTATAGCTGTATGGGGAAGATTGGCAATTTATGTTTTGTTGCTTTTACTAGCGATCGCGACCCTAATTTACTTTCTGTAGATTAGCTAAGTAACTTTTAATTTTGGGCTTTGAGAAAGGGTTTGCTATGCAAACCCTTTCTCAAAGTCCGTTTCAAAACCTTGCGAGATGGGGAAACTAGATAAAGAATGTAGCAACGTAAGGTTTGCTTAGGACATAAAACCCCAAAGACGAGTGGCGACGCTTCGCGTCGCCACTCGTCCTTGGGGTTTTCTCTTACGTTGTTATAGAAAGCAATATTTTGGGGATGTTTTATTGGGATGTTTTATTGGGAGGTTTTATACTGACAACAAACATCTATGGAGCTTATGTTGCTAACACCGAGATCTGTAAAAAGTCGATTTCGAGCTATTTTTACAAGTATTTTGCTTACTGCCCCACCCAATTTGCCCGATCGCCTAGAACCCATAGTTGAACTAATAATTAATGACAACCTCAACGCGCTCAAAACGACCAAACAAAACGACCAAACCGAAAAAATAGATTTAACTCAAATAGATTTAACTATAGCTGCGATCGGCATTGGAGCCTATTGGCATCAGGATCTACAGGAAATGCGATCACGTCTATTAGCATTACAATCCCATAGCAAAGCCGATATTCAAGAATTAGTATTAGCCTACGTCATCGCCTTAGCCTGTCTGGGTGAATTACACCCCCGATTGCTTATTAACCATATCTGTGATGATTTTCAACCAAGGATCGCGTTAAGCCGTACCCCTCAATCGCAACAGCAATGTCTAGCTCAGCTACAACTCGTGCAGCAATTTGTAGAGTGTGGCGCAAGTACGATCGCATCCCATCGAGAAAACGGTCTATCAGATGCGATCGCCAGTAGTTTGTACTACTTTTTGAGTACCCATCATAGTTGGCGCATAGTGACTACTCGCGCCCAAAGACATCCACAACCTAATCAGCTCCAAGTTACCATCCAGTCAGGAGCGATCGCCGCCGCCTATCTGGGGGAAGTTAACAGTCCTATTGCTCAAGATCAAGCAAATTTCTCCAGAATATCTACCAAAGCAATAATATTAGGCGATCGTCTATGGTCGGCATGGGTAGGCTTGTTTTAAGCCTCAAAAATTCATGAATAGCTATCCTAATCATTTGTAGATTTTTGGGTTTGTGGAAGCGCACCCCTTCGGGGTGTGCTTCCACAAACCATTTAGGATTGCTATAGGGCTTTAACCACTTGCATTAGGACAAAATCAAATCCCAACGCCGATAATCATCTATCCACATAATACCAATTTACGAAAGTGTGACAACACTTTCGTGAATTAAAAACCAAACCCAGTAATGGTTTTCAAAGCTCAAAATGGCTACGCCATTTTGAGCTTTGGTATAGGTACTTGTGCAAAATAAATTACGGAAACCTGTAAAGTTTCGTCCCTGCGGGACGAAACTTTACAGGTTTGGAACAGATTTGGATCTGTAATTAATTATGACTAGCTAGTCAAGCATAGTATTATCTAGATCTTGTGATTTCTCCACATTAGGTATCTAGGCGCAATTAAATATAAGACCTCAAAAGCTGTAGCCCACGCGCAGCGTACCCTACAGCTTTTGGTTCTGGGTTTTAATTATGCCCAGCTACTTATCGCTCGTAAAATATTTAAATAGCCTTTTTAGAATGTCTCAAAGCTCAAACCTAACTAATTTAACAACCCTTCTAGAACGTGGTGTTGTCGAAATATTCCCAGATAGCGAAACTGACAATTTAGGAGATCGCATTCAAAAGAGCGATCGCCCCCTGCGCATCAAACTCGGCATTGATCCCACCCGCCCCGACTTACATTTAGGGCATACGGTCGCTTTACGGAAACTCCGCCAATTCCAAGATGCAGGACATAAAGCAGTATTAATCATCGGCGACTTCACAGCGCAGATCGGCGATCCGACGGGACGGTCGGAAGCCAGACCGAGGCTCACTCCTGAAGAAGTTGCCTACAATGCCGAAACCTACTTAGAGCAAGCTAAGAAAATTCTGGATTTTTCTAGCGATCGCTTTGAGTTACGCCGTAACGGGGAATGGCTCAACAAACTGGATTTACAGCAAATCATTACCCTGCAAGCCAGTATGACCGTGGGGCAAATGCTGGCGAAGGAGGGATTTAGCGATCGCTATGAAAAGGGCACACCGATCTATTTGCATGAATTTCTCTATCCCCTATTACAGGGCTACGACTCTGTCGCGATCGATGCCGATGTAGAACTAGGCGGAACCGATCAAAAATTTAATATTCTCGTCGGTCGGGATCTACAACTAAAGGATAAAAATCGACAAGGTCAACCAGCCCAATTTGGCTTGTTGCTACCTTTGTTAGTAGGTTTAGATGGCGTACAAAAGATGTCTAAATCCCTCGGCAACTACGTCGGACTCACCGACGAGCCATTGAGTATGTATTCCAAACTCGAAAAAGTCCCCGATGCCTTAGTTGACAAATATTTTGAGTTACTGACAGATATCGATCTAGCCACCCTACCCCAAAATCCTCGCGAAAAGCAAAAACAACTAGCTTTAGCGATCGTCGGTCAATACCACAGCCCCGAAGCCGCCCTTCAAGCCCAACAGGATGCCGAGCAAATTGTCCTCGCAGGGAATACCGCCGATCTAGGCGATATCCCCGAATTCGACCTTTCTCAAATTAATTTCCCCGCTCCCTTGCGCTATTTAGTCAAAGCGGCGGGACTTTGCAAAAGCAATAGCGAAGCCCAAAGCCAGATCGAGAATGGCGCGGTTAAACTAGATGGCGAGAAATTAGGCGATCGCACCTTTGCTGAAGCGAGCGAGTTATCGGGAAAGGTATTGCAAGTCGGGAAGAAAAAGTTTTTGCGATTGCTTTAATCTTTTGATTCGATCTGGTTTGGACATAACCCCCCAAAGAGAGTTGCCGCGCTCCGCGCGGCAACTCTCTTTGGGGTTTTATACCAATTCACGAAAGTGTGACAACACTTTTGTGAATTGGTATTAATTCAACATAGCCGTACATTCGAGAATCAACTTTTGGTTGGTGAGGGAGAAAGGTTGAATTTCCAAAGCTCTATGGAAAGTGGCGATCGCTTCGCTATAGTTGCCGATCGCGGCATAGCATAACCCCAGACCGTGAATCGCCCCAAAGTGATAGGGATTGAGCGAAATCGCTTTCAGACAATCTTTGATCGATCGCTTGTAATCGCCTTGCATATAAAATAAAACTGCCCGTCGGTTCCATGCCTCAACAAAATCTGGCTGGGAAAGAATTAATTGGGTGAGCATTAACTCCGCCTGTCTGATATTGCCACTATCCGCCATCATTTGGCTCTGACGCAATACCTGTAATCCCTGCATCCCCTTCTGCATAAACCACATTTCCCATAACCCCTGAGTGGCTCGCTCGCGTATCTCCTCATCGGCACTTTTGAGATCTCTCAACAATTCTTCAATGGGCTGGCTCATTGGTCTAGACAAATAAATTTATGGGTAAATCATTGGTAAATCAATAATTGGACAATCATCTTGCTTGGCAGGACTCTTTTCCAATCATTTAACTTATTGTGAAAGCTAAAGCTCTATCATCTAAAGTTTGAACTAAAAGCGGGACTTGTGTTAGGTTTTTAACTCATACCTAAGAGATATTTTGTCAGTATGTCTATCATACAAATTACCGTCCAAGAGCTAGCCGAACGTTTGGCTGGAGAGCATCAAGATTTGCAACTGATTGATGTGCGCGAACGGCATGAGGTGGAAATCGCCGCGATCGCTGATTTTACGATCTTACCCCTAAGCGAATATGAGGAATGGGCTGCTGATTTCAAGGAAAAATTCGATCCCCACGCAGAAACCCTAGTCTTGTGCCATCACGGGATGCGATCGGCGCAAATGTGTCAATGGCTGATCGAGCGGGGCTTTACCAATGTCAAAAATATCGATGGTGGCATTGATGCCTATGCCTATATCGTCGATCCCACCATGGCAAAATATTGAGAATTTCATCAAAATTTTATCAAATAACAGGTGTTAATGGGTTAGGAAAGGAACGCTAAAAAATACAGCTAAACCAAGCGCGGAAACGATACAGGTAATGATAGTGATGACGATAAACTTGCGATCATTAGCGCCATAAAACCTATTTGGCAGGGAACTTGCAAGTACCATTAATCCAATTACGGCAAGAATTCCAATAAATAAGCTGCGGTTCATAGTTGTTTATTACCCGTGGGGCTGTTGGTAGTTTTGTGGTTCGGATCGTTTGATATATTTCCCGATTTCTCTATCCTACCGTGACTATGAAACGGCAATTTTGGCAATTTTGGCAATTTTTATAGATGTAGCTTTTGGTGTTCTCACAAAAGACGAGTGGCGGTGCGCAGCACCGTCACTCGTCTTTTGCGTTATATCAGTTGACCAAATTGCGGTTTAATAAAACCGTACCTTATAAAATCTTCTATGACCGATTGGGTGTGGCTTCAGCGATCGCTACCCACAGAAATGACAGGCGCAGATTTATGGGAATCGCTCTATGCGCATGATCCTGTAACGGTTTTGCTGGAAAGCCCCGCCGCAGTCCCTTCAAAACTAGCCCGCTATTCCATTGCCGCAGGTAAACCCCTACGCTTTTGGACTCCCGAAGTTGGGGAAATTTTACCCTGTCTAGAAAAATTGCGATCGCAATTAGTCGCTTCTGCTCAGAATTCCCACATCGATCAACTCCCACAGCATTTACCATTTACGGGGGGCTATCTGGGCTGGTTAGGTTATGATCTCGCTTGGGAGATCGAGCACTTACCCTATACCAAAACCGATACCTTACCTTTTCCGATCGCATTTTGGTATGAGCCATCTAGTTTTGCAGTCATGGATCATCAGACGCAGGAAGTCTGGATCGCCGCTAGCAATCGCCAAGAATTAAATGAGCTAAGCGATCGCTTCAGTCATCGAGTTTCCCAGATAAAATCCCCAGCTAATTCTTTGTCGTTCCAGTCAACCGCATCGATCCTTGGGGCTCAGCCTTCCTATTCGCCCTCCCAGCAAGGCTATGAGATGATGGTGGACAAAGTCAAAGAGCATATTTATGCGGGAGATATTTTTCAGGCTAATCTCTCAATGCGATTTGGTCATCCTTGGCAAGCCGATGGATGGCAACTATACCGACATTTACAAAAGATCAACCCTTCTCCTTTTGCCAGTTATTGGCGCACACCTTGGGGTGAAGTGATCAGCGTTTCCCCCGAACGGCTAGTCAGTTTACGCGATCGCCATGCCGAAACTCGCCCCATTGCGGGGACAAGACCGCGCGGCAAAACCGAGCAGCAAGATCAGGAGTTTGAACGCGAATTACTTGCTTGTACCAAAGAACAGGCCGAACATATCATGCTCGTCGATCTCGAACGTAACGACCTCGGAAGGGTCTGCGAAGCAGGGACTATTAAAGTGAACGAGTTGCTGGCGATCGAGCACTATAGCCATGTGATGCATCTTGTTAGTAACGTGGTGGGTAAATTGCGAAGCGATCGCACTTTAGTCGATCTGATCCGCGCTACTTTTCCTGGGGGGACAATTACGGGCTGTCCGAAAATACGTTGTATGGAAATTATCGAGAAATTAGAACCCCAACGCCGCAGTTTATTTTATGGTTCCTGTGGCTATATCGATCGACGGGGCAATATGGATCTGAATATTCTGATTCGGACTTTGCTCAAAACTAACGATCACATTTGGGGACAGGTCGGCGCAGGGATCGTCGCTGATAGTATGAGCGATCGAGAATGGCGCGAATCTCTGCAAAAAGCCCAAGCCCAACTATCCGCTCTCGGACTAAGCAGTTGAGAGCGTACCGCCCACTTAGCGGGCGGTACGCTCTTCTAGGTTTTAAGAGGGTTTTCAAAGCTCAAAATGGCGTAGCCATTTTGAGCTTTGGTATAACGTCATAAAGTATCGAAATTAGTGGCGCATGGCTTCACCCCACACCACTAATTTATTCACTGGGAAGGGAGTAATATAACTACATACTCAAAAGTTTATATACCTGTGAATTACTATTTTCCTTCCGATCCTCCCTATTTTTTATTTGCTATTTCTCTCATGGCAGGAATTGCCTGTGGACGCTCCTTTGAAGTAACTTTGCGCAATCTTGTCAATATTTGGTCTAAAAGCAAATCTTCGCGCACCATGCTAGAGCTAAAAAGTGCCAGCATCAAAGTGCCCTATCTCGGCATGACCATTAGTATCGCCGTATTTATGTCCACGGGACTAGAAGTATTTGGGTTTCCGACGCTTTTCGGCTATATCGTCGCCATTCCCATTACGTTAGGCATTGCTCTCCTTGTTTGGCGGCAATTAGGACAAATGCTGGTGGAGTTAGAAAAAGGTGGCTCAGCAGCACTAGATCTAGACTCTTTTGAGGGTTAGGTATTACGGGACAAATTTTTATAACCGCTAGCCATCCACAGAATCAAAGAATTTTTGTTAAACTCATTACATTACCATATTTTTAGCAAAAACTCAGTTTCTCGCTTTTGTTTTATAGCTATATTCAGTAATGTTAGGACAAAAATCAAACCCAATAGAGAGTTGCGGCGCTTTGCGCCGCAACTCTCTATTGGGTCTTGAGTAACTATAGCTATAACTTTAAGCTAAAGGTACTATAAAAGCCTCGCTTGACAAAGCTTTTAAAAATTTGTCTGTACAATAACTAATAGAATTTTGCCTAGGCTAGTCAATTAATGGATGCTAAAGAATTTTTACAAGTCTATCGAGCGGGGCGAAAAGTATTTTCTAATATCGATCTCGTAGGTGCTGATTTACAGGCGATCGATCTGCACAAGATTGACTTTAGCCACGCCTTAATGAGTAAAGCTAACTTTGCCAATTCTAAGCTCTGCCGTGCTAATCTCACTGGGGCAGATCTGAGCTACTCCAATTTAAACAGTGCCGATCTTCATCGCGCCAATTTGCGCTATGCCAATCTTAAGGGAGCAGATTTGCGCAATGCTGATCTGCGTGGGGCAGATTTACGTGGGGCTAATTTAAGTTGGGCAAATATGCAGGATGCTCTTTTTGAGGGGGCCCAGATGACAAATGTTAATTTTTACAATGCTAAAAAATAGGCATTATAAATTAAATAATTAACGTCAATTCGGGTTAAGCTGGCAAATTTTAAAACACCAAAAGTAAAAGCCTTGCTAAGCAAGGCTTTTACTTTTGGTGTTTGAGAAAGGGTTTGCTACGCAAACCCTTTCTCAAAGCCCGTTTATCTACCTACCAGTAAATAATCAGGAGTGCACGGCTTCGCCGCGCACTCCTGATTATTTACTGGGAAGGGAGTAGATAGATAAATGGGTCAAAAAGCGACCCATTTATCTATGCTTCGCCAGTGATTGACAGCCCCTCTACCCAAATTTTGGGTGCAACCCCTGAAGGAGTAATCTTTACCTCTGGTTCAACATAAACGATCGCCTTGAGTAATTCCAAGATATCACCTGCTACAGTGGCGGACTCAATACTGATGCGATCGCCTTTATTTAACAACCAACCATCAAAAGGCAAAGAAAAAGAACCCTGTGATGCCTGTACTCCTGCATGAAGTGCTTGAAGTTCGTCAATCCAAATAACATTATCCACCTTTTCTAAGTCATAAATTGTCTCATTTGTCTCATTAGCTGTATTACTGCGCTCTACATGAAAAAAGTTAGGGCTTACAGAAACCTTCGCCCCCACGCTACCATTGCCCGTCGGCTTGGCATTCAGGCGCTTTGCCGTGACCGAGCTATGCAAAAAGTTAACTAAAACACCATCAGTAATTAAGGGTGTGCGGCGAGTTGGCGTTCCCTCGCCATCAAAGGTTGATGCGCCAACATTACCTATATGCAGTTCGTCATCGCTCACATTTAGTAAGGGCGAAGCGATCTGAGTACCAATTGAATCGGGGTTAGAGAGACTGTTTTTATCAAGAATGCTCTGGGCATTAAAGAGACTCGAAAAGGCACTAATTAAACTTAAAAAGGCTTCAGGAGAAAATACGACTAAGTACTTACCAGATTTAATTTTGTCATAATTCAAATGACTGATGGTTTTTTCCGCAGTTTCTTCAATACAACCCTTGACATCTAAACTAGCAAAATCACGACTCACGCGATAAGCCCCAGCACTGCGAGGTTTTCTGTCTTCTTCTTCAGTTTTGGTATAAAGATAAATGGAACTATAGGAACTACTTTCGTTCCGCATTGCGCCATCGCTATTAAGATAGAATCGGCTGATATCGCGTTGTGATAGACCATTATAGGGAACTCCCGCGATCGCCCTATGTTTTGCTAATAATTCTTTCTCGGCATCTAAAAGGCTGGCGACAAGCAGTTCGATCGCAGCTTGAGATGTGGTTGGGGGGGCAGTTTGAGATGCAGTTTGAGATGCTTGAGGGAGAATCGCGATCGCTTCGGGACTAAAATCGGGAATATTTTCCTTAGCCCCAAAAAAACTCGCTTCATGGGCGCTTTGGAGGGCAAGTTCTAATCCCACGCGATCGGTATTAGTGGTGGAAGTAACACCAACCGTCCCTTCCTCATTCCAAACCCTCACGGTGACACTAGCGCGATTAGATGCCGATACTTGTTTTGGCTCGCCGCTATCAACTTCGGCACTGGTTTCATCAACGATCGCACCGTAAATATCAAATTTTTTAATCCCTAGCTTGGTAGCGGTATCTTTGGCATCGGAGACTAATTTTTCTACACTAAGCGCTGATGACATAGACCTTATTATTCGTTTTTAATTTTTTCCAGTTAGCTAAGTAGTTCAGCACAATGAAAAATCATAACCAGAGAGCGTACCGCCCGCTAAGCGGGCGGTACGCTCTTCTAGGTTTTAAGTTTACTTATGCTTAGCTACTTATTAATCATCATATAGCAGTCCTAAATCATTGGTGAGAAAAATAAGGCTTCGACTTCGCTCAGCCAGAGTATCCTGATAGATGAGCGAAGTCGAAACCGCTCTCAACTCATTTACAGCGCTTTGCGCTCAAACCCAAACCAAGGAAACTTTTGAAAGCGTTGCTTTGCAACGCTTTCAAAAGTTTCCTTGTGGTTCGTTTGATCGATAATTGCTGTAGGATTTCTATTGCAAGCGAAATACCATAAATTTTCAAGGGCAGTTGGCTCTTGTATCCAAAGAGAGATATGGCGCTTTGCGCCATATCTCTCTTTGTTTTTTTGATTTTGTCTTAATATGACTGGCGACAGCTATAAAATACTAAGTAAAATACTAAGTAGTTCGGCATAATTAAAAACCAAAACCAGAGAGCATACCGCCCGCTGTGCGGGCGGTATGCTCTTCTGGATTTTAAGTTTACTTATGCCTAGCTACTTAATTAATTTCCTGTGATAAATTCCCTATGGTTTCCCCTGAAGTTCTTCATGAATTGCGCCAAACTCTCCGTAAAGGGCAACAACCAATGGCAGACTGGCAGGGGGGAGAGTTGGCTGTATCCGCAGTACCAGGCGCAGGCAAATCGACGGGAATGGCAGTTGCAGCGGCGATCGCGATCGCTAAGTTGCAACTCCATCGACACAAGCAACTAGTAATCGTTACCTTTACGCGCTCGGCTGTCAGCAATATTCGCAAAAAAGTATCCGAGCATTTAAAAAATCTTCGCTTACCCCAGAGTGCTTTTACGGTCAGTACTCTCCATAGCTTAGCCTATAACATTGCCAGTACCCATCGCGAACTATCGGGATTTGGCGTGGGAGAAACCAAAATTATTTCCGAATCGCTCAAACAGAAGCTAATTCGCAATGCCACCTATCTCTGGGTGAAAGAGAATCCTAAACTATACGATCTACTTCTCGAAGGTAGAAACTTTGATGGTGAGGATACCGAACGTTTGCGCCGACAAACCGTATTGCGCACCGATGTATTGCCGAGCTTAGCGAGAGAAGCGATCGCTACCGCAAAAAGCTCTGGCTTGAGTCCATGGGAACTGCGCGATGCCGAAGCCCCTGATGGAGGGAATATTTTAGAAATTGCGGCGGGACTTTATGAAACCTACGAGCGACTACTGCGACAGGAAGGAGCGATCGACTATGACGATATGATTTTGGGGGCATTGCGAGTATTAAGAAATGATGGCGTTCGTAAATATTGGCAAGAAAGGATTTTTGCGGTATTTGAAGATGAAGCTCAAGACTCTTCTCCATTACAGACTAAGTTATTAGAGATTCTGGCGCAGCATTCCCTCGCCCAACCGCCCTTTTCATCGGAGGGAGCAGAGGTTAAAAACCTCATGCGAGTTGGGGATCCCAATCAAGCGATTAATTCTACCTTTACGCCCGCCGATCCGCGTTTTTTTAATGAGTTTTGCGATCGCTGTCACCTTAATTCCCAACTCTCCACCCTTGATCGGGCGGGGCGCAGTACTAGCAATATAATGCGCGCCGCAAATTACGTCCTACATTGGGTCAATCATTCCGAATATGCTCGAATCGAGAAGCCCTTCCGCCCTCAAAAAATCCGCCCCGTCGATGCTGACGACCCTCAAGCAAATGCCAATCCCGAACCCATTGGCAAGGGTGTAGAGATTTATACTCCCGATGATATCGAGCGGGAAATAGAAATGATTGGCGATCGCATTCTGCAACTATATGCCCTAGATCCCCAAACCAGTATGGCGATTTTGGTGCGCCAACATAATCAGGGGCGATTTGTGGCGGATGCCTTGGCATGGCTGAGCAAGGAGCATGACATAAAAATCTATGATGTGGAACAAAGCGATCGCCGTTCGCGTGTGCCGATGGATATGTTGGCAATTTTGCAATTTATGGAGCGCCCCCATTCCCCTGACAATCTCAAGTCAGCCTTAGAAGTTCTCAAAGATCGCCAAAAAATCTCATCGCAGCAGGATCTTAATGCGCTTGCCAGCAATCCCGAAAAATTTCTCTATCCCACCCTCCTCGATCCGAGCCTATCCCCCCTCGCGCAAGAGACTCAATCCAAATGTATCGGGCTGCTCCGTGCCAAAATAACGCTCCCCCTGTACAACCTGATTCCCTTTATTGCCTTCACCCTCTACGACGAAGAGGCAGGGCTATTAGCAACGGCGGATAAATTAGGCGATCGCCTCAACCAGCAACTCGTCGGCAATTACTCAATGCAAACCATAATTGAAGCCCTCCGCGAAATTGTGGAATCGGAGAGTTTTGAAGCTGTTGAAGATGAGAATTTAGAAGGACGTTACATGGCAGGCGGACAGGTAACGATTATTAGTTTGCACAAGTCCAAGGGTTTAGACTGGGATGTAGTTTTCATGCCCTTTCTCCATAAACGCATTTGTCCTGGAGAAGCCTATATTCCTGAAGCGGTTAAATTTTTAGGGGATTTCGGCTTGCCCGAAGTAACGCGAGCCCAGATTCGGGCGATCGTTCACGGCGATCGCCTTCCTAACGCTGAAGAAGCTTGGGCACAATATAACTACCTCAAACAGGCTGAGGAGTTTCGGTTACTTTACGTTGGCATGACCCGTGCCAAGAAATTGCTATGGCTTTCAGCGTCTAAAGCCGCCCCTTTCAGTTGGAATACTCTAGAGAACCGCACTGAAAATGCGCCAATTTGCCCTGCGATCGCTGAGTTAGCTCGTAAATTCCCTGAACTACTTTCCTAAGATGCTAAAATATGCCTTGATATTTTGTTAGGAAAACAACATATGTCCACTAGACGCAGTGATAGCGCATTTCCTGTTGGTTATAACCGAGATACTGATAGCCTTGTCGAAGGAATGACAAAACGCGAATATTTTGCGATTATGATCATGCAAGGACTCACAACGGCTAATGCTAAGTTTGAAGATGAGTATCAGAAAGCACGTTTAGCTGTCACTGAAGCTGATGCCTTGATCGATATTCTCGCCTACGAAGCAAATCCTAAAGCATAGCGCCCTTAATGATATAGCTGTTAGCTATCGCCATTTGCGTTAGGACAAAATCAAAACTCAAGAAGAGAAGGTTGACGCTGAGCGTTAACCTTCTCTTCTTGAGTTTCTGGCGACAGCCATGTTTTCTATAGGGAGACTATTATAGAGATAGATTTTCAGTTAATGTATCCAAGTAAGTAGCTAGGTATAAGTAAACTTAAAATCCAGAAGAGCATACCGCCCGCTACGCGGGCGGTATGCTCTCTGGTTTTAGTTTTTAATTATGCCGAACTACTTAATTCATCTAAATAATTCATCTAAATAATTCATCTAAAGTAATTTACCTATGTTTACCCAGCCAATTAAATTGATTAATCAAACACTTACCAAAAAATTTAATAAACCCCTTAATCAGATATTTACTTTATTTACTCATTTATTTACTCAAGAAAATCCTAAGCAATCGGTTTACCAGATTGGTAATCCAATCTTGAGGCAAATCGCTCAACCGATCGCTGATGTGAGCGATCGCGAGATCCAACAGCTAATTGATGCCATGCTAGTTACTCTCAAAGAAAGTAGAGGTGTTGGCTTGGCAGCTCCGCAAATCGGAAAATCACTCCAATTATTAATTGTGGCTTCCCATCCCAATCAACGCTATCCTCATGCTCCCCAAATGGAACCAACAGCCATGATCAATCCCCAAATCATCTCGCATTCAGAGGAAACTGAAAAAGGATGGGAAGGTTGTTTGTCCGTACCAATGATTCGTGGGCTAGTCCCTCGCTACCGTGAAATTGAAGTTGCCTATACGGATCGATATGGCGATCGGCAAGTTGCTAAATTGACGGATTTTGTGGCTCGAATATTTCAACATGAATACGATCATTTAGAAGGCAAGGTCTTTTTAGATCGGGTAGAAAGCTCCCTCGATCTCGCCTCGGAAGCTGAGTATCACAAGCTTTTACAAGTATCTAAAGTAAGTTAAAACTGCAAATAAGAAGGCGGCGCGAAGCGCCGCCTT
>NZ_ALWB01000089.1 GCF_000332215.1 Pseudanabaena biceps PCC 7429
GCAAGGCTTTTACTTTTGGGCTTTGAAAATCTGCCAGCTTAACCCGAACTGACGTTAATTAAGCCCACTTACTTAAAAAATCATAAAAATTAAAAGAGTCAAAAATTAAAAGAGTCAGTACTAGGTACTGACTCTTTTAATGAAATTCGTTGAACGTTACGAAGACTTAGACAGCTTCTAAATCCTTTTCACCAGTACGAATTCGGATAATTCGCTCTACAGGAGATACGAAAATCTTACCATCGCCAATTTCGCCAGTACGAGCGGCAGTAATGACTTTATCTACCACCATATCTACTTGGTCGTCTTCTACAACGATCTCAATTTTGAGCTTCTGTAGAAATTCAACTGTGTACTCAGAGCCACGATAGCGCTCTGTTTGTCCTTTCTGACGACCAAAACCACGTACTTCTGATACGGTCATACCGACTACGCCAGCATTTACCAGAGCAATTTTGACTTCGTCAAGCTTGAATGGACGAATGATTGCTTCAACCTTTTTCAAATTAACTCCTCCACTGATTCTTGAACTTTAATACACTTGAATCGCTACCCAAATTTGTAGCCTAGCATACTTTTTAGCATTGTCCTTGGCTTTGGCATTCAGATTGGCGTTAGGTTTGACGCTGCCATAACCACCAACGAATTACCAATTTCTCTAATTCTATCCAAACAAACATTAATGCACTAAACCCAAAGCAAATTGCCAATTCGGTTGGGGTAATCAAATGAGTACCAAAGAATCGACGGAATGGCTCCACGTAAATTAGCACTAATTGTAGGACTGTCGTCATAATTACCGATCCCCAAACATAAAGATTTGTCATCGGATTCAGCTCTATGGTTAGCTGCGTATTGGAACGAATGGCGATCGCATGCCCCATTTGGGCTAGGCAAAGAGTTGTAAACACCATCGTCGCCCATCGCTCTTTCACATAGGTTTCATTAAAGTGGGTATTGGTAAAGCCATGCGCCCAAACCATGAGCACGATCGTGATGATCGCAAGGATAATGCCAATTCTGACCATATAGGCTCCCATCCCTCTAGCAAAGATATTTTCGCGAGGATCCACAGGGGGCTTTTTCATGACATTTGGTTCGGCTGGCTCCACCGCAAGGGCAAGGGCAGGCAATCCGTCGGTAACGAGGTTCATCCAAAGGATTTGCAGAGGGCTTAAGGGCACGGTCAGACCAATTAAAGGAGCCGTCGCAATCGTAATGACTTCGCCAATATTGCTACCGAGAATATATTTGATAAAGCGTCGGATATTGGTATAGACTACGCGACCTTCTTCGGTGGCAGCGACAATAGTGGCAAAGTTATCATCGAGCAGGATCATGTCACTGGCTTCTTTGGATACGTCAGTACCCGTTATACCCATTGCGATGCCTATGTCTGCTTGTTTGAGGGCAGGAGCATCATTCACGCCATCACCTGTCATGGCAACAAATTGATGCTGCCTCTGTAGGGATTGCACGATCCGCAATTTATGTTCGGGGGAGACACGGGCATAGACGCTCACCTCTTGGACTTCGCGATCTAGATCTGTGGCACTCATCTTTTCGAGTTCTCGTCCCGTAAGGACGCGATCGCCTAATTGGGCAATTCCGAGATCCTCAGCGATCGCTTTGGCGGTGAGCTGATGATCACCAGTGATCATCACGGGGCGAATGCCTGCTTCTCGACAACGTTTTACGGCTTCGCGCACCTCTGGGCGCGGAGCATCGAGCATTCCCACCAGACCGACCCAGATTAAATTACTTTCATCACTTTCATTAAGTCCACCCTCTGGGATTTCTGGAAAGTTGCGATAGGCAAAGCCGAGTACCCGTAGACCCCGACTGGCTAGTTCATTATTTTGGGCGAGCACCTGTTGGCGCTGAAGATCGGCGATCGGATCGATGCGATCGCCAATTTGGATATGGGTACAGCATTCTAAAGTTAACTCTGGCGAACCTTTGCAAAAGAGGACATTCCCGCCATGTTCACCTTGAACTAAAACGCTCATGCGCTTACGCTCAGAGGAAAAAGGAACTTCAAACACGCGCGGCATCCGATGTTGCCATTCCGCCGCATCACACCCACCTTTACTGGCAAGCACGATCAAAGCACCTTCAGTGGGGTCGCCAATAATAATCCATTCCCCATTTTTTTGCTGCAAGATGGCATCGTTGCAAAATACACAGGCCATTAATAATTGCTGCACTTCGGGAATGTTGTTAACGGCAAAGGTCGGCTTCTCAGGCACGCCATCTATGGTAAATTCTCCGATCGGAGCATATCCATCGCCCGTTACTTGCAAGGAATGGAGCCCAGTGCGAATACCTTGCACCACCATTTTATTTTGGGTGAGCGTACCAGTTTTGTCAGAACAAATCGTGGTGACGGAGCCAAGGGTTTCCACGGCGGGCAAACGACGAATCAGGGCATTTCTCCTGACCATCCGTTGAGTCCCTAGGGCAAGGGTAACTGTTACCACCGCAGGTAGCCCTTCGGGTACAACTGCTACCGCCATACTTAGGGAAGTCTTGAGGAGTTCGCCAAAGTCACCTTTATTCAGCATTCCTCCCACAACAACTAAGCCCACTAACACTAGGGAACCAGTGACCAGTACATTCCCTAGTTGGGTCATTCTTTGCTGGAGGGGGGTATCTTCGGTTTCCACATTCTGGATGAGGGCAGCTATTTTCCCCAATTCAGTTTGCATTCCTGTTTTGGTGACTAGTACCTTGGCGCGACCCTGTACGACCTCAGTCCCTTGATAGACGCAATTTAAGCGATCGCCTAAACCTGCATCTTCCTCTAGGATGAGTTTTGCCTCCTTATTCACGGCTTCGGCTTCTCCCGTCAGAGCCGATTCCCGCACCTGTAAATTTTGTTCGTCTAGCAATCTTCCATCGGCAGCAACCTGTACTCCCGCTTCTAGGAGCATGATGTCTCCAGGTACGAGGTTCTTACCATCGATTTCGATTACTCCACCATCACGAATCACCCTGACCTTAGGCGAAGACATGCGCTTGAGAGCCGCAAGGGCTTTTTCGGCATTAGTCTCCTGCATGTAGCCGAGAATGCCATTAAGCAACACAATCGAGGAAATGGCGATCGCATCTTTAGGAAATTCGTGATCCCTGATATCGAGAATTGCCGAGACCACGGCAACTGCCATCAGCATGATCAGCATGATATTGGTGAACTGATCAATAAAAATTTGCAGTGATGATCGCCCGATTTTGGCAACTAATTCATTAGCTCCATAGCGCTGGAATCTCGTCTCAACTTCTTGGTTAGTAATTCCTTGGTCTGCGTCACTTTGTAGTAAAGCGATCGATTCATCGACATCAAGAGTATGCCAATGCGCATTAGGAGGAGCTTCAAGCTCGCGTTCTGCAATTGCCATAAATATTTTAGGGATAGACAGCTATACCCATAATACTAAAAAATAGTACTAGCCATCTTAAGAATCTTGAAGCCTACTAAGTAGCTAAGCAGCTAAGCAGCTAAGTATAAGTAAACTTAAAACCAGAGAGTGTACCGCCCGCTAAGCGGGCGGTACACTCTCTGGTTTTAGTTTTTAATTATGCCGAACTACTTACTTGAATAATTAGGCGTGCGCCTAATTATTCAAGTAGTAGATGAGTAGTGGCGCTTCGCGCCACTACTCATGTTTTGAGTTTTACGATCTAAGCAAAGCTTGCATTACGATACAATTAGGCAATGATCAAGAACCCATTTTTGCCCCAAAGACTGGTAGGCAGACAAGTTGAATTAGAAAAAATTAGTCAAATTTTATTAGCAGATGGCGATCTGCTGATCGCAGGGGTGGCCGGGAGTGGACGCAGAACTTTAGTCAAATGGGCGGCTCAAAAAGCTGGCGCGAGGATAATTACGATCGATTGTCTCAGGGCAACCGATGGCGATCGCTTTCTCAAGCTTTTAGCAGAAAGTTTGCTGCATACCTTCGATCTCCCTGAAGAATTATTAGTAATCCAGCAGTTACTCAAAGATCAGCCTGTGACCTTTGACCTCACCGAAAAATCTAAGCCTCGGCTCGTTTGGAAACTCAACTCGGTCGGAATCTGGAATCTCTTTGAGAAGTTGTTAAGTGTGCCACAGCAGATGGCGGAATGGCTGGATTGTCGGGTCGCGATCGTATTGCATAATTTTCCCCATATCCGCTCGTGGGATCGCAAAGGCGAATGGGAAGAATACCTGCGGCGGGAAATTCAACTTCAGAGTCGCGTCAGTTATATCTTAATTGCGACAGTTCCCGAACCTTGGATGCATAAGTTGAGCCTACATGTAGTCGAGCTTCCATCCCTCAGTAATGCCGAACTATGCGAATGGCTAGAACCCACAATGGGGGAAAGAGGATTGAGATTTGATCCCTCGACTACCGCCTTACAGCTTTTTACAGAATATATTCAAGGCAATCTGAGCGATGCGATCGCTTTAATTCGCCGCATCGGCATTAGCTGCATCGACCCCGATCATCCTCACAAAGAATTTCTCATTCAGCCGCACCATGTCCAGCAGAATATGCTGCATCTGATCGAAGATCTCGCCCCCACCTTTGAGTCTTTAATTATGTTATTGCCCCCTACTCAGGTGCGTGTCCTCGAAAGTTTGGCGATCGATCCTACAGTCAGCCCCCATAGCCGCGAATATATCCAAAGACATCAACTATCTAAGGGAGGCAGCTTGCAAGGAGCGCTCGATAGCTTAGAACAAAAAGGACTGGTTTATGGTGCGAAATATGGCTATCGGATTGCCCTGCCAACTTTACAGTTTTGGCTCAAGCAGCGCTTAGGATAAGCAATGCCAAACATTCAGCCCCTACCCTTAGAAGTTGTCCATCTCATCGCCGCTGGTGAAGTGATTGACTCTTTGGCAGCGGTAGTCCGCGAACTGGCGGAAAATGCGATCGATGCTAAGGCGACAAGGATCGTGATTTCGGTTTGGACGGATACCCTATCGGTACAGGTCAGTGATAATGGCTGCGGCATGACGATCAACGATTTATCCGATGCCGTCACTCCTCACACTACGAGCAAAATCAGCAGAGCTGAGGATTTATGCCATATTAAAAGCTTGGGCTTTCGCGGTGAGGCACTTTACAGTCTTGCGCAACTGGCCGATCTGAGTATCTGTAGTCGCCCGCTCCAAGAATCCCTCGGCTATCAAGCCCATTACGATGAACATGGGCAACTGCAAGCCAATCCCAAGGTGGTGGCGATCGCCACAGGTACGGTGGTGACTGTAAAAAATCTCTTTTCGCGCTATCCCAACCGATTACAATCTTTACCCAGCCATTCGCAGCAAGTGCGCAAAGTGCAGTTGCAAATTCAACAAATGGCGATCGCTAATCCGCAGATTAATTGGCAGGTCAATCTGGATCATCGTGAGTGGCTAGCCATTTGGGCAGGTGCTAATGCTAGGGAAATTTTGCCCCAAATTATTAATTCTATTCATCCCTACGATCTGTTGTATCGAGAGTTTGCGCTTACTGCCCATTCTTCTTTTGCGGGCACAGGTCATATAGCAATCACGCTAGGACTCCCCGATCGCCTATCGCGTCACCGTCCCGATTGGGTAAAAATCATTCTGAACGGTCGAGCCATTAACTTTCCCGAATTAGAACAAACCATATTTTCTAGTCTAGGGCGTACCTTACCGCGCCATCGCTTTCCAGTATGTATTGCCAGTTTAAACCTACCCTACGATCGGATTGACTGGAATCGCCATCCTGCTAAAGCGGAAGCCTACATCCAAGACTTAGCCGATATCCAAGCCCATTTAAAAGATGCGATCGCCAAGATATTGCAAATCCCCGAACCAACTTCTCCCATCAGTTACAGTAATGTCACGAACGATCTGTTACGAACTGCGGAAAGAAAGACTACTTATTTACTGCCCGCCAAACGAGAAACTTTTAGTCAGTCCCATTCTGGATTAAAAGCGATCGCTCAAGTACTAGACACCTATATTCTTGCCGAACATGTAAGCGGTTTATGGCTGATCGAACAGCATGTTGCCCACGAGCGGGTGATCTTTGAGCAGATCGAAACTCAATGGCAAATTGTGGCGATCGAGCAGCCGATTTTATTAAAGCAACTGACCGATGAAGGGATCGAATGCTTGCAAGCCTTGGGACTAGACATTGAAGTCTTTGGCTCTAATCTCTGGGCAGTGCGATCGCTACCCGAGATTTTAATCGGGCACCCAGATTGCAGCAGCATCTTGCAAGAGCTTGCCCAGCAGCAGGATCCTACCCTCGCAAGGGCAACCGCAGCCTGTCGCAGTGCCATTCGCAATGGGACAAAGCTAGAAATGAGTGTCATTCGCGATCTACTTGAGCAATGGCAACAGACCCGCAATCCCCATACTTGCCCCCACGGTCGTCCGATCTGTCTTGCTTTAGATGAATCGGATCTTGCTCGCTTCTTTCGCCGTAACTGGTTAATCTCAAAATAAGATATCTAGCTATCATACCAAATCACAAAATGGCTACGCCATTTTGTGATTTTAAAACCCTTACTGGGTTTGGTTTTTAATTCACAAATTTAATTCACAAAAGTGTTGTCACACTTTGGGGACTAATCAAAATGTTTATTGATTTCCATACCCATCGCGATCGCCAATGTCAAAATCTCGTCAACCTCCAAACCCTGCATGTCAATGTAGACTTGCAAGCCAAATCATTGCCGCCTACCTGTAGTCTGGGCTTACACCCTTGGTTTACAGATATATCATCGTGGGAAGATGCTTACAAAAATCTGGAAATATTGGCGAACTTACCAAAAGTATTAGCGATTGGAGAATGCGGACTCGATCGTAATATTGATTTACCAATGGAATTGCAAATTATAATTTTGCAAAGGCATATAGAATTAGCGGAAACATTACAAAAGCCACTGGTAATCCACTGCGTAAGGGCATTTTCAGAACTAATCGCTTTAAAGAAAACTACGAAATCTGTTATTCCTTGGATCGTTCATGGCTTTCACAAAAAAACAGAAGTCTTTCAACAATTGCTCGAACATAATTTTTACTTTTCTTTTGGCGCAGCAATTTTAAGCGATCGCGCTCCTGTAGTGCAGGCGATCGCAACTATTCCGCAGGGGCGGTTCCTGTTAGAAACCGACGATCGCGATGATATTAGTATCGAACAAATTTACGATCGCGCCGCTGCGCTGCGGCAGGTTTCCCTCGTAACTCTACAATCTCAACTAGTCGAAACTTATCACCAATTGACTAGCTTGAGTCGTATCAATCGCAGGATCGCTACTATCCATAGCGAGCCCAATCTCACTGAGTAGCTCTTGAGCGGCATTCAGCATTTCAGGTTCCAGATTTTGTAAGTCTTCCCTAGTACTGAGATAGGTTTTCAGCGCTGTCATCGGATCGAGGGCTTCCGCAGTGCTGAGATCGGGCATCCGACTCCGTGCATTTTGGCTGACAACTTCTGGAATCAGAGAATAATTATGGGCGCTTTCCATTGCTTCATGGAGTAAGCGATCGTCAATTAGTGCTAATTGTTCGGCTTTAATTTTATAAATAAGCCTCGCGATCGCCCGATCAATTTTCCCTTTTTGAATTGCTTTCAGTAACTTTGCCTGCGGATCTTCCGCTTGTGTCACATCTACTTCGATTGTCCGAAATACGCGCGTCGGAATTGGACAAAACTCAAATTTTACATTCCCCTTCTCAACTTCTAACCAGCAATAGCCCTTTGCCTCATTCTCTTCGCCAAAATCAACCCGCTCAATGCTTCCTGGATAAACCACCATTGGCTGCGTGGCAAGAATTTGATGTCGATGCACATGCCCCAACGCCACATAATCAAAGGCTGCGCGGGTTAACATCGACAATGGAATCGTAAATCCCTTGCCCGCCGCCAAAAACCTCTCTGCGCCGTAGGTTGCCGTATCCACCATTACGTGAGCCAATAAAATCGTTGGTAAGCTCGGATCGAGTTGCCGAATTTCACCTTCGATCACCACCTGTAAGCGATCAATCAGAAATTGGCTCACCTCCGCCATCGAAAATCCTTCGGTTTCAGACTTCGTGAGTAGAGTCGATCGCGTAATCCAAGGTAGGGTAATAATCTGAATCGCCCCCGCATTAGTAGAAATGCAATGGGTGGCGATCGTATCGCCTACGGTAAAATTCGGTACGGCAAGACTGCGATAAATAGCCAAACTCGCCCCACCGACTCCCTGCGAATGCTGGTCATGGTTACCAACTAATAAAACCGTGGGAATCCCTGCATCGGCAAGACGACGAAACTGCTTGGCAAAGGCTTGCTGCACCAAGGGCGGCGGCGTAGCATCAGGAAAGGCATCACCACCAAAGAGAACTAAATCGGCTGGTTCCCGAATCGCGCGATCGATACAGAGCGTTAGCGCCGCCACAAAGTCTTCAAGACGAGTATTTAAACCAGTTTGCGGATTGATCTTGCCATGGGTCGTACTACCAAGATGAATATCAGAGAGATGTAAAACTTTAATAGCCATAATTACTCCCTAGTGAACAATTAGGATTGCGCGGCTTTGCTGCGCAATCCTAATTGTTCACTTTATAGCAACGTAAGGAATAAACCCCAAAAGATGGTTGTTGAGCTCCGCGCAACAACCATCTTTTTTATGTTGACGGCAGCTATAATTTCTCCTCACAAACCCAGCGCCATAATGGATGGCTTTTACCTTTTGCTTGAATTCCTTTTACTTGCTGGGCAAGCGATCGCTTTTCACGTTGATTCAGTCCCCACAAAATCATCGAACTCTGCCAAACCAAAGTCGCTAAGGTCATTGCCACACATATCCCCAAGCCTAACATCGGCAAACGATTGTAAGCCAAAGTCATCCGCACCGCAGCCCATGTAAACGAGGCAAACCATAGCTCAATATCCGATCGCAAAGCCCAAATACTTGCCGTTCCCACGGTCAACCACAGAAAGCCGTCAAATATCCACCGCAAATAGGTTTGGACTTCGATCAGACGTTGGATTTGTCGTTCGAGAAGTGGATCAGATATTTGATCGGAATTTGTTTCAGATCGGGACTGAGCAATATTGCTGATGTCTTCTTCATTCATAACTCAGACCAAGCGTTGAGGTAAGTATATAGCGTTTCCCAGTCTATTGAATTATGGGGTTTCCTCGCTACCTTTGGTAGTGCGAAAATCATCCTCCCAAGAAGAGAAGGTTGGCACTTCGCGCCAACCTTCTCTTCTTGGGGGATTTTGTCCTTTTATAGCAATTTACAAAAGTGTTGCCACACTTTCTCATAGCCCAAAGGTAAAAGCCTTGCTAAGCAAGGCTTTTACTTTTGGGCTTTTCAAGTTTGCCAGCTTAACCCGAACTGAGTATACCAATTTCCAAAAGTGTGGCTACACTTTTGGAAATTAAAAACCAAACCCAGTAAGGGTTTTACAGCAATTATCGAGCAAACGAACCACAGGGAAATTTTTGAAAGCGTTGCTTCGCAACGCTTTCAAAAATTTCCTTGGTTTGGGTTTGAGCGCAAAGGGCTGTAAAATCACAAAATGGCTACGCCATTTTGTGATTTGGTATTACTTAGCATTATAGAAATCCTGCGTATTACAGAAAAATTAATAAGTATTTATCACTGAGTATTTCAGCTTATCAACTGCCTACTCAATAAAAAGTATCATCCCTATACTTACAGAAAAATTTGCGAGAGATATCCTCTATCCAACGGATGGGATTAACTGAACCTTAACCCCGAAGCGCTTAAGCCATCAAGGAATAGTCTAGAATTATGTTGGCATGTTAAACCACGATTAGAAATGTCAATCTATTGAGAGACGCAATAGCTTCTACAGATCTGCGAATATGGGAGAATATATTAAATTTTATAGTTTGAATTATTAGTCGATCGCCTTTTTATGCAGGTACCTTTGGCTCTATTCAAACCAGAAATTTTGATGTTTAATTACTGTTTTCTCGGTATTTTTTCGGCTTCCTCGGTTTTAAATTAATCCACTGGATATTTAGTAAGTATCACACCATGACGATCAGTATTTCTCGCCCTGTCAGCAACACTTCTGAGAACGATTCCAAAACTGCAAAAGTCCGCGAGTCTTTATCTACTAGAAAAGCAATTTCACAAATTATTCGTGAGCGGGTGATCGCAGCAGGCGATCCTTTTTTTGCCAATGACTCGATCGCTCATCACATCAGCGATACCGAACGAGAAGAGCTAAAGAAAGAAATCGAAGGAAAATTACAAGGTGTTTTTGACTCTTTAATTATCGACACAGCAAACGATCACAATACCAAAGAGACTGCCCGTCGGGTAGCGAAGATGTATGTGGATGAGGTATTCAAGGGGCGCTACCATCCCATGCCCAAGGTTACAGATTTCCCGAATGCCAAGGAACTCGACGAGATCTATACCCTTGGTCCGATTACCGTACGTTCGGCATGTTCTCATCACTTTGTCCCAATCGTCGGTCAAGCATGGATTGGGATTGTCCCAAGCGATCGCGTAATTGGCATTTCCAAGTTTAATCGTATTGTGGACTGGGTCATGAGCCGTCCTCATATCCAAGAAGAAGCTGCCATCATGGTTGCCGATACTATTGAAAACTTGATTAAGCCTAAGGGGTTAGCCTTTGTAATTAAGGCTCAGCATATGTGCATGACTTGGCGTGGAGTCAAAGAACCCGAAACCAAGATGGTTAACTCGATCGTGCGTGGTTCCTTTAGACATGACCCCCATATGAAAAAAGAATTTTTCGATCTGATTCGCGCCCACGGATTTGGCGATTCGTAAAATCCTCATTGCTTTAAATTAAAACCCAATAATCAAGTGGCGGCGCGAAGCGCCGCCACTTGATTATTGGGTTTTATATCTTAGTACACTTGGCGATAGCTATAATTTGTGAGCCCTAGCATTTATAGTGTTTTGTAGAAGATTTTATATTAAAGATAATGAAAAATTGGCTGAAGCGATCTTTGAATTTGATTTTATGTGTAGCGATCGCAAGTTGTATAAGCCTAAGTATATTGCTGGGGTCTTTCTTTGCTGGGGTACAACCCGTTCATGCCAAGCTTACCGATGACACTTACGATGGTAATATTTTTGCCCTCTATGGAGGCAATGGCTCTATTGTTCCCCCAAGGATTAGCCTCGCCCAATCCCTCGAACTAGGACGCGCCGCCATGGTAGTTTTCTACGTTGATGACAGTGCCGACTGCAAAAGATTTTCACCCATCCTCAACCTAGCCCAAGGCTTTTACGGCAAGACCATCAGTCTAATTGCAGTTCCCGTGGATAGTCTAGACTTACAAAAAAAGAACTACGCGCCTACCGAAGAAGCCTACTATTTCAAGGGTACAGTTCCCCAAACGGTACTGATTTCTGGTGATGGTAAAGTTAGCTTCGATCGCGAGGGGGTATTTGGTTTTGAAGAACTTGACTCCGCGATTCGTAACCTGCTCGGACTACCCGATGCTCCTGCCGAATTAAAATTCCGCAAAACCGATAAAGTAATCAACGAACTCAATCCTTAAGATTATCAATCTTATAGGTAAGGATGGGTGACGCTTCGCGTCGCCCATCCTTACCATATAAATCCTTAATCCATCAGTCTCTTTATATTTTTATATTCCTATGGCATTAGATCCAGACATTATTACCCCCGATCCAGCGATCGCTGAGGAGCTGATTCTAGAATCCACCGATCTAGAGCGAATTCGTCAAGAATTAGCCGTCCTCGCTCAAAAATTATCAATCCCCCAGATCGAAAAACATTTATTTCTATGCGCCGATCAGACTAAACCGATCTGCTGTCCCAAGGAAGCAGGGCTGCAAGCATGGGACTATCTCAAGCGCCGTATCAAAGAACTGAATCTCGAAGCAAAAATCTTTCGGACTAAAACTAATTGCCTGCGCGTATGCGATCGCGGACCAATCTTGCTAGTCTATCCCGATGGTGTTTGGTATCATTCCGCAACACCAGAGTTGCTAGAGCGTATCCTACAAGAACATATTATTGGTGGCACAATCGTCTCAGACTATGCCTTTGTCGCACCAACCATACCTACAACCGTAGCTACAACTATGTAAAGCTATGTAAAGCTATGTAAGAAGTCTGTTAAGAAGTCTTACTAAGACTTCGTGATTAAGAATTTTTTGCCAAAAAATTCTTAGATGGTATTTTGCCTAATATTTCGTTCAATATATTTCGTTCAATAGTAGTAAAAAATCTGATTTTCTTGTTTGCCTGCCTATTGAGAAAGAGCGGCTTTGCGAGATTCAAATAGCTGTAAAACTGCCCCCTTAATGGTTGACATCACATAGGGATCGCAACTTGCAATTAATTCTTCAGAGGTAAAATTACCTTTAAAAAACTCCTTGGATAATAGGAGCATCCGTTGCATTTCCGAAAATCCGAGGGACTTAACCATAAAAGTAGCCACGGGTGAATTCTTGACATCGTAACTAGAATCAACCGTTCTCCCTTTATCTAAAAGCTCTAATACCTCAGCTTCAATCGGTGTTGATGGCTGATGAGGCGTATCGATTTCGGGTAAAAATTGTTCTAAGCCGATCACTGGCGTATCTTCGAGCGGTAGCTCACCCATCATTGTGGAGAGGGAAATGTCCCGCCCAATCCGAAAGGACAATGCTTCTAAAACAGCGATCGAGGTTAATTTTGTGCCTAAGTACAGCCTTGACACTTCTAAGTTTTGCTTGGTTTGAGCGAGGAGCTTGTAATAGTTTTTCTCACTAGGCTCATCCCGATAGCGCCTAAATACGATTTCGGGAGAAAGGAAGTTCATAAATCCTTCCATCTTTTGGATAGAAACTCGATAGCCATGCACACTATAGGAGTTAACATTCTTCAGATCGTGATTTGTCTCTGGAATTAGATTCCAAGTGTTATTGAGAAATCGTGAAGAATTAGGGCTAGCAAAGTTTTCTACATCGCGGTTCGAGAGACGTACGGCTCTTTTGACAATTTCCGCGATTTCGGGATCATTCCAGCCAAACTGAAAGACCTCATTTGCCTCAACTAAACGACCAAAAAGCAGATCAGAACAGGTCAACCCAGATTCTAGCTGCGGGCGAAAAGGAATAGTTGCTTCGATACAAGCTGCAATCTCAGTCAGTCTTGTTAAGGGCAACATATTTTCTAGTGCTTTTATTGCAATTAAGGCACTAAGAAACTCATTTTGCCCAGACATTGGTAATAGGGGCTGTCCGTGCTGAAAGCCAAACAGCATGATTACCATCTTAAAAGCGACATCTTCTTGCAATTCGGGAGGCTCGAGAATGACGAGCTGCTCGCGATCCTGTTTGATGTAGGGAGAAATATACCGACTGATATTAACGCTGATGCCTTGATCGACTTGTACGTACACCAGATCGTGAAATAATGCTGATATTACCTCGATCGCATCACCCCCTTCCCCAACCTCAAAAATGTGATTGGGCGTATGGAAAGACCGCCAAGGACCAGTCATGGTCTGAATAATCAAATTGGAGATTTTGGTCAATTGCTCTCGGTTCGCCTGACCATTTAAGTCTGCGATCGCTTGAATTAAGCAATCTAGACATTTTTGTTTATCCTTTGCAGTACTCATCCAATCCTCTCCGAATTTAACATCTTCGTGTTTACAGCATTTTTCCGAGCATCTCAACCACAAAATGTTGTTGATATAGCGTTGTTTTAGTTTGTTTATGGAGAACTAAAACGGCAAAAGCTTTACAGGGTTTAATTTTTTGCACTTGATCGGGAGCCTTGATTCCCTTGAAAAGGACTATAGCCTAGACATTTAGTGACCAGTACCTGATGATTTGTCGTTAATTCGTGGATATTTATATAAGCGCATTGCACTGAAGGCTTTATGTTGCATAAAACTTAAACCGAGTTGTATTGATGACTGATTGGATTTGGTTAGTGTTGCCCAAGTACTTTAAGTAATTCAGGGGTAGACAAAAGAGACCACTATCTATCCTTAACATATTAATACGGCTCTCTAAAGATGACTGAAAATCTAACATAATCTGTCGATCTATCAGCGTAAGTAGTAGATTTTCTCGACCATTACTCATGATTCATCAAGTTTGGGCTTATGTATATCGTTAGTTTGGCTTGCAAAAGCTAGTAGAATCTAGCTTTTTGCGATCAAGTAGGGGGGATCGTGGTAGTCATTTACCCAAGTATCAAGTATCAACTATCAGGTCTCAAGTTACAGCACGAAGCGCCGTAACTCTATGCATGGGTTTTATGTCTTAACTTAACGTGAGTTCGGGATAAAGTGAAACATCGTTTGAAGCATCGTTGCCATCTTTTGGGTTTTATGTCCTGATGATATACTTGACACAGCTATCAATCGGGATAGCCATCAATCGGGGAAGACAAACTTGCCACTAGTGTCACCAATAATGTCAAAACGAATTAGCGATCGCTTGGTGCTATCCAATGGCATTGTGGTTTTAGTAACCGAAAACCCCACGGTAGATATTATTGCTGCGCGCTGCTTTTTTGCAGGGGGAGAGATGGTTCAAACCGCTGAAAAATCAGGGCTAACGCACCTAGCAGCTTCGCTGATGACAAGGGGAACCACAAAGTATTCTTCCCTCGAAATTGCGGAGCAGGTAGAGTCTATTGGTGCATCCCTTGGGACGGAATGTTCTAGCGACTATTTCTTGTTGTCATTAAAAACGATTGCTGCGGACTTTCAAGATATGTTGTTGCTGGGAGCGGAGATTTTACGATCGCCTAGTTATCCCAATAGCGAACTCGATCTGGAGAGGCGTTTGACAATCCAATCGATCCGAGCGCAGCAGGAACGCCCCTTAACCATTGCATACGAGGGCTTACAACATTTGATGTATGGGGATCATCCCTACGGCTTTTCTAGCCTTGGTACGGAATTGTCGGTTAGTAATCTTACTCGGCAAGATCTCGTTGATTTTCACCATACCTATTTACGCCCCGATCAGATGGTGGTGAGCATTGCAGGGAATATTTCGATAGAGCGGGCGATTGCAATGGTCGAAGAAGTCTTTGGCGATTGGCAAAACCCCGACCAATCCTTTGCGATCAATGTGCCATCACCCAACTTTCAACCCTTGCTTGTTACCCACGAGCAGGATACCCAACAGGCGATTGTCATGATTGGCTATCCTGCCCCCTCGGTAAGTTCTCCAGACTATGCCGCCCTTAAAATTATCTCGACCTATCTGGGCAATGGTTTATCGAGCCGCTTGTTTGTGGAACTGCGGGAAAAGCGGGGACTTGCCTACGAAGTATCAGCCTTTTATCCTACTCGTCTCGATACCTCACAATTTGTTGCCTATATCGGTACGGCTTCCCACAATACGGGGACGGCGTTGACAGGTTTGCGCCATGAATGCGAGCGCCTTGCTACAGTAGCAATCACCGAAGCTGAATTGGCAGTTTGTAAAAGTAAGCTATTAGGACAATATGCTCTCGGCAAGCAAACCAATGGTCAAATTGCTCAGGTATATGGTTGGTATGAGGTAATGGGGTTAGGTTTAGAGTTCGATCGCCAATTTGTTGAAGCGATCGAAGCTGTTACTGAAGCCGATGTCCAACAGGCTGCCCAAAAATATTTTGGAACGCCAGCGATTTCGGTAATTGGTTCGTCAGAAGCTTTGCAGCAATTAATCTAGTACTCTAGTAATACCAATTCCCAAAATGGCAACGCCATTTTGGGAATTTCAAAACCTTACTGGGTTTGTTTTTTAATTCACTGAAGTGTTGGCTCACTTCAGTGAATTGGTATAACTACAACTTTTGTCTCAGAGCCTCAAAGCTGTCACTGAGCTCAGCGATCGCTACTGCTTCTTGATCGCCCGACTCTAGCCATTTGATTTGGACTTGTCCTGCTTCGATTTCGCTATCACCGATGACAACAGCAGCTTTCGCATTGGCATTACTAGCGCGTTTGAATTGCTTATCAAACTTCGCTCCACTGAGATCGAGTTCCACTGTAAATCCTACTTTGCGGAGGGTTTGAGCAATGGATAGAGACTTCGCTTCCGCCTGTTCGCCTCGCGAAATGACATAGAAATCGATCGCTGCTTGTTTTTGCTCGGCAACCTGTTGCATGAGAATGACCAAACGCTCTAAACCGATCGCCCAACCCACAGCAGGTACATCCGCGCCACCGAGTTCCGCAATCAAGCGATCGTAGCGTCCACCTCCACAAACTGCTGACTGTGCACCGAGTTGATTGGACTGGATTTCAAAGGCAGTACGGGTGTAATAGTCTAAGCCCCGCACCAGACGAGGATTAATGCGATAGGAAATCTGCAAATCCGTTAAGAGATTTTGGACTTGCTCGAAATGCTGTTGGGATTCAGAGCTTAAATAATCGAGGATGCTCGGTGCATCTTGGGATATTTCTTGCGTGCGCTTATCTTTGCTATCGAGAATTCTTAAAGGATTGCGCGTGAGGCGATCGCGAGAATCGGCATCAATTTCTTCAATAAAAGGCGTGAAATATTCCACAAGGGCAGCGCGATAGGCTACCCGATCTTCAGAACTCCCCACAGAGTTAATGTCAACGACAAGATCGGTTAGACCCACTGCTTGTAAAAAATCACTAGCGATCGCGATCGCTTCCGCGTCAGCACGCGGATCGGCACTGCCAATCACCTCGATACCTAACTGGTGAAATTGACGTTGACGACCAGCTTGGGGACGTTCGTAACGAAACATCGCACCTTTGTACCACAGACGCTGTACCCCACCCTGAGCAAATAGCTTGTTTTCGATATAGGAACGGGCTACTCCCGCCGTGCCTTCAGGTCGCAAAGTCAAAGAACGATCGCCGCGATCGTTAAAGGTATACATTTCTTTGCCCACAATATCCGTAGCTTCACCAATACCCCGCGCAAATAGCTCCGTCGCCTCAAAAATCGGAGTGCGAATTTCGGTATAGGCAGCTTGGGTGAGAACTTGTCTTGCGGCGGATTCTAACTGTTGCCAGTAATAAATTTCGGGAGCAAGGATATCGCGAGTGCCGCGAGTGACCTGAAGTGAAGTCATGGATACAAATAGAGTCTATGATGTTATTCCAGAATACAGAATTTCTGCCCATGAAAATCTAAAAATTAAGAACCATTCCTGATTCTCGCCTAGTTTTTAGATTTTGCGCTCACCAAATTCAGAAGCGCAAACCACCAGAAAGGTTTGTCAATCACAGGAACCAACTCCCCACATTCCCCCAAACAGTCAGCACCCATTTACTTATCAACTTTTCTGTCTCTTTTATAGCAATGAAAAGCTTGTTGAGGACATAAAACCCAAAAGATGGGTGGCAGCGCTCCGCGCTGCCACCCATCTTTTGGGTTTTATCGGTTGTGTTGCGATGACACTTGTAATAACCAATCTATGTTGTTAGAATCTAACCCAAACGGAGGGTGAGAATTTATTGAAAATTAGTTATTACAAATCTTAGGGAGCTAAACTACAGGAAACTTTTTTAATATAGTCCTTGCCATACTTTTAGGCAGTTGATAATTTAGAGATCTACCATTATTTGTAGGAGTAATTCATAAGTTACCCCTAGATTTCTTGATGATTCAAGCATCGATTGAGCCATAAGAGCATGTTTTAATATTGATATAAACAATGGCACAATCTCAACTCGTGATAGGGCATGAGTTTTACGTTCTTCACACCATTTCCGACTGCTTGAAAACTGTAATAAGTTACTAAATCATAATTATTAAATTATTCAAATGATCCAAATTCTTGATTCGACACTCAGGGAAGGAGAACAAGCTCCAGGGGTTTATTTTTCGCCTACCATCAAGTTGGCGATCGCCCAACTTTTAGATCGCATTGGGATTGATATTATCGAAGTTGGTAACCCTGCCGTAGATCCAGAAATTGCCCTAGCGATTACAAATATTGCTAAGGCGGGACTAAAAGCAAAAATTGGCGCTCACTCCCTATGTCGATTAAAGGATGTCCAAAAAGCCTTGGATTGTGACATTGACTTTTTGGGGGTATTTTTGGGTATTTCGCAAAAACGCTTGGAGCAGGATTACGCGATCAGTTTAGGGACTGCCATCGAACGGATTGTAGAAGTGATTAGCTATGCAAGAAGCCAACAACCAGATCTAATCATTCGCTATACCCCCGAAGATACCGTGCGATCGCCCATAGAAAATGCGATCGCCGCCGCCAGTGCAGCCGTCCAAGCAGGCGCAAATATCATCAGCATTGCGGATACAACTGGTTACGCCACTCCATTCCATCCCCAACGGTGCATTGCTCGCTATGTCACAACCATCAAAGAAGCGCTCGCCGCTCGCCATCTGTACCCCAAAATTGAAGTCCATTGCCACAACGATCGCGGTTTAGCTTTAGCCAATGGGCTAGATGCTTACCATGCGGGAGCCGATATCATTGATGTTAGCGTTATGGGTATTGGCGAACGTGCGGGAATTATCGATATAGGAACAATCCTTGCCAACTTAATCGAAATCAATCCAGAAGAGAAGCATTGGCAACTAGAACATTTAAAAGAGTTATATTGTCTAGTCAGCCAGCATTCCCACATTCCAATTTCCCCGCACCATCCTTTAGTGGGTAAAAATGCCTTTACTCACTATGCAGGAGTTCATGTCAGCGCGATCGCTAAAGATGAGAGTCTTTATCAAAGCCTCGATCCCAAAAATTTAGGCATTAAAAGCGATATTGCCTTAGGAATGCAATCGGGAATCAGTGCCATCTCCCTCGCTCTCAAACAGATCGATCGCGAAGAATTAATTGGCGATCGCGATTTAGTTGCCAAAATCCTAAAGGAAATTAAAGAGATATCAAAGCGAGGAACACCAATCAATATTGAAAGAGAGTTACCTTTGATTGTGGAATCTTGTTCCTCAATTAATCAATCAATCAATGAGATGATCGGTATTTTGTAGTAGTTAAGCCGAAAAGATGAGTGGCGGCTCGAAGCACCGCCACTCATCTTTTCACTTCTATTTCCTAAACAAATTTAATTTCTAAAAACTAGATTTTATTCTTTAACTATTTATTTAAATAATTAGCTAGGATCAGAGAGAATACCGCCCGCTATGCGGGCGGTATTCTCTTCTAGGTTTTAAGTTTAATTATACCTAGCTACTTAGTTATTTAAATGATAGTTTTATTTAACGATAATTCTTTAACTATAATGATGTATTTAAACAACCTATTTAAATAGGTTGTTTAAATAATGGACTTAAGTAACTAGGTGTAATTAAATATAAAAAGCCAAAAATGCTGACTCTTGATACCCTCGCGTCAGAGATTTTGGCTCTGGTTTCTAACTATGCCTAGTCCCTTCGCAGTTTTATAACCAAAATCAAATAACTAGCCGATCGCTAATAGAAATTCAACATGACCGCCCACGAATCACAACAATTAGATACGACATTAAATCTCGATACGCAATTAGATACGCAATTAGATACGCAATTAGATATTAAGCATCCCGATCAGGACGATCGCCAAAATACAAATAAGTGGTGGACAATTACGGGGATTGGGCTTGGGGTATTCATTTTTGCCTTAGATGTCTATATCGTCAATCTGGCTCTCCCCTCCATGATTGAGTCCCTCCATACCAGTTTTGCGGTGATTCAATGGGTTGTGCTCAGCTACCTATTAGTGATCGCAATTACAGTTTTAAGCATCTCCAAGTTAGGTGATATGTGGAGTAAAAAGAAACTATACCTGATCGGGATGATTATTTTTACACTCAGTTCCCTAGGCTGTGGGCTATCGTCAACCGTGGAGATGCTAATCATCTTTCGCGCCATTCAAGGGCTGGGAGCCGCATTTTTATCGGGTTTAGGCACGGCAATTATTGTCGAAGCCTTTCCCCCCGAACAAAGGGGCTTAAGCTTGGGGATTCGGGCTGGGGTATATGGTTTGGGAATTACCCTAGGACCCACAATTGGAGGACTGCTCTTGGCTTTGGGGGATTGGAAATTGATCTTTTTGATTAATGTGCCAATTGGTCTAATCGGGATCGCGATCGTCGCTCGCTTTGTCCCACCATCAGTGATTCGCGAAACTTCTAAAAGTTTTGATATTTTAGGGACATTGCTGCTCACGCTAACCCTGACTTGCTTTACGGTGGGCATTACCCTATCACAAAATAATAGCCTTGATGCCAGCCTTGTTGGTTATCTATTTGCCCTAGCGATCGCGGGTTTTATTAGTTTCTTGATCGTAGAAACGAGCCAAGAACAGCCCATGCTCGACTTAAATATATTTAGATCGCGGGAATTTAGTGTCGGACTAATCCTCAGATTTATCGGCAATCTCGTCATGGCAGGGGTCATCTTTATTCTGCCCTTTTTCCTGCAATTGATTAAGCAATATCCCACCGAAAAAGCGGGACTATTACTAGCGATTCCTCCAGTCATTATCTCAATAACTGCACCAATCTCAGGAACTCTTGCTGATCGCTTCGGAGGACGTTTAATTAGCTTCATTGGCTTGTGTTTAATCGGAATGAGCTGCATCTTTTTTAGTACGTTCGATGCCGATTCTTCCATACTCAATTATGTCCTAGCGATCGCCCCCTACGCCCTAGGCGTTGGCATCTTTCAATCGCCTAATAACAGCATAATTATGGGAGCCGCCCCAGCCAAGCAATTAGGCGTTGCCTCTGGGCTACTTTCCTTATCAAGAATTTTGGGGCAAGCTGTGGGTGTGCCCATAGTAGGTTCCATTTTCTCCTTAGTAACGATCGCCGCCGCTAAACTTGCCTTTGATGTCGATGTCACCGCAGCCCCCATTGATTCACTGGTGGCAGGTATGCATACTACATTTCAAGCTATTGCCGCATTTCTATTTATCGCCACATTATTTACAACTTGTTTCTGGTGGCTAGATCGTTTTGGGACTAAACAAGCTAACCAAGAAACAACCTTAAAAAAATGACTTACAGCGCATTGCGCTCAAACCCAAACCAAGGAAATTTTTGAAAGCGTTGCTTTGCAACGCTTTCAAAAATTTCCTTGTGTTTCATTTGATCGATAAGTGTTGTAAGTTCATTTAATCAAATATATAATAGATTTTGGGATTCTTGGCTAGTTATAGTGAGCTTTGCTAACAACTATAGCTACCGCCAATAGATATTATCCAAGAAGAAGATTCTGCCCATTACTCAGTATGTGGATTGCCCCCAATGAGGGGGCAAAATTCTGGTTGTCAGTACTCACTGAAATTCGTAATCGTGAGGTCAAAGATATTTTGATGGCTTACGTTGATGGCTTGGCAGGATTTCCTAATGCGGTAGTCCTAAAAAGGAAAGGATGACCGAGCAGGTAAAGAAGTGTTGTAATGATGAATAAAATTCCAAATGGCCCCAATGTGATTTTCCAACTTCTTAGAAAAGGATAAGGTCTT
>NZ_ALWB01000090.1 GCF_000332215.1 Pseudanabaena biceps PCC 7429
CCGCCCGCTGCGCGGGCGGTATGCTCTTCTAGGTTTTTATGCCTAGTTACTTACTAATTAAAGTGCCTGTGGCTTCGACTCCGCTCAGCTAACTTTGGCTGAGCGGAGTCGAAGTCAGTCGATCGCGCGGAGTTTAGTTACCTTGAGGGTAAATTTACCACCGCTACTACCACCAAAAGATGAAACGCGAATGGTGTATTTTCCCGATTGACGGACTTTAAAAAAGATCGATGAGTTGGTAGTATCGCTTGCCACATCATCATTTTCCGTAATTACATCACCCTTACTATCCAACAGGCTTAATACAGTGTCAAAGGCTTGCGATTCCACATTGATTTCTAGCCGCTCATCCTTCTGGACATCAATTAGGTAATCGCGGGCAAATCCTTTTTGACCTGTGGGAATATCTTTTTCAGTTAGGATGTCATTTACTTCAGCACCACTATTAATAGAGATCGGCTTGTATGATGATATCGGAATTTGCGCTAATGACTGTGGAACAAAATTGACTGCTGAAATTGCGATCGCGCCTAACCCAGAGATGATAAAAGGAGAAAACACATATCTCCGAACTGATTTTACTAGAGAATTTTGACTGTCAAATAATTTAAGCTGCTTCACGAAACTTCTTTTAATTCAGAGAATGTTAATTGTAACTGAGTAGATTCTACTGTGGAATTAGTCGAACCATTAGTAAATGCTATTTCTTTACTGGTTGGGGCTTTAGCAGTTGGGGCTTTAATTGTAGGCACGATCTGAATCTTCCCATAAAATTCTGTCTGGAATAGCTCAACCTTTGACTGAGAAGACATCAGCAATAGCCCCCAAAATACCCCCACGCGATCGTTAAATACTTCAGCGAGATCGGATATTTCAATCTCTTCATCGGGATGGAGCAAAAAATAATGCTCGATTTCCGTAACCATCTCCGACAAATTTTCCTTGTGAGCGAGCTGGGCGATCGCTTTCATGGCGGCGCGTCTTGCCACCTTGCCCTGCATTTGGCGTTTAGCAGGCTTGCTAGTTTTGCGATCTACGATCTCGGCGATCGATTCGATCTGCGCGATCAGTTCCTCTAGGGTGATCCGCCTCGCTTTGGGGGGCAAAGCCACGGGCAAACGGCGCAAGCGTTTATCAAAATCCATTGGTAGCCGCATCGAATCGGAAACAACCTCAGTATCCAAATTATCCAGATCTGAGTCATCGTTGGTTTCTTGATCGTAGGCAGCTTGACTGTCCGATAGGGAGTTTGCCTTCAGCAGAACCAGCATTGATGCATAAAGCATCGCCTGTCCTGAGTCGTACAAATCGTGGCGATCGCTAACAATTAACCGTGACAGAAAGCGATCAACCACATCGATCACCTGTACGTCCCAAGGATCGATCTCGCCTCGTTCTGCAAGGTCGATGAGTAGGGCAATGGCATCTTTGGTAACTGATTCGGCGATCGATAGAGTCATGGAGCTTACGAGAAGCGGATGCTTAAAAATATCATCGATTGCGATGAAATAACAAATCTCTTTAGCTTTTCTCTTTAGCTTTTTATGTCTTCTGGTTTTAAGAGATCGGCGATCGCGGCAATTTTGATTTTTCCTACAGCAATTATCGATCAAACGAACCACAAGAGAATTTTTGAATGCGTTGCTTCGCAACGCATTCAAAAATTCTCTTGGTTTGGGTTTGAGCGCAAAGCGCTGTAAGTCAAGTAATACCAAATCACAAAATGGCTACGCCATTTTGTGATTTTAAAACCCTTACTAAGTTTGGGTTTTAATTCCCACAAGTGTAGCCACACTTGATGGGAATTGGTATAAGGCTCTTGCGGATAAAAAATGTCCCACCTAATTATCTAGCTTCGACTCCGCTCAGCTAAGGTTGGCTGAGCGAAGTCGAAGCCACATATAAAACCCTAAAACCTGCGATGCACGCGCAGCGTGCATCGCAAGTTTTATTTAATTATGCTGAGGTACTTGCACCTTAAAAATCAACTTTTAAAAATCAACTTTTAAAAATTAACTTTTAAAAATTAATTTTTAGATTTATCTTCATCAATTTCCACATCGATCGCTGAGGCGGAAACTAACCGCTTGCGCTCTTCAATCTCGACGCTCAAATTCTGTACGGTTTCTTGCAAATTCTGAATCTGCACATTTTTATTACGCATTTCAATTGATTTTTGCAATCCCGACCAAACACTAAAGATCCAAGCCAATACTGCTCCTAATCCCATTGCTAAAATTAGTTCGACAGAGATCGGTGCAGCAACTTTAAGCTGGGGAATAATTTGAATGGATGCTGGCGAGGTGTTTTCTAAAGCAAATAATACTAAGGCAAGGGCAACGATAAAAAAGACAACGAAATTTATTTGACGCACGAGAATTACACCTCACTTCTATACTCTTAGCTAATGATTTATCAGACAACGTTCATAATGTCTACA
The DNA here is from genome assembly GCF_000332215.1 of Pseudanabaena biceps PCC 7429. Lineage (GTDB taxonomy): Bacteria > Cyanobacteriota > Cyanobacteriia > Pseudanabaenales > Pseudanabaenaceae > Pseudanabaena > Pseudanabaena biceps. Next base: position 2,441 of record NZ_ALWB01000090.1, read on the forward strand.
ACAAGATAGAGGTAGCGATTTGAGCTACCTCTAATGTAGCTAGGTGCAATTAAATATAAAACCCAAAAACCTGTAGCGCACGCTGTGCATGCGCTACAGGTTTTTGGGTTTTAATTATACTGAGTTGCTTAGCCCATACTTTTACAGTTAAGTTTCTAAATAGAAGCCTTTACAGCGGTTTTGCGAACGCCAGATATTTTGGCATGATTGTGCTTGATTTCTTCTTCAGTCAAAGGCACGATATCAATATGATTAAATAGGGTGGTAACAAAGGTAAACAGCAAAAATGGTAACGATGTTACGACAATTAGACCAACTGCGCCGAAGGAATAAACTGGTTTGCTCATTAAGGACAAAGCCGAAGCCAGAGCCACAAAAATTACTCCTAACCAAACAATTACTTGACCCAAAATATCGCTAAGGGTAAGTGTACAAACAAAGCGGTATTTACCAATATCGTTCATCATATAATTTCACCAGTCAAGCTAGTTTTTAAAGTTTTATTAAATAAAAAATTTCAAGTTATTAATTCACAGTATACGAACCTTCCTTGAGGTTTTGGGTTACGTTTTATTGAGAATTCCAAAGCACGATCGCTATCTTGGGGATTATAGCTACCGCCAGTCTTGTTAGAACAAAATTAAAACCCCAAAGAGGGTTGCTGCGGGGGGCGCAGCAACCCTCTTTGGGGTTTTATGTCCTGATACAGTTGACAGTAGCTATAACATCACCAAATTTTGGATAAAAATTATGTGGGAAGAAATTGCGATCGCTATTTCGCAAGCAACTGGCGAAAAATTTCATGCCGATCGCTGTCAGGCAAAGTCGGGCGGATGCATTAACCAAGCGAATATGCTATCCGATGGCAAACGGCAATTTTTTGTAAAAACGAATATTGCAAATTGTTTAGATATGTTTGTTGCCGAGGCGATCGCTTTAAAACAAATGCATGAGACTAAGACGATTCGCGTCCCGCAGCCCATTTGTTGGGGAACTGTGGGGGAAACTTCTTATTTAGCGATGGAAAATCTTGAATTGGGCGGTAGTCAAGATTGGGAAGCAATGGGTAGAAATCTAGCGGCAATGCATCGGGTAACTAGCGATCGCGGGTTTGGGTGGGATCGCCACAATACCATCGGTGCTACGCCGCAGATCAACAACTGGACGAACGATTGGATTGATTTTTGGCGGGAATATCGACTCGCTTTTCAAATTCGTTTGGCTAAGCGTAAAGGTTGGCGGTGCGCCGTACCCGAAGAAAAAATCTATGAGGCTATCCCTAAATTTTTTCGAGATTATCAGCCAAAACCCGCAATGGTGCATGGCGATCTCTGGGGCGGTAATGCGGCGTTTGTTAATGGTGAGCCTGTGATTTTTGACCCTGCGCTATATTTTGGCGATCGCGAAGTTGATCTTGCCATGACCGAGTTATTTGGCGGATTTCCATCACAGTTTTATCGCGCCTACAATGGGGCTTATCCCCTTGATGCGGGCTACAGAGAGCGCAAAAATCTCTACAATCTCTATCACATTCTCAATCATTTCAATCTCTTTGGCGGTGGCTACGGTTCCCAAGCTAGTCGGATGATTGAGAGTATCTGCCAATAAGAAAGAGCGCAAAGCGCTCTTTCTTATTGATATTTTAAGCGGTTGCTTCTTGTTCGCTTTCGATTAAAGGCGATCGCAAGCAGAGGTAAATCAATGCGCCGACTAGGGGAACTAGGGCAATAAATGTAAAAAAGCGATCGCTACTCATGCCACGTCTTTCCATATCGTCACTAAGCAACCAAGGAAATAGCAGTGACAACATACAGAAATCTAAACTCATGACATGGATAAATCGGCTAGTTTGCCATTGCTGAAAGAAATCTGCCCAGTTGCCATTGGCAAATCCGTAGAACAAAAAGTAACTTGCGATCGCGGTAACCCCAATTCCTGTCCAGCGTGACTCTAATAGGGAAATCAGTCGATTCTTTTTGCCGATAAAGGTGGGATTTGGTTCGCGCAGGGCAAAGTAGGGAAGTAGAATAAAGGCTCCTGCCAAAAATGACAGGCTAGCAAATAGCCAAGCGGGTACTTTTTGTCCGCGTCCGTCGCTGGCTAGCATACAGGCATAGATGAAGGGAAATATGCCCATGAGGTTAAACAGGGCAACGATCAAGGCATTTGTGCCTTGCCAGTCTCCCGTACTCAACTTGAGAATTAGTTGCAAGGTATCGGGGCGATCGGGCGGCGCGAAGATGAAGGCATAGACCGAAAATAAAATCCAAATCAACCAAAATCCAAGTTTATTAGGCATAAATCAAATAGTTGCTTACTAATCCTATTAAAACCTAGAAATAGTTTTGGTGATAAGTTGCGTATAGTGGGATTCTGCTGCATCTAAGCTATTTCGTTAGTTGCGATTTATTGCATCCTGTAACCAATGCCAACCATCTGCGTCAGCTAACTTAGCCCCGATCCCCACAAAGCCATGCTGCCAGAGTCCAACGCCCCATCACCCAAACTTCAATTCCCGCAACTATTTAGCGGAATGCTTGCCCTCGCGATCGCCCTAGTCGGTAGCGCCTATCTCGCAGGAAATGCCCTGCGATCGCTCAGATCCAATGACAACCTTACTGTAATCGGTTCCTCAACCCGTCCGATTCGTTCCGATTTTGTAATTTGGCGAAGTTCCGTTTCTAGTCAGCAAGCCACATTGCCACTCGCCTACCAAGAACTTAAACGCCATTCCGACAAAGTGCAAGCCTACTTCAAGAGCAAAAATATTCCTAAAGACGCAATCTCGCTGAGTGCGATCGATACCCAACCCATTCCTGAGACCAATGGGAATGGCGCACAAACAGGTCGGACTATCGCCTATCGCCTCGTCCAACGTTTTGAAATTCGTTCCAAAGATATCGATGCCATTACTGCGATCGCGCGATCGAGTACCGACTTGATTAATGATGGTCTGCCCTTTATTTCTGAACCTGCGGAATACCTCTATACCGAACTTGGCAAATTGCGAGTAGACATGATTTCCGAAGCAACCAAGGATGCTAAAGCGAGAGGTGAAGCGATCGTCAATGTCTCAGGCAGTCGCCTCGGCACAATCCGCAAAGCCGAAACCGATGTCTTCCAAATTACCGCCCGATATTCCACCGAAGTCAGCAACAGTGGCGCATACAACACCACCACCATCGACAAAGATATCCGCGCCGTAGTCGCAATTACCTTTGCGGTTGAGTAAGCTTTATCTCCATGACTGGCATTCGCAAGACTCTGCATCAATATCTGTTGACTTGCATCCGATTTGTCTTTGATATTCAAGGATGCAAGTCGTTTGTCTTTTTTTGCAACGATAAGCTTCTCTTTGTTTACTCATCAAGTTGTAGCAAAGGTTATGAAAAATGCTTTTATTGATATCAGCATCAAAGTGTAAAGATTTAACGTATAAACAGTCCCCATTGGGAACGTTTTCAAATACTACTCCAACCTCTTGCAACTCACTTTCTTCTATCCAGATAAAATCAATATCCCTATTTTTTGGGGTTGCTGTAGCAGTCAGTGAAGCTACTACACCATAAAATTCGCTCTCGGTGCTGATATACCAAAGACTGTGTTTTCGCTCATCAGGAAAAATTTTCTCTGAGGCTAATTTAGCCCGCAAAGACAAGTCATTATCTCCTTCCTGTGGATGCCAATGAGTAAGCTTATTTAGTTTTCTGATAAAAACGCCAGAACGAATATCAAAATCTGCAAGAGTTGGAAGCATAAGCAATTAAAACTACTCTAGATCAAGCTCTTGCAAAGCTTCTTTTGTATAGTCACAAATATATTGATCTTTGTCAAAGTTATAACGCTCTAAAGCATTTTTAATAGTATTTACATCAATTTCATCAGCAATAATTAACAAAGCATCTATAATCGATGCTTTAATCGTTCGTCTGTTAGTTGGAGGAATGACATCAAAAATCAACCTGTATCTTTGCATAGGCTCGACTTTATAAGCACAAGCAATCGCTTTAATTAATATTTCTAAGCAAGTTTCTGCAACGCCTCTATGAGATTCATTATCTAACATTGGAATATATAGCTTTTTAGCAATTAATCCAAGTATTTCTAAAACAGCAAAACTATCAGTTTCAGCTAACAAGTTAACTGCGCCATCATAGCTATCATTAGCTTTACTATTTACTCCCCAACGTAAAACATCTAAAACAGATTGCCATGAACTAATATATTGAGAAACAACCTTTCTTGATTTAGATCTTTGCAATGAAGATGACAAAAAATACTCTCTAACAAGTAGATCTGGATCACTCCAATAAGCAACAGAACCCGTTTTGGAAGAGTTTTGAATATTCTCTAGCTTGTAATCTTTTGAACTAGTACTTAATCCAGCCATTTAAAACCCCATTCTTTTTTAATTTCATCAGTAACCAAGCTTAAAAAAGTTTCTACTGTAGATTTATGTGCTAAGTCAAACCATGTTTGGCTATCTGTAGCATTTATCCCTATAGTGCTAGCGGTTAATTCCAAAATAATAACTGGAAGATTATCATTTGGCTTAACACCTTGATGTAATCTAACAGATAATTTCCCATTATTTTCTTTTAGTTCAAGTTCTAAATTAAAGTCAAATACTCTAGTCTTTAAAGACAGATCATCAAACCTGTTAGCAAGAAATTTAAATATCTTTTGATGATCACTAACACTGTTCCACCCAAAAGCTTGATCTATTTGATTAATGTACGAAAGCTCATAACGAATTGGTTGTAATGGCGAACTTTCAGTACTTATCCACCAGTCTTGAAAATCTTGCCACTCTTGAGCAAATCTCGGATAAATTTCTTGAAAATGAGGATACTGATCTTCCTCATCTTGCCGTCGCCAATTGTAATGAAAACGGTTTGCTTGCAACTGGATTAGTTGTCTTCTATCTTCAGATTCAAACCAAACTCTACGAAGATTTGGAAGAATTGATAAAAATTCAATTGTACCTATGGGGGGGCGATCTAATGGTGGGTTAGGGAACTTATTTCGGATGGTTTGCCAATATAAACCAAAATGAACAGATGAAAATTCTGTGGCATTGAACTCAACTCCACAAATTACCTCTGTTAGTGGTGATTTTGCGAACTTGGCTCTTAACATGTTTTTTCTTAAGACAGGTGCTGAATTGGTTTAACGATAACTTGTTGTATGTCCAAAGTTATACTGCGATCATAGCTTGATTCAGTCTGTATAAACTTTAGCGAATATCACGAAAAATAAAAAAACAAACTAAAAAGGTAGCTTATCCGCTACCTTTTTCATAAAATCGGAAAATTATATCCCTAATCTTTGATAAATCTGATCAAGATTCTTCAGATGCTTATTAGGATCAAAACAAGCGGCTAACTCTTCTTCAGAGAAAGTTTTCTGAACGGTTTCATCTTCGCTGATCAACTTACGGAAATCACCGTCGGTTTTATTCCATGCAAGGTGCGCGGCTTTCTGGACGATCGCATAGCTATCTTCACGGCTCAAGCCCTTAGTTACCAATCCGAGAAGTACCTGTTGGCTGAAGACTACACCTCCATAGCAATAGAGGTTGCGTTCCATATTGTGAGTATGCACCAACAGATTTTTCACGAGATCGGTGATTTCTGTCAGCATGAAATGCGTAAGGATACAGCTATCGGGAAGTAGCACCCGTTCCGCCGCACTGTGGGAAATATCACGCTCATGCCATAGAGCCACATTTTCGAGAGCCGTCGTCGCATAGCCACGCAACAAACGCGCCATACCTGTTAAACGCTCCGAACGAATCGGGTTACGCTTGTGAGGCATTGCCGATGAGCCTTTTTGTCCCTTGGTGAAATGTTCCTCAACTTCGAGTACATCCGTACGTTGTAAGTTACGAATTTCTACGGCAAAACGTTCGATCGACGCACCAATGAGGGCTAATACTTGCGAAAACTCGGCATGGCGATCGCGGGAAATTACCTGCGTCGAGGCACAGTCGGGCTGTAGCCCTAACTTCTGACAGGCGATCGCTTCAATACGCGGGTCAACATTGGCATAAGTACCAACAGCGCCCGATATTTTACCGACAGCAATTGTTTTACTTAAGTTCAATAGGCGATCGCGATGGCGCAACATTTCTGCCAACCAGCCAGCAAGCTTAAACCCAAAAGTAATTGGCTCCGCATGAATACCATGCGTCCGACCCGACATAATCGTATAACGATGCTGCTGAGCCTGATAGCGAATTGCTTGGATCGCCTCCTCTAGCTGCGCTTGAATGATTTCTAAACTATCTACTAATTGCACGGCTAGAGCCGTATCTAACACATCGGAACTAGTCAGACCGAGATGAATATATCGACCTGCATCACCTACATATTCATTTACATTAGTCAAAAACGCGATCATGTCGTGTTTGACCGTTAACTCAATTTCATTGACGCGATCGGCATCGAAGTTTGCCTTCGCCTTTATCTCTTCGACAGCATCAGCAGGAATATATCCTAATTCAGCCTGTGCTTCGCAAACGGCAACTTCAACCTGCAACCAAGTTTGGTACTTGTGCCGATCTGTCCATAATCGACCCATTTCGGGTAACGTATAGCGTTCTATCAAGACTTAAGCTCTTGGAATAATCACAATTTCTAATTATAGCAAATCTCTAAAGCAATGAATAACTATTAATTTTATAAGTTAAGTAATACCAAAGCTCAAAATGGCTATGCCATTTTGAGCTTTGGTATTACTTACTAGGTTTGGTTTTTAATTCACAAAAGTGTTGTCACACTTTCGTGAAGTTGCTATAGACATTTCCTATTGCATCATGGTCAAAATGCCCTGTTGACCTAATAACATTTCCCGCAAGAGGCTAAAAATGCCGACCCCAATCACAGGCGAAATATCAATACCGCCAATCGGGGGGATTAATTTTCTCAGCACAAACAACAATGGCTCTGTTGGGATCGCAATCAAACTATAGGGGAACTGCTTGAGAGGGATTTGAGGATACCAAGTCATGATGATACGAAATATATACATCAGGATCAGTAAACCCAGAAAGATATTGAGAGTAAGAGAGCTAATGGCGATCGCGTCCACGACTATAACCAGTTTTAAAAATTAGACATTTTATATAGTTCTTAATCCTAACAGTTTTATAGCTGTCACTGCTAAGTAGCCAGTCGCAATTAAATGTAAAAGCCAAAAAGCTGTGGCGCACGCGCAGCGTGCGCCACAGCTTTTTAATCTGGGTTAGCTACTTAGCCCAATAATGCCAATTCCCAAAATGGCGTTGCCATTTTGGGAATCTCAAAACCTTATAGGGATAGCTATGATTTTTTAGGGACAATCGAAACAATCAGGAGTTTGTCTGGTTGTAATAACTCTTTTGCTGCCCGATTAACCTGTTCTAGGGTTACAGATTGAATCCGTTGAGGAAACTTGTAGAAATCACCCACAGGTAAGCCATAGGTTTCATCGCTGAGCAAAGATTCCGCAATACTATCAGGATTAGCAAACTCCGTAGAGAAACTATTGATTAAGCTCTTTTTGGCAACCTCAAACTCCGCTGGCGTAATCCCTTTATCGCGGACATCTTTCAGCAATGCCACCGTAGCATCGATCGCTTTTTGGGTATCTTTACCGCTGGTTTGCATCTGCACGATAAACGTCCCCTGTGGTGGTTTACCTGCTTGGAAGAAACTGTAAATACCATAGGTCAAACCAAGGCGATCGCGAATTTCCGTGCCAAGACGGCTGGATAAAGTATCACCACCGAGGACTTGATTCAGCATTAAAGCTGGGTAATACTCAGGATCGTTCCGCGAAATGCTGGGATGCCCCATTAGGGTTACGGCTTGAGTTTTTCCTGCGAGAGCCACCTGCTTCTCACTGGTAGCAGCAAGATTGGCAACTTTGGGGAATTTAAATTGGGGAGGTTGACCGACAGCTTGCCATTTGCCCAACTTTTCCTCTAGCAAATTTCTTACCACTGCGGGCTCAAAATCTCCCGTGAGAGTCAGAATTGTATTGTCTGGGCGGTAATATTTTTTGTAAAAAGACACCAAATCTTCTCTTTTTAAAGATTTGAGTGTCGCTTCCGTTTTCATCGCATTAAACGGATGTCCTTTGGGATAGATCGTTGATTGAAAGATCCGACGGGCTAGAGAACTAGGGTTATCTAGCTCTGATTTAAGAGATAAAAGATTGCGCTGAAGATTTAGTTCAAACTCTTTGTTTGGGAAATTCGCATTTTGAAGCAAGTCAGCGAGTTGGTCGATCACAATTGGCAGATCTTTTGCCATCGAGATCCCCGAAATACCCACGCTTTCCCTTCCTGCCGAAAAGCCTAAACTAGCCCCGACATTTTCCAACCTCGAAGCAAGGGTGAGCGCATCCTTGGTCGTTGTACCATTGGTAAGATTTTGGGCGGTGATTCCTGCTAAGCCTGCTTTCTCAATTGAGTCAAATCCTGCACCTGCATTGATTTGCCCTACTAGAGTTACCGTTGGCGTACTGCGATCGCGTAGTAGTAAAACTTTGAGCCCATTGGCAAGGGTGAACCGATCGGGCTGAACGGCGGTAGGAACTCCCGCATTAGCTGTCAACGCACTTTCTGGTAAGTATTTAGCAACTTCCGCAGGATCTACTGGCGAACTGGGCTTGAAAGCTTCCGAGGAATGGGCATTGCTGGGGGTCGTGCCAGCATCGGCAGTGATTACCGAAGGCTCGAAATATCCCACCACACGTCGCTCTTTTTGCAGGTATTGCTTCGCGACCCTACGAATATCAGCAACTGTTACTTTCTCGACAGCCTGTAGATAGCGATCGCTGTAACCATAGTCTTTAGCAACGGTTTGGTTATAACCGATCTGAATTGCTTGGGAATTAATATCCCGATTACCCAGAATGTAACTAGCTCGCATACTGGTTTTAGCGCGTTCTAATTCTTTAGCCGTTACGGGCTGGGTTTGGATCTTTTCGATCTCAGCGAGGATCAGGCGATCCAGTGCTTCTAGGGATTTACCAGCGGTTGGGGTCGCACTGATAAAGTACCAACCCGTCCCAATCTGGGTCGATGAATTCCCACTAACGCTACTAGCTAAACCTGTTTCCACTAAAGCTTGATAAAAGCGCGAACTTCTCCCCGCAGTAAGGATGCTATCCATCACATCGATCGCCGCTACATCAGCACCATCAACATTTGGTAAATCAGGATAAACAGCTTGCAAGAAGGGAACGCTACCAGGTTCCTTGAGGCGAATGGGTTCCTTGGTTGACATTGGCGCAGGAGGTTTGGGCTTTTGTCGCTGAGCCTCAGCAGTGATTAAAACCTTGGGCTTAGGCGGTGCGGCGATCGAACCATAGATCTCACGCACTTTTTGGAGTGTAGCTTCAGTCTCGAAATTGCCAACAATTACCAAAGTGGCATTATCAGGACGATAAAAAGTGCGGTAATAGTTCTGAATATCCTCAACTGTAAAATTTTCTACCTCAGGACGATAGCCAATGACAGGCCAACCATAGGAGCTATTGGGATAGGCTGCTAGCATGACCTGACGATATAGCCTTGTCCCTGGGTTATTGTTGCCCCCATCAAGTTCCGATAAAACGACTGTACGCTCGCTTTTAAGTTCTTTTTCACCTGCAACCGTATTCACCATGCGGTCAGCTTCCAATCGCAGCATCGCATCCAGCTTATCGCTACCAGTCGTACCAAAGTAGGCAGTCATGTCGTAGCTAGTAAATGCATTGGAGTTACTCCCTAAGGCACTAAATAACCGTCCAAACTGGATCGGACGGTCTTTGGTACCTTTAAACATCAGATGTTCAAGTTGGTGGGAAATGCCAGTAATTCCTAGCTTCTCATTTTGCGAACCAACCCGATACCAAACCTGTACGCTCACCACTGGAGCCGTATTTACCTCCTTCGTTAAAACTGTCAAACCATTATCTAAGATAGTTTTAACGACATTGCCTGTGAGTGAATCGGGGGATGGGCTAGAAATTGTAGAAGTTTGGGCAAGATCGGTCTGAGCGGCATAGGCTTGACTACTTGAAAATTGTGACAAAGATGATTGCCATGACAATGGCAAGTTACCGAGCATGACCGCAGCGATCGCTGCGGCTAGTCCTCGACTCAAAAAAGAGAGCATAAAATTACGCTTCACCGAGATCTCCACGAAATACAGCTTTTATTATAGTTGTGCGGATAGGGTAGACATATTAAGCCCAATTGCCACCAAAATCCTCAGGAATAAATCAACAGAGATTTTGCGTTAAGTATCCCTACTGACGATCTAAGGATTTTGACAGCTTATTTGCATTTTGTATCCCATCAATTGGGCGATCGCTATGATTAAAGCATTTTGAGAGGTTAATATAAAATGCTTTAATCATAGCGATCGCCACTAAGATTTTCAGGTAAGTTAAAATCCCAAAAAAGTAATGCAAATCGACCTATCAACGCCATATTTTTGGGTAATAACTACATCAGGAATATCATATAAATAAGCTGTAGCAATACAGTTTTTATAAATCTTCGCCTCAAGTATTGGGGATTTCTAGCATATAGCAATTTTAAAAAGTTGGCGAAAACCCATTCTAAAGGGGCAAGCTTTACAAACCTCAAAATATATAAACCATTTGAGATTGGTATCGTATTCCTAAATGATTTGGAAATGTATATGTCACTACTCGCGTTAGGACAAAATTAACACCCAAGAAGAGAAGGTTGGCGCAAAGCTCCAACCTTCTCTTCTTGGGTGTTATGTACTAAGGGAATTGTTATTCATTAAAGTACCTGTGGCTTCGACTACTCTCAGCCAACGTTAGCTAAGCGTAAACTCAATCCATCCAACCAATATTTTTATTGTTGATCCTTTGTAACTGTTCGTTAGAGCCCGTAGGACGAGCATAGGGATTGCGATCGCGGTGAGGGTAGGGCTGCTCAACGGGTTGTTTGCGTGGCGTGGCTCTGTTTTGGGTGGTTTGGGGATTTTGCGAAACTAATTGTGAAGATCCAGACAAGTCAGTTGCGGCGGATGCAGCTATTTCTTTGCTTGCATTTATAGCTTTGCCCTGTGCTTCGATCTGCGCTGAGAGTTGAATATTAGCCTCAGCCAACCGAAGATTATCCCGTTTGACTTCTACGAGTTGTCGATCGAGGTCATTTTTGAGACTTTCGATCGCCGCCAAGGACTTTTGCAAAAGTTCGATATTGGTATGACTAAACTGTAATTCTTTTTGGAGGGAGGCTACAGTCTTTACAAGTTCGGCTTCCCTTTGTTGCGATTGGGCAAGGGACTGATCTAGCTCCGCAATTCGCGCTTGGGAGCGATCGCCATTATTCAATGCTAGACCAATGGCTTTGTTGCTAGCTTCGTTAACGGTTTCGGCTTTTACTTCAATAGTTTGTTCCGTAACGTTACTCGTTACTTCTTGACTGGTGACTTCAGTTTCTTTTTGGACTTCATCACGAAGTAAATCTGAAATTCCGACTTTCTTTTTGATAGACATAATTTTTAAGCGTTATTTAATTCTCTATTTATACCAATTCACGAAAATGTGACAACACTTTTGTGAATTAAACACCAAACCCAGTAAGGTTTTGAGATTCCCAAAATGGCGTTGCCATTTTGGGAATTGGTATTAATTCTCTGATGGACAAGGCAAAGCCCTGCCCATCACCTGAAGATATCTCGTCGTAATTCATCGACAACTCTTCGATAGTCTGCTTCTGCTTCTCGCGCATTCTTGCCTTTCCATTCCGTTACTAATTTTCCTTCTAGAGCGGCGCGCTCATGGGCTTTGTAAGCTCTTACAAATGCATGAAAAACTGGTACTCCCACTTCTTGCAAAGTATTTTGCGCTTCCAGAGCCTCGTTGAGACATCGCGGATCAACGCGAGTGAGCAAAACTCGATGGGGCACTTGAGCAGGTCTGACGGTGCTTTTGACCGTATCGATGAGAGCCGTTAAATCCATTGGTGCGGGAGGACTTGGCAAAACCAAATAATCGGCGATCGCTACAACAGTAGCAAGGGCATGGGAATGCAGTGCAGGCGGAGTATCTACCAATACTAGATCGTAACTGCTAAGTTTCGGCAATTTTCTTAAATGCGTCGGATCGATTTCCTTGGCAATATCAAAGCCCATATCTTGATCGCCACGACCGACCCACCAAGACAAACTCCCCTGTACGTCAGCATCTACCACTAACACCTTGAACTCTAGGGCAAATATACCTGCAAGGGCGATCGCCGTTGTTGTTTTACCCACACCCCCCTTACCATTGGTCACGACTACAATTTTTGGGGAATTTGCCATGCTACTAAGACTCTTAAATAATTTACTAAATTCAATTCTATTTGGGTTAGACAAATTGTCTCGTTTTGCAAAAGATTTCGTTACTAATTCGTTACTAATTAGTTCAGCATAATTAAACTTAAAACCAGAGAGCGTACTGCCCGCTACGCGGGCGGTACGCTCTTCTAGGTTTTAAGTTTAATTCTTAGCTACTTAATTCGTTACTAAGTAAGTGGGCTTACTTAAATATAAAACCCTAAAACCAGCGGCGCACGCTGCGCGTGCGCCGCTGGTTTTAGATCTGGATTTTAATTATGCTGAGGTACTTAACGTTAGGGTCACCCTATTTTTTAGACTTAGATGGTTTAGCCGCAATCAAAACTGCGATCGCTAAACAGACTAAGCCCACATTGATAGAGACATCGGCGATATTAAAAATCGCAAACCGAATAATCCTAATATCGATAAAGTCAACTACGTATCCAGCCACAAAGCGATCGATGCCATTTCCTGCGGCTCCCGCCAAAATACAGCCATAACCCACCTGCTCCCATCGCGTTAGCCTTTTCCCAAAAATACCAAAAGCAACTAGCCCCAAACTAACGATCATCGATACCCACTTAAGCCAATCGATCTGACCACTAAATAGGCTAAAGGCTGCTCCTGTATTAGTAGCATAGGTAAAATGAACGACCCCATCTATTAAGGGAAAGGATTTGCCAGCCTTGAGGTATTGTACGACTAAATATTTGGAGGCTTGATCGAGAACTAATCCCAAAATTGCCGCAATCCAGTAGAGAGAGTTCTCGATTTTGCCAGATGTCATAACTAGGAAACGACTAAAAATTAATTACTAATAGCTAATTACTAATAAGTACCTCAGCATAATTAAAATCCAGATCTAAAACCTGTAGCGCACGCGCAGCGTGCGCGGCAGGTTTTAGGTTTTTATATTTAATTAAGCCCACTTACTTAGCTAGAACAGTAAAAGAAGGCGTACCGCCCCCTTTGTCTCCCTAGCTTATATCAATTAGCCCTAGCCATGCTAACAATCCTTTCCCAGTAACAAGTTCGATCGCTACAGCAATAATGAACCCGATCATTGCCGCACGACCGTTTAATCGCTCTGCATAGGTGTTAAATCCCATTTTGGGATCGGTAGCCTGTGGTACTTGAGTTGGTTCAGTCACGATCAAAAATCCTCATTTTGTCTAAAGCTTCACTCAATTTTATCGCAATCCCCCGCATAAAGCCCGTTATAAAACCGAAATAACCCTCTATACAGCTCTTGCTTGGAGAAACCTATATTCTGAAACTTTAAGTTTTGTTTTCGGATTGTAACGACCAGTTTCTTGTAAACTTAGTTAAATAAATATGTAAAACAATAAAATTTTACTGAATTGCAGCTAGCAACATAGTGGAGTGTAAACTGGCTTGGAAAACCATAAGGAAAAAATTCTAGTTGTGGACGACGAAGCAAGTATTCGTCGGATTCTGGAGACACGTCTTTCAATGATCGGTTACGAGGTCGTCACCGCCGCAGATGGCGAAGAAGCGATCCAAGTTTTTCATACAGAAAATCCTGACTTGGTAGTTCTCGATGTCATGATGCCAAAACTCGACGGCTACGGGGTATGTCAAGAGCTACGAAAAGAATCTGATATTCCGATTATCATGCTGACAGCTTTAGGTGATGTTGCCGATCGCATTACTGGACTTGAATTAGGTGCGGATGACTACGTTGTAAAGCCCTTTTCGCCCAAAGAATTAGAAGCAAGGATTCGTTCGGTATTGAGACGATTTGATCGCAATGGCACATCAGGTATCCCCAGTTCTGGTGTGATTCATATTAATACGATCAAGATCGATACTAACAAGCGTCAGGTCTATAAGTCTGATGAGCGCATTCGTTTGACAGGTATGGAGTTTAGTTTGTTGGAATTATTAGTCGGGCGATCGGGCGAGGCTTTTTCAAGAGCCGAAATTTTACAAGAGGTTTGGGGATATACCCCTGAGCGTCATGTCGATACGCGCGTCGTTGACGTACATATTTCGCGTCTGAGGGCAAAGCTTGAAGAAGATCCTAGCAATCCTGAGTTAATCTTGACGGCAAGGGGGACAGGCTATCTATTCCAACGTATCATTGATGGTTCAGAATCAAAACAAGCCTAAAAAAATGACCTCCCGTGGAGGTCATTTTTTGGGCTTGTTGTTTGATATTCATAACTTGATTTCGGGTTAGGTGTCAGATGGTAAACCCCACCCGATCGCTAATTTTCTATGCCCAGTCATCCTGTCCTTCATCCTGCGCCATATAAACTTTGCCCATCGCATGAATTGCTCTGGTTTTTACAAATAATTCTTCCTCAGTTAATTGCCAATTATTCAGGATCTTTAATAGATCGGTTTGAATGTCCCGCGCTCCGATAAATCCCTTATAGCGGACGATCAGACGAGCAAGATCGGCATAGTCACGATTGCTCTGACGTGATTGAGCTAGCAATTCGTTAACAATTTGCCGATCCTTGGTGTACTGAGGATGTCGTTGATCCTTTGCTTCTGCCATGAGATTTGGTTAGACGTTTGAAATTACTGTCTCAGAATGACAACCTCATTGCCAGTAACAGGTGTACGGGCAATCAGATGATTTTCGGCATCAGCCACAAATAATTTCTTGAAATTGAGTGATTGAGAACGAATTTGCAGATCTTTTACCAATTGGCTCTGTTGAGTTGGTTCTAACTGATACCATCCCTCATTGAGAGCTACAATCAAGCGTCCGCGCTTAAAGTTGGTCTGAACAGAACCAAGCAGTGATTCGCCGTACTGATTGGCAACTTCAGCAACTTGGGTTTGGATTTTGGCGATCTCAATTTGTTCGGCAGTTAACGGTACATCTCCACGCTCTGGCTTAACCAAGTCCTTATTAACTGGTTGCTTTTGGGGATTAGTGCTAACTGGTTGGCTAATTGCAATCGGGCTGGTTGCCACCTTTTTCAGGTTTTGGCTATGGGCATGGGATGGCTTGAGAAGGATCAGAAGCGAAAATAGCGTAACTAAAGCGATCGTACCAGCACGCTTATCGAGAATGCGCTTGATTTCATCGGAGAGGGGAACCTGTCCTGCAATACTACCCATAGAACGCCAAATTGGAGCAGTAGCCGTAACTGTCTTTTTCCAAGCTTCATTTTCTTGTAGTTTTTCCCAAGAATTGACCAAGGTTGGGGTTGAAGCTGCTTTAGCTGAGGCTTTTTGCCAAATATTGGTGGCGATCGGATCGAGTTTGTCCACCGAAATCTGTAGGAATCCTAGGATTTTGGGAGTCACTTGCTCTTTCACAAACTTCCAAGCAATGCCAAACTCCTGTTTAACTTGCGCTACTAGCGGAGAATCTGCTTCAGTAGAGGCATTTAGCAGTCCAGTCACCTCACCATTGGCATCTAACTTGCTTTCTTGACCTTCTAGATTTTGTTGAAGTTTGGTTAGAGCGCTGACTAACCCAGCGATCGCCTTGGCTGACAATACCTGCCCTGTTTGCAAAAATTTATTGAGGGTAGGGTTGCTAGAGATATCAGCGGTAGCGGGTTCGGGCTGTCCTTCTACTGTCGTCACCTTGGAAGGGGTAAGCTTGGTTTGCAGATTGCGCAGTGAAGGCAGCAAGCTTTTCACAAGTTTTAGTAATAGCGCTTGCAATTGCGGCTGTACCTTTGTCCAAGTCTCTCCAACTTGTTGAGTGACACGCTCAAATGCTTCTTTATTCTTGTTTTCTGTCATAACTGCCTCCTGTCACAATTCACACGGTTTCATGCAAGGTATCACAAATTATGCAGTGAGCGTAACATAATCTGGAGGCATTTCTTGGTATTTCGATATAAAGCCTTAAGTTTTACCCTGCCATGAATCTGCTCTCTAATCCTTGCCCAGCCAAGATCTATGGCTATTTTTAAATAATTGTGAACCCATTTTGCGAACCCATTTATAACTACAGTCACTTGACTTAGCCCATAAAACCCCAAAGATGATTGTCGGCACTTCGCGCCGCTAATCATCTTTGGCAATCAAAACACGTTGCTATAGCAGTAATAGGCAGCTATGCGCAAAAACATAAAGACCAATATCCTTGGTTATACCTAGTGTTACACTTAGTGATCGCCTGCAACGTGATCGCCTGCAACGTGATCGCCTGCAACGTGATCGCTCTAGATTTTAATTAACGTCAGTTCGGGTTAAGCTGGCAAATTTTAAAAGCCCAAAAATAAAAGCCTTGCTAAGCAAGGCTTTTATTTTTGGGCTTCGAGAAAGGGTTTGCGTAGCAAACCCTTTCTCAAATCCCGCTTCAAATTATCCCGAATTCACGTTATAGCTATAGTCAGTAATGTTAGGACAAAAATCAACCCCAATAGGGAGTTGTGGCGCAAAGCGCCGCAACTCCCTATTGGGGTTGATGTCCTGACTTACAGCACTTTGCGCTCAAACCTAAGCCAAGGAAATTTTTGAAAGCGTTGCTTCGTAACGCTTTCAAAAATTTCCTTGTGGTTCGTTTGCTCAGTAATTGCTGTAAGTGAATATAGCTATGATTTTACGTTGTTTTACGTTGTTTTAAAGGACGCTATCTAGTAGCTAGACAATGCAACAGAAGATCTAAAGCAGGTTTAGTCTCTCGATAGGTATAGGCAACTAACCCAGCAAGGAGGTTAACTAGTCAGTAAAGGCGATTAGTTAAAGGCGATTAGTTAAAGGAGATTAGTTAAAGCGATCGCATTTACAGATCGCTTGATCGCTTCGGTTATCCGAAGCTCGTATTCCCAACAGTCGGGTAGTATATACTGGTAGTCCAAAATCGTATTTAAAGATCACGTTTGGCGCAATCCCCGTTTTAACTGCATTCGGTAGCTATGTTTAACTTAAAAAACCTGATTGGCGATCCTAATAAGCGCAAGCTTGACAAACTCCGTCCCGAAGTGGCTCTCATTAACTCCCTAGCCCCAGAGTTAGCGGCGCTGAGCGATCGCGAATTGCAAGGAAAAACAGGAGAGTTCAAACAACGACTCGAACAAGGCGAACCGCTTGACGATCTGCTACCTGAAGCCTTTGCCGTCGTCCGCGAGGCTGCCACCCGTGTTTTAGGGCTGCGGCATTACGACGTACAAATGCTAGGTGGGATGGTGCTTCATCGGGGCGAAATTGCCGAAATGAAAACAGGCGAAGGCAAAACCCTCGTTGCAACCTTGCCTAGCTACCTCAATGCCCTTTCAGGAAAAGGTGTGCATGTGGTTACGGTTAACGACTACCTCGCTCGCCGCGACGCAGAATGGATGGGGCAAGTCCACCGCTTTTTGGGGATGTCGGTAGGCTTGATTCAAAACTCTATGGAGCCATTCGAGCGCCGTAAAAACTATAGCTGCGACATTACCTACGCCACCAATAGCGAGCTTGGTTTCGACTACCTTCGAGACAACATGGCGACTAGCATCGAAGAAGTGGTGCAACGTCCCTTTAACTTTTGTGTAATTGACGAAGTCGATTCGATCCTGATTGACGAAGCACGAACACCACTGATTATTTCGGGAATGGTCGAGCGTCCGACCGAGAAATATATTGGCGCAGTGACGATCGCTGCCCAATTACAAAAAGAAACCCACTACGAAGTTGACGAAAAGCAACGTAACGTGATCATGACCGATGAAGGCTTTGAGCTTGCTGAAAAGCTGCTTAATGTTACGGATCTATTCGATCAAGCCGATCCTTGGGCGCATTATGTGTTTAATGCCCTCAAAGCCAAAGAATTATTTTTAAAAGATGTCAATTACATCGTCCGCGATGACGAAGTGACGATTGTTGATGAATTTACAGGGCGCGTTATGCCAGGTCGCCGTTGGAGCGATGGATTGCATCAGGCGATCGAAGCCAAAGAAGGGGTAGCGATCGAAAATGAAACCCAGACCCTCGCGACAATTACCTATCAAAACTTCTTCCTGCTCTATCCCAAGCTTGGTGGCATGACTGGCACGGCAAAAACCGAAGAAGCCGAACTTGGCAAAATCTACAATCTCGAAGTCACCACCATGCCTACCAACCGCAAGAGTGGAAGGGGTGATTGGTCGGATGTGGTTTACAAAACCGAAGCGGCGAAATGGCGAGCCGTTGCCGAAGAATGTCGCGAAATGCATGAAATGGGTCGTCCCGTTCTCGTTGGAACTACAAGTGTTGAGAAATCAGAAGTTCTATCGCGTTTGCTCAGCGAAAAAAATATCCCTCACAACTTACTGAATGCGAAGCCTGAAAATGTAGAACGCGAATCAGAAATCGTTGCCCAAGCAGGTCGTAAAGGTTCGGTAACGATCGCCACGAACATGGCAGGTCGCGGCACGGATATTATTCTCGGCGGCAACGCTGACTACATGGCGAGGTTGAAAGTCCGCGAAAGCTTTATGCCGCAAATCGTTCGTCCTGAAGACGATAGCGACTTTACCAATGCAGGTCAGAGAATGTTTGGCGAGCGTCCCGAAAAGGGTCAAGGCTTTGGCTCCAATACCGAAAAAGCAAGAAAGAAGAATTGGAAAGTCTCCGATAGTCTTTTCCCTTGTGAACTCTCTAAGGATGCGCAAGCCTTGCTGAAGGATGCCGTTGATTTTGCAGTTGATAAACTGGGAAGAATGAGTCAATCGGAACTCGAAGCAGAAGAAATGCTTGCCGTTGCCTCTGAGAAAGCCCCGACTGAAGATGAAGTCACTCAAAAATTGCGTGATGCTTTCATCCTAATCAAACGTGAATATGAAGCCGTAACTGATGCTGAGCATGAAGATGTTACTAAACTTGGTGGTCTCCATGTCATCGGTACGGAACGTCACGAGTCGCGCCGCGTTGATAACCAGTTGCGCGGTCGTTGCGGTCGCCAAGGTGACCCTGGTTCCACCCGCTTTTTCCTCAGTCTCGAAGATAATCTGATGCGGATTTTTGCAGGCGATCGCGTAGCGGGCTTGATGAATGCCTTCCGTGTAGAAGAGGATATGCCGATCAGTTCGGGAATGTTGACTAGCGCCCTAGAAAACGCCCAGAAGAAAGTGGAAACCTACTATTACGACATTCGGAAGCAGGTCTTTGAATACGACGAAGTCATGAACAATCAGCGTCGAGCGATCTATGCTGAGCGTCGCCGTGTTCTTGAAGGGGAGAATCTTCGCGATCGCGTTATCGAATATGCCGAACGCACGATGGATGATATTGTCAATGCCTATGTCAATCCCGAACTTCCCCCTGAAGAATGGAATCTTGTAGCGATGGTCAAAAAAATCAAGGAGTTTGTGAATCTGCTCCAAGATCTTGAACCAGAGCAACTCGATGATATGTTTTTACCTGAAATGCAAGCATTCCTGAGGGAAGAAGTCCGTCGAGCCTACGAAATCAAAGAAGCGCAAGTTGAAGTATTGCAGGCTGGCTTGATGCGTCAAGCCGAGCGTTTCTTTATTTTGCAACGCATTGATACGCTCTGGCGTGACCACCTCCAAGCAATGGAAGCCTTGCGCGAGTCCGTCGGCTTGCGGGGCTACGGTCAAAAGGATCCCTTAATCGAATATAAGAGCGAAGGCTACGAAATATTCCTAGATATGATGACCCAGATTCGTCGGGATGTCGTCTACTCGCTATTCGAGTTCGATCCTCGCCCACAACCCCAAACAGACATGATCGAAGCCGAATTTGTCTAATGTTTAAATAATCTCAAGAGCCTAACGAGAGTAGTGGCAACTTATGCCACTACTCTCTTTTTAGGGTTGGGAGTTTTCAATATATAGCTATCGCCCAAGAAGGGAAGGTTGGCGCAAAGCGCCAACCTTCCCTTCTTGGGGCTTGATCTTGTCTTAATACCTTACTTTTCCCGTTATCTCTGAAACCCTCTCTGTGCAAGGGTTTTAGAATCCAACCTATTTGCAATAAGTTTCGCTTAACGACAATACGCAACGCTAGAATAAGGCTTGTGGCGGTAGGAATATTGACGGTTACGCTGGAATAAAAAGATAACGGGAAAAGTAAGGTCTTAATACCAATTCCAAAAATGGCGTTGCCATTTTTGGAATCTCAAAACCTTACTGGGTTTGTTTTTAATTCA
>NZ_ALWB01000091.1 GCF_000332215.1 Pseudanabaena biceps PCC 7429
GTCAATTCTTGGGGTTTGATTTGTCCTAAGTCAAGTGACTGTAGCTATATGCCTAGCTACTCTCAAAATGAACTCTCAAAATGAACTCTCAAAATGAACTCTCAAAATGAACTCTCAAAATGAACTCTCAAAATGAACGTTGTTTGAACTTTTTGTCAGTATTATGTCAATTGCTATAGCAGTCCTAAATCTTTCATGAGAAAAATGGGACTTCGACTTTGCTCAGCCATCGGTATAGGTTGGCTGAGCGAAGTTGAAGCCTCTCACAACTCATTTAGGATTGCTATATAATGTCAAGATAATTTTGATTTTGATTTCTTTGCAATTCTCCAAAACTTGCAATCAGTCTGAACTAAATGGGTTTGAACTAAATAGGTTTGAACTAAATTTCTTGATTTTAGAAACACTTAAATTTCATATTAGGTTTGGGACAGCTTGATATGCAAAGTTGCAAAAATGCGATTGAAGAACTAGTAATTGCAGAAATTGATTTACAAATCTCTCACTTGCCACAATATCGTCGCGATCAAATTAATTTAAGCGAAGTAGCGGCCTATGCTCTAAATCGTCTGCCACCCATGTATGCCACATCAAAGGCAGGATGGTTAAGACAGCGTAAAAAAGCGGCAACGGAAATGCGATCGCAGATTGAATCAGCCGTACGTAGAGCGTTAGTAAGCGTTAAACCTGACGCACTACGCGATTCTCGACCGCTACCATCACAGGAAGTGGCGAGTCACGCCCGATCGCTCGCAGCACTGCAACAACTTTTAGGTGCAGAAAATGCCTCTTGGAAAGATATTCCCACAGCTCTAGAAAATGCTCTAATGACGGTCAAGATCAAAAGTGCCGTGAGTAATACCTACATCATTACGGGGAGAAAGGAATCGCGCGATGAAACGGCAATTAGCTCAAAATCCCCTGAAATTTCATGGAAGGGAAGACAGGTCAAAACCTTTGTAAATTCTAGCCAAGACGAGCAGAAGGCAAGAGATTTCCAGACATATATGGTAGATGTGAATTATCAATTCAGTAATGTATTGGAAAAATTGGTTCTGTCACTTGCCTATCATCAAATTCAGAAATTGCATCCTGCGATCGCCGAAACCGTAGATCTCGGAGAGGCTACAGCCTATGTATTGAATCGACTCCCTCCCATGTATGCCACCTCAGAAAAGGGTTATAAATCCCTGAGACTGCGCGCGCGTGAAGTTTACGGTAAGGAGGTCGTAGCCGTACTCAAAGAAGCGATCGCCGTATGTGTCGAAGCTCCTAACCTAGAGAAAATTCCTATACCTCTAGCTCGCTTTGAAGCTGAATTAGAGGAATCCCTCGAACAGGTAAGCTGGATTCTTCAACGCGATGATATTAATTGGCGTAACGCACCATTCATCGTCGAGGAATGTCTGCATCGAGTTGTTAATAATGAGATGGAATGGCGCAAACGCAGCGATTACAACTATCCGTATAGCTCTTAAATCCCTTAAATCTATGTTCAGTATGTATTCAGTATGTTTGTCCTAGCGATCTCTTAGAAACCATTTAAGAATTGGATAAATCCCCCTCAATCTCCTTTAAAAAGGGGATTGAGGGGGATCTCTTAGAGTTTTTGACCGCAGAAAGTAATTCTTAAATGGTTTCTTACGTTGTATACCAAGCAGAGACCAATCTAATAGTTCTAAATAAAGAAAAGCACCCCGATGGGGTGCTTTTCTTTATTCTTGTTCCGCTAGTCTGGCCTGCAGCAATGGCACATAGTTGGTGTACACATGCCCTAATCTGAATTCTTCGTCATCTAATACCTTTTGATGAAAAGGTATCGTTGTGGGTACGCCTGTAATCGCACATTCACGCAAAGCTCGCTTCATGCGTAAAATCGCGGCATTGCGATCGCTGCCCCAAACAATCAACTTTGCAATCAAAGAATCATAATAGGGCGGAATCACGTAATCGGTATAAACATGGGAATCCATCCGCACACCAGGTCCACCAGGGGGCAGATAACCACTAATACGCCCAGGATTGGGACGGAAATTATGATCGGGGTCTTCAGCATTAATCCGACATTCGATCGCATGACCGCGAATCTGAATATCTTTTTGTTGGAAGCGCAGTTTTTCGCCTTGGGCAACTCTTAACTGCTCAGCGATCAAGTCAATACCCGTGATCATCTCTGTGACAGGATGCTCGACTTGGATCCGCGTATTCATTTCCATGAAATAAAACTTACCGTATTTATCCAGCAAAAACTCGACCGTGCCCACACCGAGATAGTTAATCGCTTTTGCCGCCTTTACCGCCGCATCACCCATTCTTTCCCGTAACTTGGGATTGACGGCACTACTGGGCGCTTCCTCTAATAATTTTTGATGGCGGCGTTGGATCGAGCAGTCTCGCTCACCCAAATGCACTACATGACCATGCATATCCGCCAAGATTTGCACCTCAATGTGCCGAGGCTCCTCAATTACCTTCTCGATATAGACTCCACTATTGCCAAAGGCAGCCTCGGCTTCCCCCTGAGCAGCCCGCAGCAATCGCAGTAAATCATCAGGATTAGTAACCAAGCGCATTCCCCGACCACCGCCGCCTGCGGTAGCTTTGATCATTACGGGATAGCCGATATTACTGGCGATCTCAATTGCTTGGTCTTCTGATTCAATTAAACCTTCACTCCCTGGAATGGTTGGGACACCTGCCTTTTGCATTGTCTTCTTGGCAGTAGACTTATCACCCATCGAGCGAATCGAGTTGGGGCTTGGTCCCACAAACATTAAATTATGGTCGGCACAAATCTCGGCAAATCGGGCATTTTCTGAGAGGAAACCATACCCAGGATGGATTGCGGTAGCATTATGGGTCAGAGCTGCCGAAATAATATTAGGAATATTCAGATAGCTTTTGCTACTAGGCGAATCACCGATACAGACAGCTTCGTGGGCTAGTTGGACATGCAATGAGTTGCGATCGACATCGGAATATACCGCAACCGTGGGGATTCCTAATTCTTCACAAGTCCGAATAATTCGGAGGGCAATTTCACCGCGATTGGCAATGAGTAGTTTGGCGATGGGAGCCATGTTTCAATTATCTTAATGAACAGCTATTGGTAATTTGTAATCGGTACTTTGGGGGTTAGTCGCTCTGATGTGGTACGCTTCAAATCCCGATTTTGCTTTGAGTCATGGATTTACGCTTTTGTTAGTAGGCGATGACCTAAAGCTTTTGAATTTTAACTTTTTTTGGGTAGCTATACTGATTAAGTTTGTGAATGCTTAGTCTGAAAGCCTCCAAAACTAGTCGAAACCGATTGAGGAGTGATTTGGAACTTAGTTTTTGCCGCAGGATTTTTTTTCAAAATTTTAGCTCCCTTAGCTGTGATGCGCTGGTCGATCGCAGCTAAGGGAGCCTTTTCTGTTTTAGTGCTAGCATCTAAATCCCAATATCCTCACGGGGCAGCTTAAATTTTAAAGGTAGCAATATCTTTCCGAGAATTATTGCTATGGGTTTGGGCAAAGGAAGTGATGCGAGCAGCTAGGGGCTTGATCGAGCTTGGCTCTGAAGGTAACCCTGGAGCATAGGATTCTAGGACATGTCCGCTCCGAGTACAGGTTATCAATAGATAGTCGCAACGATCGCATTGGGTTTTGATTTGCGCGAGATAGGAGAGATGGTGACGCTCAGCGATCGCACCACAGTTGGGACAGCGTATGGACTCAATCATTTTCGGTAGATCCTTATGTAAATGAATTTAAATGAATTTGATATAGATGTTGATTAAAAATTGTTGAGAAATAGCTTGAGAACTAGCTGGAGAAATAACTTGAGAACTAATTTATGCGAAACTCTTAATGAATTTAGTTTAACGAGAATAAAATCACATACATTAGATTTATCAATTATTCAGTATTTGTGATGAGATCATCACAAAAAAGATAGATATTTCCTAATGTCAAAAATCAAACCAAGTCTAATAAAAGTATTTCCAAAGAAGTATTGATAAATATTTTTGTAGGCTTTGCAGTTTTATTTTCAGACAAGTAGGCTGGGATAAAACTTTTAAATCAACTTTAAATATGCAATGATTATAAGCATAAATTTTGGGGATCGTTTCCAGATGCGCGATCCCTGCCTCAAAAGTGATGAGAATTAATTACTAGAAGCAGCTTAGCTGTAAGAGTTTAATCGATGATTAAAAAATAATTAAAGATAAATAGATTATCATCCCCCTTATAAATCTTTACAAGTTTTAGCGACCCAAATAAATATAAATATTTTTAAACTACCTCTAATCCCATTCAATATTTCTTAACATACAGCAATCCTAAATGACTTAACGTGAGTTCGGGATAATTTGAAGCGGGCTTTGAGGAAGGGTTTGCGTAGCAAACCCTTCCTCAAAGCCCGAAAATAAAAGCCTTGCTACGCAAGGCTTTTATTTTCGGGCTTTTAAAATTTGCCATCTTAACCCGAACTGACGTTACTTACACATTAGGGCGATCGCCCTATTTGCCATTTTTCTGCTATGAATAGGTATTTCAAGACTCATCCCCCATTGGCTGCTCAATGCCGACTCTGTAGAGTTGGGGAATTTTTAAATCTCCCCGTTCTATGTTTTGCCATATCTCAGCTATTCCTTCTTTGCCAGCGCTCTGAACCTGATGGAGTATATGCAAACTATCTTCTAGCAATCTCTCCACATCAATGGATTGATAATCGGGCAGATAAATAGGCAAGCGGCTAGTACCTTCCCCTAAAAGAATAGTGGCTCCATGCCAATTTTGACCTTTGAGATGATACAAACCAACCGCTATCTGTAAAATGCCTTGATAAAAAGCCCGATCGCTTTGCCAAGCATCGTTCCAAATTGCTTCTAAGGTATCGTGGCAGGCATAGTAATCACCGCTATTAAATAGCGCGATCGCTTCTTCAAACATCTTAAGTTCCATTTTCCATCTTATAGGTATAGTCAGTAATGTTAGGACAAAAATCAAGCCCAATAGAGAGTTGCGGCGCTTCGCGTCGCAACTCTCTATTGGGCTTGATGTCCTGACTTAAAGCGCATTGCGCTCAAACCCAAACCAAGGAAAATTTTGAAAGCGTTGTAAAGCAACGCTTTCAAAATTTTCCTTGTGGTTCGTTTGATCGATAATTGCTGTAACTCTAGATCGATATTTTTTCAATTGAGTCAAGATGGAAGCGTTCTAGAGCATTAGCGATCGCTTGTTTTTGCTCAGCATCATAGCCCCATTTCGTCAGAAATGCCGCATATTCCCCCCGATCGGCGGTAGCGGAACTATACATTTGCGCCGCAACTTGGCGAACTTCGCTCAGATCGACTTTTTCTATTAATAAAGCCGTGCGCCTAGCTACCAGATCGGAACCTTGAGCTTGTTCCTCCTGCGAGGATCTCCGATGGGTAATTGCCATGGCGGTAGACATGACAAGATTTTTAATGAGGAGTTCGGCGATCGCTTGAGGTGCAGATTGTAATGCTCTGACTATCCCCCCACTTGGGGCATCGGCTAGCTGCCACTCCCCAGTCAAAAAACATACAAAAAAACCTCTTGCTCCATTTGCCGATTGCACGAGGGAAGAGATCTCCAATTCAAGTTGAGAGTCATTTATATCCTTACGCAGGAGCAGCGCTTCAGTATAGGCGATGGACTCCTCAAAGGTCATATTGTGGTTCATTTTTTTATAGGGGCTTAGATGCGATCCAGACAATGATTGGGTAAAAAGGCAGTCCATCCATTATCTAATTTGACACGACAACTCACACTAATCACCTGTTCAACGACACCTTTATGATTGGCATATTGTTGACGGTTCGCATTTACGGCTACGCGATCGCCAACTTTAAAGGTTTTGCCAAGGGGCTTATTATCTATACCCATTCCCTGTTTTTTGTCGGCAAGATGGGGAATGGCCGCTTTTTTGAGAGTTGGAGCCGAATGAAAAGTTAAGGATGCGGCGGCATTTCCGTTGACTTGGTAGTTATAACCCCTTCCTTGGATAAGCTGCAAACTCCCAATTTGAACGTTGGCTAAATATTGGACAAAGAGATCAACGGATATTTCCATTGTCTCCGCAAGGTCTTCAAACATTACAGGATAGCTCCAATAGTTTTCCCCCACTTGCAGATCGGCCAATTCTTTCCACGCTTCAAATAGTTTTTGTCCAAACTGCGGTGCGAGATCCTCAATGCGATCGCCATTGGACTTGGTAGCAGAATCTATGGATGAACTGCTAGATGTCATCTTCTCAAGAGTTTTGAGCAAGTTTTGAGCAACGCGATCGCTTGCTGCTGTCCTTGCTCGAAGATATTCGAGAATCTGCTCAAACAAAGATTCACTAACGTTAACAGTCATAGGACTACCCGCACTAATCGCCTCAAAAACATTTAAAAATACTGTTTCGCACTTTGAACAAAGGAAAAATGCAGTCTCTAGCTATTCTTTGTATGCTCAAATGTATGCTCAAAAGTAACATCAATAAGTTAACACCTATTTGGATGCGGCTTTGATATTGCAATTTTTTTAAATGTTAATCTCTTCCCCGCGTTAGCTAATGAGTTCTAGCCCCACTTGCCAGTTTTTCGGCAATGGTTCGTTACAAAGCTGATGGATTTGGGCAATGCGATCAAACAACCAAGGATAATTCAGGCGGTAAACGGGCATTAAGCCCAAGGGCGCTAACAATGCGGCGGCGGTCAGATCGGCTACGCTAAAGCGATCGCCCACTAGATATCCAGTTTGCCAAAACTCGCCGAGCATGGCGATCGCATTGTTAATTTTCTGAGCAGCACCTCTTGCGGATTCCGCATTAACCCCATAAAGCAATCGGATGAGCCTAATTACGCTTTGACTGACCCAAGAAGGATCGATATTTTTTCCCTCAGTGGCTCGGTACTGGGTATAGACACATCGTGCCGCTACGCCAATAGCTTCATCAAATAGATCTTCTAAACGTAAAGCCTCCTTTTGTTGTAAGGGATCGGCAAAATAAAGGGGTAATTCGGGTTGATAGGCTTCAAGAAACCGAATAATTTCAGTGGAGTCAGCGACTACGGCTGGACAATTTTTTAGTTGGGGCAGTAGTACGGGTAAGGTAGTCGAGCCTGACAATGGTTTAACTCGTAAAATATGTAACCCTGGGGTGAGATTTTCAACTTGGTAAGGGATTTGTTTGTAACCAAGAGCAAGTCTAGCTTTGCGGCAATAGTGGGAAGTGCTGAACTGTAATAAAAGCATGAATCCTTAACTTAAAGTAACTTAAAGTAGCAAATCATATGCTATATTCTCGTCTAAATTTTCACGGTCTACGGTGCTGTTGCCTATGCAAGCCAATCCAGTCTTTAAACCCACAACTTCTCAATCTGGTCAATCTGGGTATCAGACCGCCCCATCTGGTTATCAGGCTTCAGTACCTGTGACAGTATATCGAGAACTGGCGGCGGAGTTGCAATCTACCCAAGCTAAACTATCTTTTTTTCAGTTGCAGAACGAGCAACTCACCAAACAAAATCAAATGCTGCTGCAAGAGTTTGAAGCGATCGCCCAATCCACCGATCGCATTCAGGCAATACTTACCCACTCGAATTTGCCAGAGTCCAAACTATCGGAAGTCTTAGCTGGTATTCGTGCATCCTCGCAAATTAATCCTGCCCAAAAGAACAATCCCCATCCTCAAGGTCGCCCTCCAGTCACCCAGCCTCGTCCTGCGGACAAACCCGCAACACAGGCAAATCCCCGTAAGGTTGCGGTGCAACAAACGACAAATGCAATTCAAGAAGCAATTTCAAGGGCAAGACAATTGGCGACCGAAGCAGCACCTCAGACTGATAGCGAGCCAATGGGTGAAGCATTATATTATGACAGCTCCTTTGCTGCCTTTGAGCCCCCCGCTCCAGCCCCAAAACCAAAGCCTAAAGTGCTACCCAAGCTGGAAATTCGCGAAGAAATCTCATCGCGACCTCTGCGTAATGAGTCCATAGAAGAGAATGCTGCACCTACTGGTTTGAGTGGTTGGGTACTGACCGTTACTATTGTAGCGATCGTGCTAACTTCCTTTGGTGCTGGCTATTTATTAATGCGCCCATTTGTAAAATAAGCGCATAGGCAGCATTGGCTATTTCTGGCTATTTAGCGTGAGTTCGGGATAATTTGAAACGGGTTTTGAGAAAGGATTTGCTACGCAAACCCTTTCTCAAAACCCAAAAGTAAAAGCCTTGCTTAGCAAGGCTTTTACTTTTGGGCTTTGAAATTTATTAATCCCACCACAATCCAACTGATTTATTGAGAGTGAGCGATCGCTTCAGAAGTTCAAAACCGTAGTTTTCATCATTGAAATCAATATCTTTTACGAATTCTTGAAAATTCTCAGGAATATCCTGTTCTGAGGCTTCCATTTCTTCGAGCAAATCACCAATACAGCCAAAATGTTGATCGATAGTGTCTGGGCATAGTTTATAGATATCTATGGCAAGTTCCGTTAGATCTTCGGGGAGATTCAAAAAGAATATATCCAACGCATCTTCCTCAACATTATCAATGCTAATTCCATACTGAGCATCCCACTTAGACAACCAATTGATAATATCCTCCGTTTCTAGATCGTAATTAGGAGCATTTGTACCTGTATCCCTTAAAACTTGATATTTGTCCATGAGTTTTACCTAGCTTGTTACTAATAGTTAGTTCATCAGGTCAAAGAACAAAGGCACTGTTTAGCAGTGCCTTTGTTCTTACATCCAACTGGTTGTACCGTCTTTTCGATCGATCAGAGTAATCCCTTTATCTTTCAGGTAATCGCGAATGCGATCGCCTTCTTGATAGTTTTTCGTTTTTTTTGCCTCAATTCTTTGCTGAATTAAGCTTGTAATTTCAGTTTCACTGAGACCTTCAGGCTTCACCGCGCGATCGCCAATCTTGGCAATAAAGCCTAAAATATTCGTCATGTAACTGAGGGCTTGCCAGTCTCTAAAGAGAGCTTCCGAACTAGCAGCCGTTTCACCTGTATGGGATAGGGAATTTCGCTCTGCCCGCAATTTCTTAGCTAGTTCAAATACGTAGGAAATTGCTACCGAGGTATTAAAATCATCCTCCATTGCTTCTTCAAAACCAGCGATCGCCTCACTAACTTCATGGCGCAATGGAGGATCGCTCTGCTGCCATCCCCACCTTGCGCCGAAGTCCGAGGCAAATAGCATTCCCTCACGAATTGTCTCCCAGCCTTTAGTTGCGGCGTTAATTGCCTCCTCCGTAAAGTCAATTGGTTGGCGGTACTGCGCTTGCAGAACAAATAAACGGATTGCCATTGGGTCGAAAAATGTCAATAAATCGCGAATCGTTTGGAAATTATTGAGCGATTTGGACATTTTCTCGCCATCAATATTGACAAAGCCATTATGCATCCAGTAGTTCGCCAAAGGCTTTTTATAGGCTGCTTCCGATTGCGCGATTTCATTTTCATGATGGGGAAATTGTAAATCCGTACCACCTGCATGGATATCAATGGTTTCTCCTAAATGAGATCTCACCATTGCCGAGCATTCGATATGCCAACCTGGACGACCATCGCCCCAAGGCGATACCCAAAATGGTTCATTCGGCTTAGCCGATTTCCATAGAGCAAAGTCAAAGGGATAGCGTTTTTGTTCTTCGCGATCGTCAACACGTCCGCTTGCTCCCGCTTGCATATCTTCTAGCTTGCGCCCTGACAACTTGCCGTAGGTGGGAAATTTCTGCACGGCATAATACACATCGCCATTGGAAACGTAGGCATAGTTGCGATCAATTAATTGCTGAATGAGTTCGATAATTTCAGGAATTGTGGCAGTGGCTCGGGGATAACTATTAGCTTTGGCAATATTGAGCCTTGCCATATCCTCATCGTAGGCGGCAATGTACTGCTCCGCGATCGCCTGCATAGTCGTATTTTGTTCCTGAGCCCGCTTTAAAATTTTGTCATCAATATCGGTAATATTCTGGACAAACTGAACTTGGTACTTGGTTTCCAGATAGCGTCGCACCATATCCCAAACTACATAGGCTCTGGCATGACCCAAATGGCAATAATCATAGACCGTTACACCACAAACATACATTCTTACAATTCCCGATGTGAGGGGAATAAAATCTTCTTTGCGTCTGGTGATTGTGTTGTAAATGCGAAGGGTCATGAATTTGACTACTAAATTGACTACTAATTTGCTGATTTATATTGCGTATTGTTGACATCCACCCCGCACTGAAGTGACGGGGATTCCCAGACCTCACGATCTGGGTTTCTGCTTCATAGCACCAGCCAGAACAGATTTACTCTGTTCTGGTCTTACAGTCGCTCCACAGACTGACACGGCAAGTCCTGCCGCCAAAATATTTTTAGCAGCATTCACATCTCTATCGTGATGCGTGCCGCACTTAGGACAATCCCACTCTCTGACATCTAAAGGCAACTTATCAACAATGTAACCGCAATGTCCACAGCGTTTAGAACTAGGAAACCAACGATCAATTTTGACAAAAGTACGACCATACCAATTGCACTTGTATTCAAGTTGCCTGACAATTTCACCCCAACTAGCATCGCTAATCGAGAGAGCGAGTTTATGGTTTTTAACCATATTCTTTACGGACAAATCTTCGACTGCAATCACTTGGTTTTCACGAACCAGTCGAGTTGTCAACTTGTGAAGAAAATCATGACGAGCATCGCTAATTGCTGCATGAACCTTAGCGACTTTCAACCTAGCTTTGTGTCGGTTATTAGATCCTTTCTTTTTTCGACTAAGCGCTTTCTGAGCTTTACGCAGTTTACGGCGCTTAGCCTTGAAAGTTTTAGGATTAGCAATCTTTTCGCCATTACTCAAAGCCATCAGGCTAGTAATACCCAGATCCAAACCAATTGACTCTTGAGATTCAGGTAATGTTTCAATTACAACATCTACCAGCAAAGATACCGTCCACCGTCCAGAGGGCGAGAGCTTCACCGTAATGGTTGATGGTTCTGAACCTTCAGGGAGTTGACGACTCCAACGGATATCCAAAGGTTGAGAGCATTTTGCTAAATAAACTTTGCCATCTTTCCATCTGAAAGCAGCCTTATTAAATTCAGCGCTTCCGCCATGATGTTTTTTCTTGAAGTTAGGATATTTAGCCCTTCCTCCAAAGAAGTTCGTAAAAGCGGATTGCAGATGTCTCAAACCTTGCTGTAATGGCACACTACTAACCTCATTAAGAAACTGCAAATCTTCTTGCTTTTTCCAATTAGTTAGCATCGCGGAAGTTTCAACGTATCCAATTCGCTCTTGACGTTCATACCATGCTTCAGTCCTTGCGGCTAAGGCGCGGTTATAGACTAATCGAGCGCAACCCATAGTTCTCCTGAGCAAGGTTTCTTGCTCAGGAGTTGGGTAGAATCGGTACTTGAAAGCTTTTTGAGTCATGTTTACATTATAGTATCTATTATGTAAAGCGTCTAATCAATATAAATCTGTCCTAGAAGGACTGGGTTTTTAACCCAATTTTCCGATAAACATGGCGCGAGCAAATTATACAGTAGCTTTAAAGGCCAATTCAAAAATTCATCAAACCCCA
This sequence comes from Pseudanabaena biceps PCC 7429, assembly GCF_000332215.1. Classification (GTDB taxonomy): domain Bacteria; phylum Cyanobacteriota; class Cyanobacteriia; order Pseudanabaenales; family Pseudanabaenaceae; genus Pseudanabaena; species Pseudanabaena biceps. Next base: position 11,601 of record NZ_ALWB01000091.1, read on the forward strand.
AAGAGAATTGCGGTGTAAAGCGCCGCAATTCTCTTTGGGGTTTTGGCTGCGGGTCAATCTCTAATTAGAGAACCTGTACCTGCATACTTTCCCACTGCGAGAGGCTATAGGTTTTGAGCTGTAGAGCATGAATTGCGCCAGTGTCAAGATGCTCTTGAATTGCACCATAGACCAGTTTATGCTGCTTGATCATCGATAAACCTTCAAATTGTTCGGCGACGATGATTGCGGTAAAGTGTTGACCATCATGATTGGGATCTTCCACCTGTACTTTGGCATTAGGTAAAGCGGCACGAATCAAATCGGCGATATTGTTGTGAGAAATCATGTCGAACAAACTCAAAATTGGGAAAATTTAATTAACTGTTTAAATTGTGGCACGAAGGATAATGTTTATGCTGCTAAGTAAGTAGTTCGGCATAATTAAAAAAAACAAACCAGAGGGCGTACCACCCGCTACGCGGGCGGTACGCCCTCTGGTTTTACTAAGGTAAGGCAGAAGTAAACTTAAAACCTAGAAGCTTAGTTTGCTATCATGGCGAGCAAACCAAGCTCCTAACTGAGCTACTTGTATGGATTTGATATAGAGATTTTATGAAAATTGCAACTTGGAACGTCAATTCAGTGCGGACGAGGATTACCCATGTTTGTGATTGGTTGCAGGCAAATCCTGAGGTTGATGTGCTGTGCTTACAGGAAACCAAGGTGGTTGATGGCGACTTTCCCCATTCGCCCTTTATGGAGTTGGGCTATCAAACTTATATTTATGGACAGAAATCCTATAACGGTGTAGCACTGATTTCGCGATCGCCTTTACAAGATATTCAAACTGGTTTTGCTGCGGTATTGGGAGAAATTTCCGAGCCAAGTCTGGATGATCAGAAGCGCTTGATCGCGGCAAAGTATGACGATGTCCAGATCGTGAATATGTATGTCCCCAATGGCTCGGAAGTAGGGAGCGAAAAATATGAATATAAGTTGCGTTGGCTGAAATTATTAAAGGAATATCTGCAAGCGTTGCTAAAACAAAATGACAAAGTGCTAATCTGTGGCGATTTTAATGTGGCGATCGCCGATCTCGATATCTACGATCCCAAAGGGCGCGAAAATAAGGTGATGTCAACGGATATCGAACGCGAAGCCCTAGATGCAGTTTTAAATCTGGGGTTTAAAGATGTATTTCGGAAGTTTGAATCGGCGGGCGGGTACTATAGTTGGTGGGATTATCGCTCTGGAGGCTTCAGTCGCAATCGGGGCTGGCGGATCGATTACCATTTCTTAACCGAGCCGTTATACGATCGCGCCACAGCCTGTGCGATCGATGTCGAACCTCGAAAATTGACGCAACCTAGCGATCACACTCCCGTCATTGTCACAATTTAAATTTACTTATTAATTTATTTAGAGTCGAAAACTTGAGCTATGAAATACCGCATCTTTTTCGCGATCGCGCTACTCATTTTGCTTCTGTTTCCCCTGCCCGCATGGGCGGCAAATCCGCGTCACGTCATCCAGCTCCAAACTACTCAAAAATGTCAAGTTTGCGATCTGACAGGAGCGTATTTACCAGTTAGCAAACTGGACTACAGCCATATCCTTGCATCCGATCTCAGCCGCGCCAACTTAGTCGGGTCGAGTATTACCTTTTCTAATCTCAGCCGCGCCAATCTCACCGAGGCAAATCTTAGTAATGTCAACTTAAAGCGCACTAAAATGCTATTGACTAATTTTACTAACGCAATTTTGCATAATACCAATCTAACTGAAGCCGATTTAACTAGCTCGAACATATCAGAATCCCAATTGGCGAATGCAAAACTATGCAAAACCACTTTGCCTAGTGGATTAATCTCAAACCGAGATTGCTAGAAATTCTAGCGCGATCGCTCAGGGACTTGCTAGGTTCTTTAAGCCTTCGCCAGTGACGCGGCAAATCCGCCAATCGGGTAGAACTTCTGCGCCAATCCGTTTGTAAAAAGCGATCGCAGGTGCATTCCAATCTAAAACCGACCATTCAAAACGACCGCACCCCCTAGTCAAGGCGATTTGGGCAACTTTGGTAATCAAAGCCTTACCAATACCGCTACCGCGATATTCCGATAACACAAATAGATCTTCTAAATAAATTCCCCGTCGAGTTAAGAAGGTGGAATAGTTGGTAAAAAAGAGCGCAAATCCGACAACTTGCTGAGATGCTTCTATCTGAGCGACGATCGCTTCAATACAAGGATTATTGCCAAAAAGATCCTCTTGAAGTTGCGCGATATCCCCTGTTACCCGATCGGAGAGCTTTTCATAGTCAGCGAGAGCCTGAATTAGCGAAAAAATGGCTGGAATATCGGCAATGGTCGCAGTACGAATTGTAAATTGAGGTTGGATCATGAATTGGATTGCAGTGGGCAAAAGGTTTTGAGGGCTTTAGCTTCAGAAAACATTACCATATAGGAAGTATACCAAGTTAAGAAATGGCGTAGCCATTTCTTAACTTGAAAACCCTTACTAGGTTTATTTTTTAATTTACAAAAGTGTTGTCACACTTGCGTGAATTGTTATAAGTGGGCTTAATTAAATATAAAACCCTAAAACCTGCGGCGCACGCGCAGCGTGCGCCGCAGGTTTTATATTAAGCACAGATATTAGGCACAGAGCGTCAAAATCTGTTCAACAACTTGGGGAGTGATATCGCGGTTTTCACCTAATGCGACCATACCCCTTTTCTCAAAGCGATCGATAACTTTAGGAATTACAGCCAAGTCCACTCCATAGTCTGATAAATGGGGGCGAATGCCCATCGCTTCAAAAAAGTCGCGAGTTTTCGCGATCGCGCGATCGATCCGCGACTCTTCCGTACCATCAACAAGACCCCAAACGCGATCGGCTTATTGCAGAAGCTTTTGCCACTTTCCATCGCGTTTAATCGTCAACAGGTTGGGTAATACGATCGCTAAGGTTTGGGCGTGATCGATACCATGCAACGCCGTTAGCTCACGACCGATCGCATGGGTTGTCCAGTCTTGGGGCACACCAGCACCGATCAAGCCATTCAAAGCCATGGTGGCACACCACATCAAATTAGCGCGAGCTTCATAAATGTGTAAGGAATGTGTAAGGTTCGTCTAGCGAACTTTACACACTATAGCTAAAACGTCAGATCGTCTGATCGCGAACCAGAGTAGATCATGCCTTTGCTAAAGTTTACGCTTAGGGGTTCGCCATCGCGGATAAAGCCCGTGGCATTATGCACGCCGATTAATACGGGAACGCCCAGCTTTCGACCGATCGCTACTGCATGGGAGTCAAGGCTTGACTCTTCGGTGATTACTGCGGAAGCCTTGCGCATTACCTCGATATAGTCGGCATCAGTGCGATCGATGACGAGGATTTCACCTTCGTTAAAGTCGCGCACATCGAGATGGTGAAAGGCGACCCTAGCTCGACCATGAACGATGCCCGAACCAATGCTTAAACCTTTACCGACCACCGAGGACACGAACTCAACTTTGATCAGATCGGTCGATCCCGCTACATCCTGCAAAGTCCCTGCCGACATGACAACGAGATCGCCTGCCGAGAGCAGTTTCATCTCTTGGGCGAGGTTGAGGGCTGCCTCAAAGTTTTGGCGTGCTGATGGTAAGGAGATTAATACCATCGGTTGTACGCCCCAAACCATTTGCAAGCGTCTTGCCACTTGCACATTGGGGGTAACCGCTAAAATGGGAATCGGTGGACGGAACTTGCTGACGTTACGAGCGGTTGAACCCGTTTTAGTTAGGGTCACGATCGCTGCAGCCTTGAGTTGGATGGCAATATTGCCCACGGCTTGACTGATGGCATTGGGAATAGCACGCCCCATGCTTTCTAGGGGTTGCATTTTAAGATCCTGCTCTCTTTCGATGCGAACGGCAATTCTTGCCATGGTTTCCACTGCCAAAATGGGATATTTACCCACCGCAGTTTCGTTGGAGAGCATGACCGCATCGGTGCCATCGATGATCGCATTGGCAACGTCGGAGATTTCCGCACGGGTGGCGCGAGGATTGCTCACCATGCTATCGAGCATCTGTGTTGCCGTAATGACGGGAATGCCAAGGCGATTGGCGGTTTTAATCAATTGCTTTTGGGCGATCGGTACATCTTCCGCAGGAATTTCGACCCCGAGATCTCCCCGCGCTACCATTACGCCATCGCAAACTGAGAGAATCGCTTCCATATTGGCGATCGCTTCATGCTTCTCGATTTTGGCGACGACGCTGGCTTTGCGTCCTGAAGCCGCAATCAAATCCTTAACTTCCAGTACATCTTCAGGTGTGCAGACAAAACTAAGGGCAACCCAGTCCACACCCTCAGAAAGTCCAAAGCGCAAATCTTCGCGGTCTTTATCGGTCATGGCACTGACCGATAAATGCACGTTGGGGAAGTTTACCCCTTTATTATTTGAAAGTGTGCCACCAATGACGACACGACAATAGAGATCGCCTAATTCTGCATTGACATCTTCAACGACCATTTCGACCTTGCCATCATCGAGCATGATGACCGCGCCAATGGGCACTTCCTCCGCTAATGTGTCGTAGGTAATGCAACTAATTTCAGAATTGCCATCAACCTTGCGACTAGTGAGTGTAAATTTATCGCCCTTGTTTAGGGTAATCGGTCCTTCTTTGAAGACTCCAAGGCGAATTTTGGGACCTTGCAAATCCTGCAAAATGCCAACGGGTTGATTTAATTCACTGGATACCTGACGAATATTGCAAATGCTGCGATGATGATCGGCATGGGTGCCATGGGAAAAGTTGAGGCGAAAAGTACTAGCGCCTGCTTCAATAAGCTGGCGAATCATATCGGGGCTACTGGTCGCGGGTCCAATAGTAGCAACAATTTTTGTGCGACGAAAAGTTTCTCTAACGGTCATGGATTGTCAGCTAACGGCGAACCTCAAACATACCAGAATCTCATGACAATTCTTCATGCGATGTCATTCTCTGGGGCAAGGGGATCGTTTGCCCTCTAGACAATCCATTTTGTATAGCTATAGCCAGAAAAACAAAGCCCAGAAGAGTGTTGCGGCGCAAAGCGCCGCAACACTCTTCTGGGCTTTATATCCTAAATTATACCAATTCACAAAAGTGTTGTCACACTTTTGTGAATTGGCATTATCTACGGTTGTGTTTCTATAGCTAGGACATAAAAAACAAAAGATGAATAGCGGCGCTATTCGTCTTTTGTTTTTTATGTCCTAAGCAAACCTTGCATTGCTATATTGTGTCAAAATATTAAGCGTGAGAGTAATTTTTGACCCAACCCAAATTTCTCGACCTACTGCGATCGCCCTTGGTAATTTTGATGGCGTACATGTAGGTCATCGTCGCGTGATTGCGCCCATTTTGCCTAAGGCGCTACGCGATCCAAGTTTAACCAGCACCGTTGTTTCTTTTTCACCCCATCCTCAAGAATTTTTTAGTCAAAAGCAGCGATTGCTCCTCGCCCCTTTCGATGAAAAAGTCGCACTGTTAAAGTTGCTGGGGGTCGAGCAGTTAGTTTTGCTGCCCTTTAATGCCGATCTTGCCAAACTTACGGCGGCGGAATTTATTCAAAAAATCTTGATTGATTCTCTCCAAGTTGAACTCATCAGTGTGGGCTTTGATTTTCACTTCGGACAAAAACGTCAGGGAAATGTTACCGATTTACATAATATTTGGGGCGATCGCCTAACGGTAATCCCTGAGCAGACGATGCAACTTAACGATCCATCACCAATCAGGATCAGTAGCTCCAATATCCGTGTTGCCCTAGCTAAGGGGGAAGTCGATCTTGCGAATGCTCTGCTCGGTCGTCCTTATAATCTGGTAGGCAAAGTCATCCAAGGTAAGCAATTAGGGCGCACTATCGGCTTCCCGACTGCAAATCTCGATCTCCCTCCTCAAAAGTGCTTGCCCCGCGATGGTGTTTACGCGGTAAAGGTGAATATTAGCTCTAGCCCTAAGCCTATATTTGGGGTGATGAATATTGGCTTAAGACCAACAGTTAATGGCGATCGGCGATCGGTGGAAGTGCATCTATTTGATTGGCAAGGCGATCTATATGATCAAGAGCTAAATGTAGATCTCGTCAAGTTTATCCGTCCCGAACAGAAATTTGCTTCTCTAGATGCACTCAAAGAGCAAATTCAATCTGACTGTCAGACTGCCTTAACCTACTTTGCCGTTTTAGCTTAGATGTATTTCGCAACGAATTTTTATAAGTATTTCAGGATTTACCCAATAAGGATTCAAAAATTTAGCAACCTCAGCGTGGCATAACCCAACATAGATATTAATATTGGCTTGACTGAGTATATTTTCTTTCATCACTCTTCTGGCTGCGAGACAAGATATTACAGTCCAACCCATTCAGGATTTCAAGACGCTCATCTTGAAACTGCAAGGCAATGCCTGAAAGTATCCATAACTCTAGACCTAGAAATATTTGTATATCTCTTTCTACACGAGACTCCACAATCTCAATTCCCGTGATTAATTTCCCTACTAAATCCCTGAACTCAGGGTTTCTTTGCTGAACCCATCGAAATGATTTAGTATCAGGGTCTTCATCCTCGCACCAATAAACTGGAACGCTTAAGTTAATCGAATCTAGTGAAATTGAAAACTCATTTAGTTTATTGGCACAAAACTCAAGTTGATTTTCCTGTGTACAGATGACTACAGGAGCATCATTAAACCACTCATCATTTTCCTCATCCCACAAACTCCACAAAGCTTGAACTTGAGATCCTATCAGAGGAATCCGTGAAATTAACCCCAATAATTCCGTAGCTGAGTCACTCCACTTTGGCTGATAGCTTCTGATTCCCCACTCATACATATCTAAAGTCTTGAACGGAAATTTTGCAACCTTGTTTTTTTGACAACTCTAAACCGACCTGAGTGTAAAAATTATAACTACTTAATTGAGTAAAGTCTACTTTCCTCTAGCCAGTAATCTGAGCGGTACAAATTAAATTTAAGTGCGGCGGCGCGATCGGTGATCGAACTGTATACCAATCCTCGATTTCGCCATCAAGTGCCATTGAGCTTACTTCAATAATAGCCGCTTGCCCATCAAAAGAAAAAACACCATATACATAGTTAGCAGGAGCAACTAGAAAAGGCAATTCACCTTTAGGCAATTCGCTTTCTGGCAATATATATAACATCCCAGCACAGGCTTTTGTGTCCATGCGATATTCGTGTATGGCAATTCTACCTTTTGCATCTAAAGGAAATGTGATCCCATTAAAGAAAAGTTCTATTTGAATTTCTTTATCAATGTTGGGTTTTAATTCCATGTTGATGAGGTGTCTAACTTATAACTTATCTGCAACTGCGGTATAAACATCAGGCTATCTTCAAAATACTGCAAAACCGTTGAATAAATTAAATTTAAGTGTGGCGGGGGAGTCTGGGGCGATCGCTTTACAGAACAATCATCATTTCGTTTATTGCGTTTAATATGTTAGACTTTTGGCAAAATTCAAGCAATCTAAAAACAAAACTATCTGAGGTTGCCCGATGGTTGCCCTAAACCAGTCTCTACACATTCCCACCGAAGAAGAAACCGAAATTTCTAAAGAAAGCAGCCGTATTCTTGCCTCGCATATTAGCGAAAGTGTCCGTCATCTCAAAATCGTGGAAGCAGATGGCAGCGAAGAAACAGCCACAATCCCTGCGGCAGCCTATCGCCTATTTGTAGACATTTTGACCCAGATGTCTCAGGGCAACGCCGTAACGATCATCCCCATCCACGCTGAACTCACCACCCAAGAAGCCGCAGATTTAATCAATGTCTCGCGTCCATTCTTAATCAAACAACTAGAAGAAGGCATAATACCCTATCACAAAGTCGGAAAACATCGTCGAGTTCGATTTACAGACTTAATGGAATACAAAACAAATATTGATGCCGCTAGAAGCAAGGTTTTAGATGAATTGGTTGAAGAATCGCAAAAATTAGGATTTTATGATTAATGACCAGTCAACTTACTATTTTGTACGACGCTTGCGTTCTTTATCCTGCTCCGTTACGAGATCTATATAGTTCAGATTGCAACTTCTGATATTTGTAAAGCGCGATGGACTAATTTAATTCACGATGAGTGGATACGCAATGTGCTGAAAAATCGTCCTGACTTGACTCTGGAACAACTTACGAGAACTAGAGATAAAATGAATAGCCATGTTAGAGGTTGCTTAGTTACTGATTTTGAATGGCTAATACCCTCTTACTTTTCACGGGATCTTTAAAAGGCAGACCAGAAGAGACTTTCAGATAAAGGGTGCAGATGGGGTTAAAGTAGTAAAAATCAAGCAAAAGCAGGGAAGAAAATGATGAACTGGTGGGACAAGAATTTTGCAAGTTGTGAATTAGGAGATGAGAGACTAAGCAACCGAGGGTACTCAATCGGCAAAAAAATAAGTCAAGGATTCGGGAAAGCGTTGTCCGAGATATTTAAGAGTGGCTCTGAATTGAAAAGGGCTTATGAGTTTTCGCCAATCGGAAAACAGAATTTAGCAAGATCATAAAACCACACTGTCAAATGACCAGTGAAGCCGTGGAAGAACAGGAATTGGTGTTGTGCATAGGAGATACCACCTATTTAGATTATGGCAAAATTAAAGCCAAACGGGAAGGGTATGGACCAACGGGAAACGGTGGGAACGGATTAATTCTGCACAGTGCCTTAGCGATCGCCCCCGAACAAGGACAAGTAATCGGGTTGTTATGGCAAAAATTGTGG
>NZ_ALWB01000092.1 GCF_000332215.1 Pseudanabaena biceps PCC 7429
CTCCTTTTCATTCTCTTGGATTTGCCCAGTTCTCCATTCTCTGGGTTACTTTTTCCTGCTCTTTTTCTGATTAGCTTAATCAACTTAGTCTAAACTCCAGTCATTTAGGCTGGCGATAGAATCCATTTAAATTGAAATTAAATTGAAATTACAATTTTGCCAATCGCCGAACCAGTTTCTAAGAGTTGATGTGCTTTGGCAATATCAGCAAGTTGAAATACTTCACTGACATGGATTTTTAGCTTGCCAGTATCAAATAAAGCAGCACTTTCACTGAGGACTTTTGCCTGTTGCACTTGCAAAGCAGTTTTACCCAATAACATGGGGGTTAGCATCAGTTCAAAGCTAAATCGCAGGTTGCGGGTACGGGCTACTTTCCAGCTTATATCGGCTGGCGGTTCGAGAATGGTAACGAGATCGCCACAGATTTTAACCGCAGGAAAGCTTTGCTCAATAACCTTTCCTCCAACCGTATCAAAAACAATGTCTACTCCTTCGCCCTTTGTCCAGTTGATGGCAGCTTCGACAAAATCATTATCCTTATAAGCGATCGTTAAATCTGCCCCTAAGCCTCTAGCAAATCTTGCCTTCGCTTCCGAGCCAATAGTCGTACAGACATTTGCTCCTCTCAACTTAGCCAGTTGAATGGCTACATGCCCGACACCTCCTGCACCTGCATGAATCAGGACATTGGGGCTGATGCTTGCTGATTGGAGATTAGCGCGATCGTACAGAGCTTCCCATGCGGTAAGTAAGACCAAAGGGACGGCAGCAGCTTCTTCAAAACTAAGAGACTTGGGCTTATGGGCGGCGAACTTTTCATCAATAGTGGTCAGTTCAGCATAGTTGCCTTGGTGTAGTCCTAAGCCACCATTACAAAAATAAACTTGATCGCCTACTTTAAACTTGCTAACTTCAGAGCCGATCGCTTCGACAACGCCCGCACCATCACAACCAAGAATTGCGGGCATGCGCTCGGGCTGGAATGTTCCTCGAACGCGGATTTTAGTGTCAATGGGATTGATCCCTGCGGCTTTGAGTCGTACTAATATCTCGGTAGGGGATTGAATAGTCGGATCGGGGATATCAGCTATTTGCAATACATCGGGATCACCAACTGCGGTCATCAAAATTGCTTTCATTTACTGCTTTCTCCTGATATATAGCTATATTCACTTAAGTCAGGACATCAGACCCAATAGAGAGTTGCGGCGCTTCGCGCCGCAACTCTCTATTGGGTCTGATTTTTGTCCTAACATTACTGACTATAGCTATAAATATGGCGAAATAAATATGGCGCTCCACGATGTACTTAGCCTAAAAAATATTATTTCTGAGGCGCGATTGGATTATATCTTGCTATGGCGTTATTGTGGGGGGGCGGTAGGTCTGGGGCTAACATTGGGAGAAGGCGGCTGACGAATGACATTATTATCGCCAGTACGCGGTGCATTCTGTAAGGAACGAGTTTGCCAATCACCAAAAAATCGATTCATGGCGGCAAAGCCCAGAATTGCAGCTCCACTCATGATCACTAGTAGCACGATGATCGTCGTCCAAGTCTCTACAATCTCCGCAATGCCATAACGGGTGCGATAGGGATCGATCTTGCACAGATTATCGCGATCGCGAGCTACAACGGGACGACGAAATCTTAAACGATGATCATCCAGCTTTTCTAACAAAATCCATCCAGCTTGGGATTCTTCTGCGCATACTTTGCTCAAAACCTTCCGACTGCGAAAACCACCGCTATTAGTACGTAAGATTTTAAATTCCCAGCCCTTGGGCTGATCGCTAGATGTGTTGGACTCATAGCGAGTAAGGTTTTCTTCTTCCACTTCTTCCCGCCGCCTATTACCTTGTTTTGCTCGAAATATTCTGTCGATAATCACGGACTGAATCCCAACATCGAGGATGATAGCACTGATGATGATTGCATTAACGGTCAGCATGATGCTTGATTAATCCTATTAGCAGCATAGCAGCTTGATAATCAGCAAAAGTATACATGGTGATGTGGGCTATTGTGCTCAAGATTTTGACTGAAATATTGATTTATCTTTCTCATGTTTTGGCGATCGTTTGGCGATCGCGTTATGATTACTAATACAGTAAAATCGTTAGCTTTTGATAAATCACCTATGAACTCTATTGTCCTGATGGCAGAAGTGCTAACCGATCCAGAGCTACGCCGCACACCCGATAATCAAAGCTCGATCGCTTCATTTCTCGTGCAGTTTGCGGGCGGACGTGCTGATGATCCTCCCTATCGTATCAAGGTTGTGGGCTGGAATAATTTGGCAGATGAAATTGTTGAAAAATACCATAAAGGCGACCAAGTTGTAGTTGAAGGTCGTCTTCGTATCGACACTGTCGATCGCGGTACCTATAAAGAGAAACGGACGGAATTAGTGGCTCAACGCATTCATAGCTCTGGCGGTAGCACTAGCTCTGGCGGTAGCACGACCCCTAGCATATCAGCTCCTCGTGTCGCTCCTAGCACCGCCCCAAGTAATGTCGTACCAATGTCAACATCCTATGTACCTGTGGCAGCCGCAGCTCCCGATTATGACGATATCCCATTTTAAATTCAGAAAAAAGAGGATGCATAGCATCCCCTTTTTTCTGAATTTATCGTAAAGCCGATGATGAGATTTGAACTCACGGCCTGCTGATTACGAATCAGCTGCACTACCCCTGTGCTACATCGGCATAGTAGATGGCATAGATAGATGTTTTGAATACATCTTTTTTGCGAAAGCAATTATAGCATCATCGCACATTTTACAAAAAATAGAAAATTGCTAGCCAAGAGATCGATCGTGGACATTTTATCGTTGGGGTTTCGAGATCTAACTGCCGCGATCGCCTCTTACGGGCTTGGCATAGCGATCGCCTTTTCGCATATCTTTACATCTCCTGTCTATGGTGCCGAACAAATTCGCTTCTGGTATTCCCCTGCTGGCGAATTTACTATATATATTGACGATTTGGAGAAGTTTGCCAAGGAAGGAAAACTCAGTAAACGTTTGGGATTCTATCTCGATCGATTACCAGAGCAGCAAAAAGCTCAATTTCGCGAAGCATTATCGACCCGCTACAACATCAGTCATGTTACGGCTTCTCAATTTACCTACTCTCCGATTGGTGAAATTTTAGTACGTCGCTTAGGCAGAATTTTACAGATAACTCCACAACAAAATGGATTTTATGCTTTGCGGGCGGCGTTGATTCTCTCTGCAAATAGTGAAGAGGGATTGAGTATTCTCAATATTTTAAAAAGATATCCCGTTCCGATTATTTATTTGGACTTGCCAAGCGGTTTACAAGCCTATGCCGAATTCTCTCAATTAGTATATAAAAAGGAACTGGCGATCGCCGCTATTCAACAACAAGTGATCGCGGAAACTAAGAACAACCAAAATGAGAATAAAACACTAACCAACATTAACGATCTGCGCCGATCAGGCAAAGTAGTCTGGACTAAGGAGCAGTTTAGCTATTTCCAAAGCGATCGCCATGTTCAAATTCCTGTAGATCTGTATCTACCGCAAGGATTGAGCCATCCCGCTCCCTTAATAGTCATTTCCCATGGACTTGCCTCTAATCCCGATACTTTTCAATATTTATCGCAACATCTCGCTTCCAATGGCTTTGCAGTCGCAGCTCTAGAACATCCTAAAACTGGCAGTCGTGACTTTGCCGCTTTTCTGTCTGGTTTAAGTAACGCTCCACAACCAGAGGAAGCGATTTAACGTTCGCGAGATGTGAAGTATCTACTGAATGCTTTAGAACAAAAGGTCAAAACCGATGCTCGATGGCGCGATCACTTCAATCCAGAACAAGTGGGATTGATTGGGCATTCTCTTGGTGGTTATACGGTGTTAACGTTAGGCGGCGCTCAATTAAACTTCAAGCAGATTAATCAAGAATGTGGTATCCCCGAACCAAATATTTCTTCTTTTAACATCTCCAAGGTTCTGCAATGTCGCTTTAGCTCGTCAGATGCCAGTAACGTTGACCTAAGCGATCCTCGCGTCAAAGCAATCTTAGCCATAAATCCTCTCGGTGGCAGCACGCTCTTAGGGAAAGAAGGAATGCAAAATATTAGGATTCCTACGGCTATTTTTGCTAGCGGCGATGATTTGTTTACCCCTGCGGTTCCTGAACAGTTTTTTCCTTTTGTATGGTTAACTACTCCTCAAAAATATTTAGTGACCTTTCCCAAAGGTACACATTTTTCTTTCCTAGAGAGAAGCGATCGCGGCGTTTTGGTAGTTCCTGAAACTATCTTAGGCGAGAAACCAGAGTTTACGCATCCCTATGCCAAAGCATTTAGTCTTGCCTTCTTTCAAACCTATCTCAATAATCATCCTGAGTTTGCGACTTATCTAAATAATACCTATATCCAAGCGATCGCACCGTCACAATTTCCCGCTTCATTGACGAGTAACTTCTCAGAAGATCAACTTCGTCAATCGCTAGAATCATCTCCATAAACAATAAGTGCGGCGCGGTAAAGCCACACAACACTTATTGTTTATTTTGGGAGCGCTCAGGAAATAAAATTTGCCGCCATTCTCTTCTTGGGCTTTGATTTTGTCCTAAAGCAAGTCTTAAAGCAAGTGACGACAGCATTTAACTATTTCTGCAACCGTCTTAGCTCATCCTGTAAGGCTTGAACTCTATCTTTAAGTTCGTCTACATTGTTCGTATTAGGACTAGAGCTTTCGCTATCCTCATCGTCAATCGCGATCGTGCGGGGAGCGTCCTTGCCACTGGGGCTTGACGAAGTCTGGGTTTCCCCAATTGGCTTTTGGGAGTTACGCACGAGGTCATCAACAAATTTCTTTGCTTCTTCGGTTGTCATCTCGCCCCGCTCTACGAGATCATCAGCTAATTTACCTGCTTGAGTGCGCAGTTCGCTGAGGGTTTCGCCTGCTTTTTCCCCAGCAACAGTTGCCAAGCCAAGTCCTAGATAAAACGCTTTTTGGACGATGCCACCAAATGGATTCATTGCCATTATTCCTAGAAATATTGAGTGACAGAAAAAATGATCTCTTGCGTTTATTTTAACATTAAAAACTAAACCCAGAAGCGAGTACCGCCCGCGTAGCGGGCGGTACTCGCTTCTGGGTTTTAAGTTTACTTATACCTAACTACTTAATTACAAAATCGACGATCGCGAGATATCTTGTCCCGTAATGAGGGTATGCGATCGCCAAGAGGGATCGGTGTCGGGGAAGTCATCTCGATAATGAGCACCACGACTTTCAGTGCGGAACAAAGCCGATCGCATTAACAAATAGGCATAATCAGCAAGATTACGGGTTTCTATCCATAGGCGCGATGGTTCGGCAAGGTTGATTAATTCATCTTGCCATCTAATAATTTGGGTCAAGGCAGTTTCCAACTCAGCTTGCACCCGACAGATTCCCGCCGCTTGCCAACTGAGGGTCTGAATTACCCATTTAATATTTTGAATAGTTGCCGAATTCCCCCGATCAGCGAGTTGCGGGGCGATCGCTTTGGGCAGTACAAAAATTTGCGTGGGTTGAGCGCAAACCCTTTCTGCTAAACGTTCGCCAAAAACAAAACATTCTAAAAGCGAATTGCTAGCCAAACGATTAGCTCCATGCACACCCGTACTAGCAGCTTCGCCCACCGCATATAATCCCTCAATGGAAGTAGCGCCATCGGAATCAACCACAATCCCACCCATACAATAATGGGCGGCAGGAGTTACGGGAATAGGAGTAGAGAAAATATCAATTTGCCACTGTTGACAAATTTTGATGATATTGGGAAAGCGATGGGAAATTGTGTGCTTCGGAATGGGTTGTAAATCTAGAAATACAGTTGCTTCTTTAGTTTGTTGGAGATGGCTAAAGATAGCGCGGCTGACTACATCTCTGGGGGCGAGTTCTCCTTTAGGATGATAATTAAAGGCAAATCGATCGCCTTGGCGATCGATTAAATGCGCTCCCTCTCCACGCACAGCCTCACTGATTAAAAATCTAGGTGCATCGGGTAAGGCGAGGGCAGTGGGATGGAACTGCACGAATTCCATATCACGAATTACCGCTCCCGCTCGCCACGCGATCGCTACTCCATCTCCCGTACTAGATGGAGGATTAGTATTTTGAGAAAAAACCTGTGCGCCTCCCCCAGCCGCCAACACCACGATGGGGGAAACTAAACAACCAATTTCCTGATCTCGATCTAGATAAAAAACACCACCACAGCGCCCCTTATCCATATGCAGATCCAAAACTAGGGTTTGACTCAAAACCTGAATTTGAGGATTTTGCAGTACGGCTGCCGCTAGCTTTGATACCAAGGCTCGACCCGTTGTATCCGCAGAATGTAACACTCTCCGCATTGAATGGGCAGCTTCTAGGGTTAAGGCTAAGCTGCCATCTTCAGCGCGATCAAAGTCAACCCCAAGAGCGATCAATTGTTGAATTTGTCGGGGTGCAGCATTAACTAAAATATCTACGGCTTCTGCTTCACATAGACCAACGCCAGCCTGTAGAGTATCTTTGCCGTGAAACTGAGGCGCATCATTTTTGTCGATAACTGCCGCTATTCCTCCTTGCGCCCAATCACTCGCAGAGGTTGATAGGTTATCTTTGGTCGCTAACCCAATACGCCAGTTTGGTGCTAATTCAGTGATTCGGAGAGCAGTATATAGACCAGCAGCACCGCTGCCGACGATCAAAGCGTCAAACCTTGTTTGGTTCATCAAGTAAAGCTAAGTTGTCAGTATTCGATAGGTATTCGATATTAGATCAATTTGACACTCTCCACACCCAATTCCAGTATATAGCAACGTAAGGTTTGCTGAGGACATAAACCCGAAGAGACAAGTGGCGGTGCGAAGCGCCGCCACTTGTCTCTTCGGGTTTGTTTGCCCTTTTTTGTTTGAATTTATAGCGCTTCGCGCTCAAACCCAAACCAAGGAAATTCTTGAAAGCGTTGCAAAGCAACGCTTTCAAGAATTTCCTTGTGGTTCGTTTGAGCGATAATCGCTGTTAAGTAGCGAAGCATAAAAAGAGCGTACCGCCCGCCTAGCGAGTGGTACGCTCTCTAATTTGGTTTTTTAATTATGCTCAACTACTTAGAAAAAACTGGGAATACCGTTGGGACGGAGATCTTTAAAGTCTAAAATCTTACGAACTACATCGATTGTAGACTGCGAGTTTTCAATTGGAATTAAAGGTGATAGCTGTCCTGGAAGAACTTGCATTACAGGAGGCATATCCCTAGTAAATACACTAATCGTCCGCTCGATCAGCGATCGCTCACCCTTCGCAAAAGCATTGGTATAGGTGCAATTGTTTGTTGCTTGAGGTAGCCCTGCAACATTAAACAACCCAATTGGAACGCCCTGTGAAGTGGTCAAAAATCGCGCCACGCTCTCTGTGAGAATGCTCGTCGTCTGAATTTGCGTGAAATAGTCATAGACTTTAGTATTACGGTCAATGATCCCGACACGCTGAGAATCGATACCAGAGATAGTTCTTAAAGTTCCGTAGGCAGAGGGATCGCTGGGTAAGATAAGACTAATGGCAGAAAAGTCTTTGAGTAGCTGAACTTCGCTATAGCCTAAAGGACGATTATTCACATCGAACAATCTGACAACTAAGCGATCGCCTGGATTTAATCCACGGATAAAGGTAGCGCGTTGGTTAATTGTGAAGCGATAATCCCCTAAAAACCGCTCTTCGAGAAATCCTTTAGGACGCTTGGAACGGAGGGACAATCTGGCAATGACCTGAGATGTACTTGCGGGGTTTTGCAAAACTGCAAGGCTAAAATGTCCGCGATGGGGATTCTTTTTTGACATTTCCACGCCTTCAGGCTGCTTTTCGTCGCGATCGCGATCTTTGCGATCGTCACCCTCATAGTCATCATCTTCATCACCACGCTCCTTTCTAGATACAATGATCGGTTTCAACGGTTTGACCGAACTATCAGTCTGGACGTTAGTGGTCTGGACGATGGTAGTTTGACTGGATTGCGTATTGGTCGATTGAGAACTAGAGATTCCTAAATCTCGATCAGACAGTCCCGAACCATTTCCAGAATTATTGTAGGAGTTATTAGAGGAATTGCTCGAAGCAGTTGTAATGGAAGTCACCTTTCCAGTATTGATTTCAGACAATCTCGTCGTGGTAATGGAAGAGAAAGTCCTGATTTCTTCAATCTCAAATCTCGAATCTTTCACTCCATTAGGCAAGTCGTAGCGAACGCTAGTAATAGCCTTGAGATCGCCATTGTAAATATCGTCAAGAGAGATCTTTTCGCTGAGTAAATTTAACGGAATTACTTCCACAGGAGCAATTTGCCGCCCTGAATTTTTGGAGAGGAGTCTTGCCCCTGAGTTGGTATAAACTTCGCGCCATTCCCCAGAACGCCTTACATACAGTTGATAAACAGCATTCGCATAGGTTGTAGAAGGCTTATTAGCAATATCGAAGAGAATGCCAATACTAGAAAGATTGCCCGAATTATCAAGTAGGCGTAGTAACTGAACTCCTGTCTGCCAATCCTGTGGAACTTGGGCGATCGTTTGTGGAGTCAATGGGGCGGCGATCGCTTCTAACGTAGAGAGAAAAGGTGTCGTAGTGAGGGTTGCAGCAATAATCGATAAAGAAGCTTTCTGGATTCTATTACTCAGTTGATTGCGAAAATTTTTACGGAAAATATTCATTATGATTTATTCCTAGCTCAATTTACTACGTGATTTGTGCTATGTGCTTTTGTACTATGTACTTTTGTGCTATGTACTTTTGTGCTATGTAGCTAAGGGACTTGCGAGAAAAAAGATACCAATCCAGATCTGCCAGAATCGTTGGGGCGGCGGAGCCGTCCCAACAATTCTGGTTTTATATTTGGTACTTCATTAAATCGCAAGTCCCTAAGCATAAGTAAACTTACAACCTAGATGAGCGTACCGCCCGCTACGCGGGCGGTACGCTCTCTGGCTTTGGTTTTTAACTATGCCGAACGACTTACGTGATTTGCTAGAGCCAAACAGGAATGCTGGATGAATGTTGGCGCGTATATTATTGCCGCGAGCCATAGGCAAGCATAAGCAACATGGCATGAATTACGCCACATAATACTCCACGTAAAGAGTTGCCATAGCCCTCAGATATGAGACGATCTGATGAAGCTTTAGTTCCATTTTTTCTAAAAACCTCTCAAACCAATAATTTTTAAAAATTTAGGACTAAATCAATAAACCCCAAAAGAGAATGGTGCTGCACGCCGCACCATTCTCTTTTGGGGCATGTACTAATACATTTACCCACAGCTATAACACTAAGAGAGGCTACAGAAATCGAGATATTTGAATTTGCATCCAAAAATTTTGCAAGCGATCGCAAAAACTAGCGATCGGAAATTTTGGCTGTGCTTGCCACTTATCTAATAGAAAATGTCCCATCGGGGTCAACCGAAAACTATCAGTAATACCTTGACCATCAACCTCGCGCCGCAATATTCCAACTTGGATCAACCATAGCAAGGAATTCTCCGTAATGATTAGGTTGGTCTGATGCGTCAAATATTGGTTTTTAATACCCTCATAGCCAGCGATCGCCCTAAGATTTATACCCTGAATAGCCATATCCGCAAACAACTTCACTGTAAAGGGAGCGCAACGTAACGCTATTTCGGCTCTTTGTACTATTTGGGGCGCATATTCGGCAAAATTTTTGCTATTGGGCTTATCGAGAATTTCAGTTGCCATAACGATAATTTAATATTCTATATCTTTATATTTCAACATATTTTCAATAGGGCAATATCTAAAAAATAATACTAGTAGCCCAGAGCCAAGCTAGCATTATCTTCTTAACGCGGCAAAAGATAGTCGATATACTTTATTAAAATTAAGACAATCTTAATTTAATTGTATCTATTAGGATCTTTCTTATCCTTCTTTTCAGAAGGATCTTTCTTGGGCTTTTTAGTCTCTTTATTGCCCTTTTGTTCTTTAGACATAATTTTCTCTATTGCTAATAAAAGTTGATAATAAATATTTTTAAATGATATTTATTACTATTATTCTAACCCAATTACAAATAATCTGTGGGCTTTGGATCGCGCCCCATAGTAAGCCTATCTTGGGGAGTTATTGTTAGCCCTATGCAATCCTATAGGGTGAAGTGCAATCTAAGGAGACTATTCTATATTTAAACCATTAGTTACTATCAGCAACTATATGTTCCAGCTAGTGAGCGATCGTCATGATGTCTACCCAAAATCCTAAAACTCACTCTCATCCAACTAATGCCCTTGCGATGGGAATGGCACTAAAAAAAATGTATGAGTTAGGTCGTAAAGATTTTGATTACGAAAATTTTTCTGGGCTGAAATTATCATGCTGCAAGCTATCAGCTATTAACTTGACCAGCTCGGACTTGCGAAATGCCGATCTTGACCTCACTGATTTAAGCGAAGCTGATTTGCGCGGGGCAAATTTAGAACAATCAACTTTAAGCTTTACGAACTTGACTAATGCCGATTTGAGCAATGCCAACTTAAGGGAGGCAAATCTGGGGGGAGCTGATTTAAGTGGCGCAATTCTAAGAGGAGCAAGTCTTCAAAACGCGAATTTACGGGGTGCGAATCTGAGCAACGCTCATCTTGAGTTTGCTAATCTGCAAGGAGCCGATCTGACGGGGGCAAATTGCTTTAGCTGCAATTTTAGTTACGCTAACCTGCAAAATGCTGATTTGACTGAAGCCAATTTAGACAATACAAACTTACTCAAAAGTGATTTCACGAATGCATTACTCCTAGGAACCAGCTTAAACAATACGAGCCTCGAAGAGACAAATTTGTAAGTAATTGAGTAAATTGAGTAAATAAAATTAGTTTCTGGCAATCTTCAGACTCAATTGTCCGCCTCAATCCCGATCGCGAGTCTGCTGTAAACCGTTGCTAAGGCGTTGGCATCACCGACATTACCAGGGAATAGGATAACGGGAAGATCGGGGAAACGGGGATGATCGGCTGGAGTACGTACCACCGAACAACCCGCAAGGATCTGTCCCAATAGTCTTGCTGTAGGTAAATTTAAACCTTTGCTTAAAACATCGTTAGAAGTAATCCCCCCCTTACTAATTAAAAAGCCAATATCGGCTGGTAAATTCTGGACGATCGCCATTAATAGGGCTGAGACAGATTGCCCAAAGGCAAGGCGTGTTGCAATATCGGTAAATTCCAATTCTTTACGACTGGTAAATACTACAGCTGTTTTTCCTGCTGCGTGAGCCTGCTGCACCTGCAATAGGGCTTCCTCTTGTAGTATTTTTGACTGAGTCGCGGGATCTTGTAACAGACGAGAGACATCAATCTCCACGGGGAAGGTATTGGGGGCTTTGAGTAGATTTTCGAGTTGTTCCGTTGTTTTTTTGACATGGGAACCAACGATCGCCACGCCTGCTTTGTGTGATCGCATATATTTTGACATGTCCTCAGCAGCGATCGGCTGCGGGGGCAACTTGGCAAGGGCTGTCAATAAACTTGCGGCACTGCGGAAAAGAAACCGTTTGCCCGTAGCGGCGATCGCCAAAACATCCGAGGCAAATTGATTGAGATCGGCTTGGTTTTCAGCATCAACCACACCGCATTGATTATCGGACAAACGCGCCAAACGCTGCCGAAGGCCCGAACGAATATCCCCCAACAAAAATCGCTGTACATTTGCCGCAGGAATTTTCCCCTTAGTTTTTTCCTCGACATAATCAGGTAAATAACTATGTCGATAGCCAAATACTGAATCCTTGGCAAATTCAGTTTCGTGGACTGGAGTCGGTACGCCATTGACAACTAAATAATGAATGCTGGATTTCGTAAAGCGTCCACCTTCAAAAAAGGCAGGCACTAAAAAATGTGCATCGAAATCACCTAGCTCTTCGGCGATCGCATCCGTCTCGACGGGATAATGTCCCCGCAGAGTCGAATCGGAACGACTGACAATCAAAAATTCTTGAATACCTTCAGCAGCTAGAGCAGGCTTGAGATTGCGGCAAACTTCACGAGTCACTTTGGTGGCATATTCGGCAGTAAGCGATCGGGTATTGGTCAATACAAACATAATCGGTGAAGCATCCGCTAAACCGATCCGCAAAGTATCAACATCCCATCTAGTTAGTAATAGACAGCTATGCACTGTTTGCGAACCTGTCGGATCATCATCAAGCACAATAATTTTGGGTTGCCGAGAAGAAGTAGCTGCCATTGCTTTCTAGATAGCGTTTGTCTGATGAGTATACCAATCGCCAAGACAATTTGTGACGATTCGCTTTAATAGAATGGTTTTAAAGCTTGCAAAATTACGGCTGACGCGCGTTTTGCATCTTCAGGTTGATCAAGGGTTAGACATACCTCAGCTAATCGTTTTTCTAGTGACTCAAAGGTTTCGTAGGTTTGAAACAAAGTTTGGATTAAATCGTCAATGTCATAGGTATATAGGGCTGACCAATCACGTTCTTGGGGGCTAAAACGATAGTTTAGGGTTGAGAATAGTAAAATTTTGGCATGGAGAGGGCTAATATTCCGCGATATATCCGCACGTAAATCAAACAGATTTGTTAAATGTTTCAGGTTATGCCGATGGGGAACCGTATCAAAGTCATTTTTCTCATGAAGATCGTGGCTAGATATCGACTGGCTAACAGGGACATTCGATACCTCTGGATTTAAAAAGCTATGGGGAAGTTTACCTTCATCACGCAAGGTATAGAGAAAGCCAAGGCTATCAATAATATTATCTGCCGCAAGCAGATAGTCTGATTGCTTACTCAGTTGTTTGACATGGCTATTTAGCTTGTGCTTGAGCATATTGAGATCGGGAAACAGGATCATCAATTCGCGCACAAGTTCACGTACGTGCAACGCTTTAACTTCGTTGACATCATTTGACCAAGAATCATGGCAGGTAAAGAGGATAAGTCGTTTGATGCGAAGTACATTGCTGTCTTGCTCCAAGCTATCTATAACTTCCTCTAGAAGACTTGAATCTTCCATATTTTTGTTAGGCGATGCAATGCTCAGTTGTCATATTGATTGATGAAGGCGGTATACGTCAAGGTAATACCAATGCTCAAAATGGCAACGCCATCAAGAATAGGACATTGCTAGAGCAATATCTCATGGGCTGAACTATGGATGGGATTTACCATCGGGCATAGTTGCTCCGCTAAAGATTGTGCCAATGGTACTAGCACCACTAAGCTCGGCTCTGGTCAAGATGGCATTGCTCAGATCGGCTCCATCTAGATTAGCCCTGACCAAATAAGCATCCACTAAACTGGCTTGACTGAGATTGGCTCGATCAAGAAGCGATCGCGATAAATCGCTGCCTGTAAGTATCGCTTGAATCAATCCTGCATTACTTAAAGTTGCCATACTGAGATTGGCTTTACTCAGATTTGCCCCAAATAAGTTGGCAAGACGCAGATTTGCATTTTTGAGATCCGCCTTCATGAGGTTTGCCCCCTTGAGATTCACCTCGGTGAGATTGGCTTGACTAAGATTTACCTCCGTAAAAATAGTGCCAATAGCGATCGCCCCACTGAGATTTGCCCCCTGTAAATTCACCCTCGAAAGCGTTGCCTCACTGAGATTTGCCCCAGATAAGTCTACCCCTGTAAGATCAGAGCCACTGAGGTTTGCCCCCCGCAAGTCCGCCTTACGTAAATTTGCACCGACCATGTTAGTGGGAGGATAACCCCGTTCCTCACGCATGAGCGCCGCGCTCAGGATCGCACAACGTAAATTTGCCCCACGCAGATTGACACTTCGTAAATCAGCCTCACTCAGATTGGCATCCATTAAGTTAGCAAGGGAAAGATTTGCCCCAAACAGATTGACGCGCTGTAGCATGGCTCCATGTAAGTCTGCCTCCGTGAGGTTTGCACTCATCATGATCGCTTGGTTAAGAGTTGCACCACCAAGTTTTGCACCTGATAAATTGGCATGATTAAAGGTGACTTTATTTAAATAGGCAAAGACAAAATTGGTGCGCCTCAGGTCAGCCTTAGTCAAGTTAATACCGATTAGATCGCTATTAAATAAGTTGGCATTAGCGAGATTTAAGCTAGCAAAGTCACGCCGACCAGAAGCATAGTCTTTCAGGAGTTTTTCTGCGCTCATGATTTAGTTAAATAAGTACTCTGAGCCTTACAAAGTGTTAGTAACGGAATTTGTTTGTGTGGGAATTGAGATCGTAATCCATGCTCCTCCAGTTTCAGGATGATTTTTGGCATCGATCGCGCCATGGTGGAGGGTGACGATCTGACGCACGATCGCTAAACCTAAGCCACTGCCGCCACGATCTAGTCCCGATCTCGTTCTCGATAGATCGATTTGATAAAAGCGATCAAAAATATAGGGTAAAGATTCTTCAGGAAAGCCGTCACCAGCGTCAATGGTTTCTATATGTAGAGTTGAGTCTACCACGCTAGTTTTGATTGTAATCGACTGAAGTGATGGACTATGTTTAATGCTGTTGTCAAATAAGTTGAGCAAGAGTCGATAGATCCGCGACTCATCAAGTTGCCAAGTTAATGACGTATCCCCAATATGGTTGAGCTTGACTTGCTTGCGATTTGCCAATGGCTCAAGAGTTGACCACACCGCCTGTATCAATGGGGATAACTTTACGCCCTTTAGGTTGAGGGGCGGAGCAATGCCGACATCCATCTGTCCAATTTCGAGAAGATCCTGTACGAGTTTTGTCATCCGCTCTACTTCCCCCAGCAGTCGCTCTACCCAAATTTTTGCGGAAGCATCGACGCGGGATTCGATCGTCTCAGCAACCAAACGGATTGATGTCAGGGGTGTTTTTAATTCATGGGCAATATCTGATGTCCAACGATCGCGTTGCTGCGTGATAGCAATTGCCTCTTGCCGATCTTCCAAAAAAATTCCCACCTGACCGCGTCCCAGATAAATACTATGGGCGCGAATTGGTCTGCCTATCTGTGGTACGGGATTAGCGGGATCGGGAATCGCTGGATGAAATACCCAATCAACTTGATCACTGTGGCTGAGCGCGCGCGTTTTTTCGACCAAATGATCGAGTTCGTAGGATCGAATTAGTTGTAATAAAAATGGTTTGCGAAGTAACCCATGATGGTGATTGGCAATACCCATCATAGTGGCCGCCCTTTCATTGCATATCGCTAAGCGATTATCTTGATCGACTTGGATATAGCCAATGGGAGCGACTTCAACAATTTTTGCCAATAGGCTTTCGACTTCATCGTCATCGGGGGCAATGCTCTCTGAGGACTCCCGCTCGAGACGGCTATTTTGATGTAAGTTCTCGGCCCAAGATTTCAGGCTATGGATCGATCGATCTTTAAAACCATTGTGCGATCGCTTCCGAAATTTACGTTTATGTCTTTGTTTGGCATAATTCCAACTTACCCAGCAAGCACTAGTGGCGATCGCACCAATCCCAATCCCTACGAGTAGCCAGAAAAGTTCCATTTTTGTGGTTAAGAAATTATCAGTAAGCCCAAATTCCAAAACTCAAATCCCCAAATTAAAAGGTCGTAAATTCGACCCTTTAATTTTCATAATTTGCAACTTTTAAGCAATTTAGCATAATTAAA
Organism: Pseudanabaena biceps PCC 7429; assembly: GCF_000332215.1. GTDB lineage: Bacteria > Cyanobacteriota > Cyanobacteriia > Pseudanabaenales > Pseudanabaenaceae > Pseudanabaena > Pseudanabaena biceps. Next base: position 15,645 of record NZ_ALWB01000092.1, read on the forward strand.
AATCAAAACCAGAGAGTGTACCGCCCGCTACGCGGGCGGTACACTCTTCTAGGTTTTAAGTTTACCTATACTTAGCTACTTAGTAAGTTTCAACATGCCAACGGCCGTCTTTTTTGAGTTGCTTTTCAAAATCTTTCCAAACAACATCGCTCTTGGCTGCTGTCTTGGTCATGAACTCAGAAATGCCATCTTCCATACCACGGAGACCGCACATATAGGTATGGGTTGTGGGCTTTTGGAGTAGCTCCCATAACTCATCAGCATATTCAGCCATGCGGTTTTGGATGTACATCTTTTCACCGTTAGCATTTTTTTGTTCGCGGCTAATCGCCACATCGTAGCGGAAATGACGTTTATGTTTATAGGCCATCCACTCTAGATCGGGCTTATACAAAACTGTCGTATCCGTAGGTACACCAAAAAAGAGCCAAGCTAAACCCTTGAACTGGTAATCGGGATGCTGTTCTTTAAACATGCGCCATAGGAATGCACGGAATGGGGCAATACCTGTACCTGTAGCAATCATGATGATTGTGGCATTAGGATCATCGGGTAACAGCATCTCCTTCCCAACTGGTCCCGTTAGCTTCACTTCTTCACCTGGCTTAAGATCGGTCAAAAAGTTAGAGCAGACTCCTTTGATGGTCTCACCTGCTTCATTTTGATACTCTAAACGCTTAACGCTTAAGGATAGGGTTTTACCATCAAGATCGTCACCGAGACGAGTTGAGGCGATCGAGTAGAGACGGAGTTTATTGGGCTTACCGTTCTTGTCTTCACCTGGAGGAACGACACCAATACTTTGACCTTCTAAATAACGAAGATCGCCGCCAGAAATATCAATCTTTACATGACGCGTATCACCAACGGCTCCTGGTCTTACCAGTACATCATTGGAAATACATTTTGCCGTAAAGGGATTGGCTGGGCGGTAGATATTGACAGGAATATCTTTTTCTGAATTTGCACTCATGGGAAGTTATATGGACGGTATATGACAGAAGGACACGAAGTCATTATATTTTCAAATGCCACCTGTCGGTATTCTGTAACCTAAAGATCTCTTTAGTGGGGCAAATATTACATGTTTGTTAATATTGTGCACCCATGATACGGACTGGCTGAGACCTGCTAGAACTAATTGAGACATCACATCTAGCAGCTTTGTGTCAGCTTGTCTATGTTATTATCGATACAATTGCTACAAAATATCAACTTAAGGTACTTGCTATAAACTACTTATTCGTAGTAAAGAGCGAAAAGTACCTAGAAATGCTTCAGTAGGATCCTATTTTCTATTATCTAGGCTGATTTTTTATCTTTCAGTACCCAGCTATTTAAGGCTAAAAAATCGGTTTTATTAAAAAATATTGGAAGTGACCTATTTGCATTTCTAATAAAACTAATTTTGATAGTGGAGATTGCTATCTGAATCAAGGATTTGGCTTGGAACGCGAAAATTTTAGAGTTATTAAAGTTAGGAGTCTAGAGGAGGCTACTTTGCGTACAACGGGTGCATTTGCTCTCATCGATAGTGTGAGAAGGCAAGGAGTGAAACATATTTTTGGTTATCCTGGTGGAGCAATACTGCCAGTGTACGACGAAATCTATCAGGCCGAGGCAAGGGGCGAGATCAAACATTACCTTGTCCGCCACGAGCAGGGCGCTGTCCATGCTGCCGATGGTTATGCCCGAGCGACTGGGCAGGTGGGAGTATGTGCTGCCACTTCTGGACCTGGAGCCACTAATCTCGTCACTGGTATCGCCACAGCCCAAATGGATTCGATTCCTCTAGTGGTGATCACAGGACAAGTCCCTTCCTACGCAATTGGTACTGATGCCTTCCAAGAAACCGATATTTGGGGGATTACTTTACCCATCGTCAAGCATTCCTATGTGATTCGTAAGCCTGAGGACATCGCGCGGATCGTTGCTGAAGCTTTTTATATCGCAGGGACTGGTCGCCCAGGACCAGTATTAGTTGATATTCCTAAGGATATTGCTCAACAGGAGTTTGATTATAATCCTGATGTGCAGATCGATCTTCCTGGCTATCAGCCTAAGGTGAAAGGACATTTGCATCAGATTGCGGCGGCGATCGCGTTAATTCGCGAGTCTAAGCGCCCCTTACTCTACGCGGGTGGTGGTGCAGTGCTTGCCGATGCCCATGCCGAGATTGCCGAATTAGCGAAGCGTTTCCAATTACCCGTAACCACAACCCTCATGGGTAAGGGGGCTTACGATGAAAACAATTACCTTTCTGTCGGGATGTTGGGAATGCATGGTACTGCCTATGCCAACTTTGCGGTTCAAGGCTGCGATTTGTTGATCGCGATCGGAGCGCGATTTGATGATCGCGTTACGGGACGCTTAGATAAATTTGCCCCCGACGCTAAAGTCATTCACATTGACATCGATCCTGCGGAAGTTGGCAAAAATCGCAAACCCGATGTGCCCATCGTCGGCGACGTAAAGGAAGTACTACAAGCAATGCTTGAAGCCACTAGTTACGAAGAAAATATACAAACCAAAGATTGGTTTGTCCAAATCGATCATTGGAAAGAGGACTATCCCCTTGAAGTCCCCACCTATGACAATGTGTTATCGCCCCAGCAAGTCATCTATGAATTTGGCAGACAAGCTCCCAATGCTTGTTTTACAACCGATGTCGGACAGCATCAAATGTGGGCAGCTCAACTGATCAAAACCGCTCCTCGCAAGTGGATTTCCAGTGCAGGGCTTGGCACGATGGGCTATGGAATGCCTGCGGCAATGGGGGCAAAGGTGGCTCTCCCCGAAGAGCAAGTCATCTGTATTAGCGGTGATGCCAGCATTCAGATGAACATTCAGGAGCTGGGAACTTTGGCGCAGTACGGCATCAAGGTCAAAGTGATCGTCGTCAACAACGGTTGGCAAGGCATGGTACGCCAGTGGCAAGAGAGCTTTTATGACGAGCGCTATTCCTCTTCCAACATGGAAGTCGGTATGCCAGACTTTGTAAAACTTGCCGAAGCCTTTGGCATCAGGGGCGTAAAGGTAATTGAACCTAGCGATTTACAATCGGCAGTTGCGGAGATCCTTGCCTATGATGGTCCCGTATTTGCTGACTTTCGAGTTAAGCGCGATGAAAACTGTTATCCCATGGTTCCCCCTGGAGCCAGTAATGCGGAAATGGTCGGCTTGCAAACGCCTAAGAGCTCACCTATCAATCCAAAAATCTCCGAACCTGTGGCTCAATTAGAGCGAGCCTTGGTTTAAAGAAAAGCGATGATGGCGCGACCTAAGCTATAGCGATCGCTGCGCGATCGCTATAGCTTTTGGGATTTTATATTTAATTGCACCTGTCTACTTAGCTGTCATCAGCGACCTTAGAGAAATCCCCTCGCTGAGCGAAGGGATTTCTCTTTTTGATGATAATTAGCGGCGGTGTTATGCTTTTGCTTTGTTTAAATAAAAAACTATGACACCAGAGAAGTCCTATCGCCCAAATGTGGGGATTATTGTTTTTAACCGTAAAGGTGAGGTGCTAGTCGGCGAGCGTTTAGGTGTACCTGATTCATGGCAATTTCCCCAAGGAGGAATTGATGATGGTGAAGATCCTCAAGTGGCAGCTTTGCGAGAACTTTACGAAGAAGTGGGTATCAATAATGCCGTATTAGCCTACGTGCATCCCGAATGGTTGTATTATGACTTTCCCCCAACCCTAAAATTGTCTGGTAAATGGGCAAACTATTGTGGTCAAAGGCAACGTTGGTTTGCTTTCTATTGGGATCATCCCGCTTCTGAATGTCAGCTAGATGTTCACGATCGCGAGTTTCGGGTCGTACAATTTATGGCGATCGAGCAAACCTTAGAGTCGATTGTTAGATTTAAAAGAGAAGTTTATCAACAGGTAGTCAAGATTTTCACCCCTGTTATTCGCGATTACATAGGTAAATTACCGTGAATACCAGTTAACTCAAGAATCAATAAATCTAGTTTTCTACAATTAACTCTGTAACTCACTCTGTAATTAACTAAATATACATTTCTATAGACTCACGATAAGTACTTGTGCAAAATAAATTACTAAAACCCATAAAGTTGCGCCCCTACGGGGCGCAA
>NZ_ALWB01000093.1 GCF_000332215.1 Pseudanabaena biceps PCC 7429
AGCTTTAATTGATCCTTCTTCTATTTCTCTCATTCCTATTCTTACCTGAATTCTTACGAATTAAGTTTGCGTAGTTTACGACCAAAGCTTTCTTCATCTCGATGCAATAGAAGCGATATCTCGTCACTCTGGGTATAGCCGTAGATAACTCGGAATCCACAATCCATCAAATGTTTTACCGTAGACACCATATAATCTCGAAATTGCGCATCAAAAGGAGTCTCAAATTTGTGGATTTCTTTTGTCAATCGGGTGAAGTTCCGCCCATCTATTCTAGCAACCATAAAGATACCTGATAATACACAGAGATCATGGGCTGTCTCAAAAACTCTGAGCTTTGTATCCAATTCGTTAAACTTCATCAATCCACTCCTGTACTGTAAATTCTCCTAGTACTAACCGAACATAATATAGTTCGTCAAACCCTTCTGTATAGGTCGGAACTACCAATCGTGCGGATGTCCCTCTAATCGCTTTTTCTGGAACCTGATGTCCAAGCTCACGGTTCTGATTTCGTTGGATTGAATTTGCAATTTTGGATTCAAAATAATAACCAGTGATACGGAACCTGTTACTCTTGGCTAAAGAAATGTAGCGATCGCGTTCTTCAGGTGTAGGATTGGTGTTATCGACAACAAAGGGTTGCCCAATTTCCAGACAGGTTTCTACAAGACGCTTTTCTCGATGTCTGGTCTTAAGCATATCTAAGTTGATCCGAATGTGAGTATTGGAAAAACATTGGCTGTAGAAGGTTGATTTGCCACTTGCTTGAATACCAACAAAAATGATTGCCTGCACCGCTGATTTAACACCTAATTGAGGAATATCGCTAATCAAGACTATTATCCCATTCGTGTTACCGAATAGGTTGCTGTTCAGGAGCATCAGAGTGAATCTCATTGATTCGTATCGTTTGCGTACTAAACTGATTGGGTGGCATATGATCGGTGGCGGGTGCATTCTCGGCAATGGTTTCAATTTCTTTCATCCGCTGTTCAGCCACTAGCCGATTTGGATGTATCGAGTCAATTTCTCGAAAGATTTGCCCCATTGTATCGTAGTAACAGCTCACAACGGAGATCTCGTTGAACGTTGGATCGCCTTCCATGTCGAAAGTCTGAATGATCAAATCGTCTTCGGTTAGTCCATCGGATTTGTATGCTTGTTTGTGCCACGGATCGCCATTCGGGTCTGTTTCGGGCTGACACCGAAGCCAAGGGAAGATTTGAGCGAGCCAACCATTCGTCGTAGTTTTTTTATCCGTCGGGCGATACCGATCAAGATACGATTTGCGTGCATCCTGTGTTGCCTGTTCGGAAGTAAATGCGCCCAGCAGAATATCAGGGGCGGTGTACGGCGAGATTTTGCGAATCAAGAGAAAGTACATCATAAATATTGCTGGGAAAATCCTGTCTAATTTGACTATGGTAGTAGCATGGGTTAGCGCAGCGTAACGTATTAACAACAAACATCAAAAATGTGCGTTACATTTCATTAACGCACGCTACAAGATCAGCGATCGCACTTCTTTAGGAGTTAATCTGTTTTGCCCTTCGGCGTATATCGGACAAGAAGTCTTCAATCACCAAAGGAGGAAAGCACCTCTTCGGGATTTGGTATGAATTGCTGTCACTGACGTAAATATAAATATATCCCCAAAGTGAGAGGATACGGCAAATAGAAGACCACTTGTGTAATGTCTCATTGAAGTCCGTTCGCTCTACCAGTCCCTCTTCTGTAATCTCTAAGACGTGTCTTCCTACTACGCCGCGATGTTTAGGTGTGAAGGCATTGACTAATCCAAAAACGACTTGCAAAATGATAAAGACAGCAGCAAATCCAACAAGATAGATCAGCAAGTCGAATAATAAGTAAGGTAAGGAATGAGTGCCAAACTTGGGAGCAAGAGTCAGCAATCGATTGAACAAAGGTACAGCAAATATAAATACCAGTAGAATTCGATTTCGGAAACCTACCGTCATAAAGCCTGCGAGCATATCCCATCGGGTAAGTTCGTAAGTAATCATTTTCTGGCTGCTAATCATGTTGAGAATATTTGATGGTTTGTTTATAGCTGACTATGTATTATCGTGTAGATTATATAATACTTAGTTACACACGATTATGTCCCCATTAAGCTATAGCGAACCCTGTATACTCGCGTATCTTAGGATAACGGAAGCCGAGCACTATATCCTCTTTGGGAATACCTGCTTCCACTAAATCAGTAGCTATACCTTCCTCAGTATCATCACATTGAACCCAGACTTTATCCACAATCAAACAGATATGAATTGGTGTTGCATGGAGATACTTATTACCACTCCAGCCAACATCTAAAACTAGGTACTGCCCTCGTTCATCATCAAACACAACTTGAGAGGAATAACCATCAGGTAAAGTAGCACGATAGTCAGCATGACTTTGAAGAACATTCTTAATGATGCTTTGATATTTTAATCGGGTATCCATTTTACAATTATCTCACTTTCATCATCAAAGACAATTAATCGAACAATTTGATTTTTTAGCAAAATCTATCCCAACTCTATAGTAAAAACACTGTTGAAAGTTGGCTGAGATACAGCAAGATAAAGAACTCGTTTAACCTCCATCTGATTGAGAATTTGACTATACAAGACATACTGCCCCAACGCTTGCTGTAAGTCTTTTACGTCAGACTGCCCTACAAAGCTTTTTACTTCAACGACAATCTTCTGCAATTCTTTCTCAGCGCTGATTAAGCGTTCTGCTCCCAAATCTGCCGATAAACGTTTCTTGCCAATTTGAAGAGGAAATGGATCGTGAGTGATTGTCCAGCCATCCTTTTCTAAAGCAAGTCTCACAGTGTTATGGTAAATATCTCTTGCAGACACAAAAATCTAAGCGGTGAGTTTGCTCTCTAGTATAGCAAATTTCGCTTTTTTTACTAGGATTTGCAGCGCTCTGCGCGGCCAATCCTACCCTTATCATTAAGCCTGTTATATATTGAAACAATGGCAAAAGCAAAATCTCGATATGTATGTAATAACTGCGGTGAAGACTTCCCGCAGATGTATGGGAAATGTCCTGCTTGCTCCAGTTGGGGAACCTTGCAAGAGGAACTAATTCCTGTCGTGTCCGCAAATACCAATGCGATCGCTACATTCTCGCATCTTGGTACAGCCAAATCCACGGGCAAAGCCAAACCTAGAGAATCCTTAACCCTCTCGCAAATTACCGATAATGACCAAGCCCGATCGCCTTCTGGCTATGAAGAACTCGATCGCGTTTTAGGTGGTGGCATTGTGGCAGGTTCCCTTGTGCTGATTGGTGGTGAACCAGGAATTGGCAAAAGTACGCTATTGCTGGGTATGGCGCAAAAATTGATGAGCCGTTATCCCACGCTCTATGTCTGTGCCGAGGAATCAGCACAACAGGTAAAACTGCGATCGCAGCGATTGGGAATCTTAGAAGAGAACTCTGAAGATCTCTATTTATTAGCAGAAACAGATTTAGAAACAGTCCTGAGAGAATTACAATCTCTTCGTCCCAAGGTTGCTGTAATCGATAGTATTCAAGCCCTCTATTTCTCAAACTTAAATGCTGCCCCTGGTTCTGTTTCCCAAGTGCGGGAATGTACGGCGGCATTGATGCGTGTCGCTAAGCGCGAGAATATCTCACTATTTATCGTTGGTCATGTAACCAAGGAAGGCTCGATCGCGGGGCCAAAAGTATTAGAACATATGGTTGATACGGTTCTTTATTTTGAAGGCGATCGCTTTGCAACTCACAGATTATTGCGATCGGTCAAAAATCGCTTTGGGGCAACGCAGGAAATCGGTGTATTTGAGATGATCGATCGCGGTTTGCGCGAAGTTTCCAATCCCTCGGAATTATTTCTCGGCAATCGCGATGAATCTGTCCCCGGAACCGCCACGATTGTCGCCTGTGAGGGAACGCGCCCAATTGTGGTGGAACTACAAGCCCTCGTCAGTCCGACCAGTTATTCATCGCCGCGCCGCACCACAACTGGTATAGAGACTAATCGCTTTCTGCAAATTCTGGCGGTTCTTGAAAAAAGAATTGGGATTCCCTTATCAAAACTTGATGCCTATGTGGCGGCGGCGGGTGGCTTGAATGTGGCGGAACCTGCGGTGGATCTTGGTGTAGCGATCGCTGTAGCAGCAAGTTTCCGCGATCGCACGGTTGATCCGCGTACAGTGATGATCGGTGAAGTGGGTTTAGGCGGACAGGTGCGCCCCGTATCGCAATTAGATATGCGCTTAAAGGAAGCCGCAAAATTAGGATTTAAACGGGCAATTATTCCCAGTATGCAGGTAATGCAAAATTACGGAATGGAAATCGTACCTGTAACTAAAGTATTAGATGCGATCGTGGCGGCTTTGCCGCGTACTAAGTTTGAAGTTACTAAGTCAAGTGACGAGTCAGAAAATTAACTGATTTTTTGTGTATAGCAAATACTAAAATTTTTTTGCTAGATTTACCCAAAAAGCCAAATTAGTGTGTTAGGGTATATCCAAGCAACCAAATTAGTGTGTTAGGGTATATGAGAATCGTGAATAGGCAACCCTTAAATGTTGAGCTATTAACGCTCGATGATGGTACTCAAAAGATCGCTTGGGATGTCAAGCAACTCCAGTCTTTATTGGGTATCAGTGATTTGCTCCATCAGGAGGAGTCATCTTCAACAGCAAGTACAGGAGTTAATTCTTCTGGCATACCGACTATTGAGACGGTAATTGCGATATTAGATGAACTTGGTTTAAAGGATTTATACGAGGTTCGTTATCGAAAACAGTACGCAACGATCATTCCTAAGACTGATTCTAAGCGTCCAAAAGTTGCTATGTACGTTGTACAGCAACAATCAGAACTTGCTCTGTCTATTCATGACAAAATTTGGACTAATCATATAGCTAGATTTCATTGGACTATTACTATTTACAATGAAGTTTTTGGAATCAATGAGGATGCAGATTCATATTTTAAAAAGCTCTATATACCACCATCAGAAAAGCCTGAATTTTTTGGAAGAATTATTGAATTGAGTGAAAAAATAAACGTAAATTTGTCTGATTTTGAAGAACATACGTATTCGACTTCCAAATTCTATAATTTGCCAAGTTTTGACTACAATCCTTTGATATTGGATATGACTGCACAAGACATTTGTTATGAGATTAGCTCAGATCAAAGATTTCCGTCAACATCACGGATTTCATTATCTCAGCATTTAGAAATCAAAAATCTTATACAAGATTTGATTAATAATATTGAGATTTTTCTGCGTTCTAATGGAGATAAACCTGAGATTCAAATTGATGATGAACAATCTGAGGATTCTGCGATTGACGACGATTTTTAGGCAAAAACAACTATGAAAAACCGAGGATCTACCATGTACATGAGCCAAGTTCAAGAAGGAAAATCTTTTCTTCATCAGGGACAAATTTGTTTGATGGAATTGATTGAAGGAGTTTTGCAAGATAAAACTCAATACCGTTTATTTCCTGAAGTTTCCCTTGCGCGTATAGTTCAGAAAAATGGACTAGAAGCAAGTCTCCATTATGAATTACAGAGATTTATCAAGAGTTGTAGCTCTCTCGATATTTTGATTTGTCGCCATGAAGCTATGTTTTCTTTACCTATAATCGCGATAGAACGCCAAAGCCCTTATCATGACTTACCCGATCGCCAAGAAGCAGATCGCAAAAAAGCGGCAATTCTCAGAAAAGCAGAACTTCCATTAATTTATGCCGATGAACCATCTAAAGGAATTGTTCGCTTTGCCAAAGCCGAGCAACCTCAAAATATTTGCTGTGAAGTGAATGTTTATCGAGGCTTAGGACGTGATAAATTGCGCGAATTTTTACTGTCCGTGATGGAAGAAAATAATGAGAGTCAAAGGGTATGACTGATAAACCAATTCGCTGGATCGGCTCATCCCTAAATGACCTAACAAATTTTCCTGATACAGTTCGTAAAAAAGCAGGTTTCCAACTAAGAGCAATTCAGGGTGGTGATACACCTTCAGATTTTAAACCCATGCCGACCGTTGGTTTAGGTGTTGAAGAAATTCGTATTCGGACTGAAGATGCTTATCGAATCTTTTATGTTGCCAGATTTGCAGAAGCCGTTTACGTTCTCCATGCCTTTCAAAAGAAAACGCAAAAGACTTCAAAATTAGATATAGAAATTGGACAAAAGCGCTATCAGCAAATGTTGCAGTATCGACAATCTGACCAAGAATGAAGCTAGAAATCAGCAACTCTTAAGCAGCCTTCACATTTACCTCAAACCTCACATCCATCCCTGCACGCACCAACATCATCACCAACTTATCAAGGCTAAACCTCTCAATATCGCCATTGATCAAATCGCTAATTCGAGGTTGAGTTTCACCAAAAAACAAAGCCGCTTGCTTTTGCGTCCATCCTTGAGACTGAATGAACCGCTTAATATTCAACATCAAGTCAGCCCGAATTTTGAGATTAAGAGCCTCTTCAGGCGCAAAGCCCAAATCCTTAAACACATTGTCGCCACCTTGAATAACTTCAGGGATCTGATTCTGAGTCATTTATTTGTTCTCTGATTTGTTGATTCACATCCAATATACCTTATTTGGCATATTCATGATTGCTCGCATTCACAAAAAAAGGGAGCGCTTAGCGCTCCCTTTTTTGATTATGTTCCTTCAGTCCAAGAATTGAGGTAGTGAACTTGCTCAGGAGTGAGCGTATCAATCTTGATACCCATTGCTTGTAACTTCAAGCGAGCGATTTCTTGATCGACATCCTTAGGAATAGGTACAACACCAGCAGGTAAATTGCCCTTATTCTTAACGAGGAATTCACAGGCAAGAGCTTGGTTCGCGAAGCTCATGTCCATAACGCTAGCAGGGTGACCTTCAGCCGCAGCGAGGTTAACTAGGCGACCTTCACCGATGACGATGACGGATTTGCCAGACTTGAGTTGATATTCTTGAGTAAAGTTACGCACGAAGCTGGCAGATTCGCTGAGATCGTTGAGAGCAACGAGGTCGATTTCTAAATCGAAGTGACCAGAGTTAGCCACGATCGCACCATCTTTCATGGTTTCAAAATGTTCGCGACGGATAACGTGCTTATTCCCAGTCACGGTGATGAAGATATCGCCAACCTTAGCGGCTTCATCCATAGGCATCACGCGGAATCCATCCATAGCGGCTTCGATCGCAGCAACAGGATTGATTTCGGTGACCACAACGTTTGCACCCATACCGCGTGCGCGGAGAGCAACGCCCTTACCACACCAGCCGTAACCAGCGACAACGATCACTTTACCAGCCAACAAAATATTGGTAGCGCGGATAATACCATCGAGGGTAGATTGACCAGTACCGTAGCGGTTATCAAAGAAATGCTTGGTTTCAGCGTCGTTAACTGCGATCGCAGGGAAGGTCAACTTGCCATCCTTGAACATGGCATTAAGACGAACCAAGCCTGTGGTGGTTTCTTCGGTAGTACCGATGATTTCAGGAATTTGATCGGCGTGGTGGAGGACGAGGGTTGTGGTTACATCGCTACCGTCATCAACGATGATGTGGGGACGGTGAGCAAGCGCCATTTCAACGTGACGATGGTATGTAGCGTTATCTTCGCCTTTGATTGCAAATACTGAAATCCCGTGATCGTAAACGAGTGAAGCAGCCACATCATCTTGGGTGGAAAGAGGATTGCTGGCGATCAATACGGCATCAGCACCTGCTGCCTTAAGGGCGATCGCGAGGTTGGCGGTTTCAGTGGTGACGTGACAGCAAGCAGCAATGCGGATACCTGCGAGGGGTTTTTCGGCAGCAAAGCGATCGCGAATTTGACGCAATACGGGCATTTCGCGGCTAGCCCATTCAATGCGTTGTTTACCAAGTGGGGCAAGTGTAATGTCCTTAATCTCGTGCTTAACGGTCACGGTTTCAGGCGCAATGGTAGTGGACATGTATAGTTTAATTTTTTACAAAATTTAACCTTATTATACGCCAAGCCAACTAAATTAACGTGAGTTCGATCGTATCTAGCCGTCATACTCCATAGACTACAATCTTAAATGAATTAAGAATTAAGCATCATGTTTCATCCCCAAGCCGCCATCATCGCTGACAGCATTAACATAACAGGTGATCGCCTAACTACGTTTGTGCTGACCTACCATCGCATGGTTCACTCAGAATTTATGACCCATCGGATGCTCAGCAAAAATAGCAGCAGCAGTCGCGCCATTCCCGTCGAGAAAATGATTAAACTCGTCGAGAGTCAAGAAGTCTATCCATTACATTGGGGTAAAAACCAAAAGGGAATGTCTGCCCAAAAGGAAGTAACTGAAGCTGAAATCGAAGCAGCATCGGCAGTGTGGCAAGAAGCTAGGCTTGATGCGATCCGTCATGCGCGACGACTAGTAGAGATTGGCATTCACAAACAGGTTGTCAATCGCCTTTTAGAACCTTTTTCCACAATTACCGTAATTTGTTCGGGAACGGAATTTCAAAACTTCTTTGAACAGCGCTGTCATCCTGACGCACAGCCCGAAATCCAATATCTTGCTAATAAAATGAAAGCTGCCTATGATGCGAGTCAGCCGCAGCAATTAACCACAGGAGAATGGCATTTACCCTTAATTAAGCCAGAAGACATTGAGGAGATTAGAGATATGCATGAGCTCATCAAAGTTGCGGTGGGACGCTGCGCCAGAGTCAGTTATCTCAATCATGATGGCGTGCGGAGTCTCGCCGATGATGTGAAACTACACGATCGCCTATTAACTTCTAAACCCGCTCACTTGTCACCCTTTGAACATGTTGCCTTCGCTCTTCCTGATTCTGAAAAAAGAGCAAACTTTACTGGATTCCAAGCCTATCGATTTGATATTGAACGAAATAAGCTAAAGAAATCAGCTTAAGTAATAAATCCCCAAATCCCCATCAATGTCCCATACTAAACCAGCTAAAACTAAACCAGCTAAAACTAAACTAGCTAAATTTACCAAGCAAGGATTTGCCCGATCGCCAGTTCCCATCATTTTAAGTGCTTGTTTAATTGTCAAAAACGAAGAACGCCGCCTTGCCAACTGCCTAGAGAGTCTTCAATCGCTTGCCGATGAAATCATTGTCGTCGATACAGGATCGAGCGATCGCACCATTGCCATCGCCAAGAAATATCAAGCAAGAGTATTTCCCTTTGAATGGTGTAATGATTTCTCACAGGCGCGGAACCATGCGATCGCGCGGGCTAAGGGCGAATGGATCCTCGTAATTGATGCCGATGAAGTTTTGGAGCAAAGGGCGATCACTCCTTTGCAAGAAGTGATGCAACGGGATGATTGTCTCGCGGTGAATCTTTTGCGATCAGAAATAGCCGCAAAGCAAGCCCCCTATTCCATGGTATTACGTCTATTTCGCAATCATCCTGCGATTACCTTTACAGGTATTTACCATGAATCGATCGATCGGTCGGTGTTAGCTTTACAAGCGCAAGAGCCCCATTGGCAAGTGCTAAATGTTAATAGAAACATTCCCGTTTTACTGCATTATGGTTATACCGATAGCGAGATCCAGCTTAAACAAAAGTATGAGTTTGCCAAAAAATTGATGCATAAGCATTTGGAAGCATTTCCTGAAGATAGTTATATGCTCAACAAATTAGGTGCTTTGTACATTAGTAGTCCTCAAGATGCCGATCGCCTTTTGGGGATTGAGTTACTCCAAAAGGGATTAGCCTTACTGGACGATACCGAGAGCCAGAATTTAATTCGCTGTGAGTTACATTATCATTTGGGGCTTGCCCATCATCAAAATGCAGACTGGGAACTAGCCAAGAAGGCCTACGAGCAGGTAATTGCTCTAGATGTTCCTAACCTAGTCAAACTCTCCGCCTATCTTAATTTAGGAAATATCTATCAAGAACTCAACCAGAAAGAAGCGATCGCCTATTTTGAAAAGGTGACGCAAATCGCTCCCAATTTCGCCCAAGGACATTTTAATTACGGAATTGCGCTCAAAACCTCAGGACGTTTTACCGAGGCGATCGCTGCTTACCAGAACGCAATTGCGATCGAACCGAACTATGCTGATGCCCACCAGAATCTAGGTGTTGTGCTCATGAAAGTCGGCTATTTCCCAGAAGCGATCGCCTCTTTTACCAAGGCAATCCAACTTCATGAGCAACAACAAAATTACGAAACTGCGGCAATACTGCGATCGGCTTTAAGAGAATTCACATAAAGATAATTCATGAATTATCTTTACGTAAGTTTTGCAAGTACTTACAGCAATTATCGATCAAACGAACCATAAGAAGATTTTTGAAAGCTTTGCTTTGCAAAGCTTTCAAAAATCTTCTTGGTTTGGGTTTGAGCACAAAGCGCTGTAAGTGAATATAGCTATAACATCAGTTAATAAGCTAATAAGCGATCGCTATAGAACTCTAATAGCCCCGTGTTAATCTATAGGTCTAGATTTGATGTTAGAGATTGCTATGACTGGATTTGTTGGATTACATGTTCATACTGAATATAGCTTGCTCGATGGGGCAAGCCAAATTCCTGATCTAGTTAGTCGTGCGGTGGAATTGGGGATGCCTGCGATCGCCTTGACCGATCATGGGGTGATGTATGGGGCGATCGAACTGATCAAAACCTGCAAATCTAAGGGGATTAAGCCAATTATTGGCAATGAAATGTATGTTTTAAATGGGGACATTACTAAACAAGAGAAAAAGAAAAAATATCACCAATGTGTTCTTGCCAAAGATACTCAGGGCTATCGCAATCTCGTTAAACTAACCTCTATTTCCCATTTACAAGGCTTTCAAGGCAAAGGGATTTTTGCGCGTCCCTGCATCAGTAAAGATTATCTTCTGGAATATAAAGAAGGTTTGATACTTACTTCGGGATGTCTAGCAGGAGAAGTACCGCAGGCGATTATGAAAGGCGATCCTGAAGAAGCGCGACGGGTTGCGGCTTGGTATAAGGAACATTTTGGCGATGATTATTATTTGGAAATTCAAGATCATGGCTATCCTGAAGATCGGATTGTAAATGTCGAGATTTTCAAGATTGCAAGGGAATTGGATATTCGCGTAATTGCTACTAATGACTCTCACTTCACCTCCTGCTCCGATGTGGAAGCCCACGATGCTTTGCTTTGTATCCAAACAGGAAAACTCATTTCCGATGAGAAACGTCTCCGTTATAGCGGTATGGAATATCTCAAGTCCTATGATGAGATGAAGCAGCTATTTCGTGACCATTTAGAAGATGAGTTGATTGAGGAAGCCCTTGCGAATACACTCCATGCCGCGAATAAGGTCAAGCCCTACGACCTGATGCGCGATCCCCGTGCGGCGGACTATCCCATTCCTGAAGGACATACTGCGGACACCTATTTTGAAGATGTGACATGGCAAGGTTTGCTACAGAGATTTAATGTCAAAACCCATGCGGAGATTCCCCAAAATTACCAAGAGCGTCTGCGTTTTGAATTGGGGATTATCATGCAAATGGGCTTTGCGACTTACTTCCTAGTGGTGTGGGACTATATTAAATATGCTAGAGATAAACAGATTCCTGTGGGACCGGGACGTGGTAGTGCGGCGGGTTCTCTTGTGGCATATTCCTTAGGAATTACGAATATCGACCCCATTCATCATGGACTTCTCTTTGAGAGATTTCTCAATCCCGAACGGAAGTCGATGCCTGATATTGATACGGACTTCTGTATCGATCACCGTGGGGAATTAATTGATTATGTAACTCAGCGCTATGGTCAGGAACGGGTCGCGCAGATTGTCACCTTTAACCGCTTGACTTCTAAGGCAGTGCTTAAGGATGTGGGACGAGTGCTGGATGTTTCCTACAGCGAAGCCGATAAGATGGCGAAGATGATTCCCGTATCGCGTGGCAAGCCTGCGAAGTTAAAGGTAATGATTTCCGAGGAGTCGCCAGCACCAGAATTTCGCGATCGCTACAAGCAAGATGCCAAAGTCTTTGAATGGCTAGACATGGCGATGCGGATTGAAGGTGTGAACAAAAGTTCGGGCGTTCATGCAGCGGGTGTCGTGATTTCCCCATTTCCCCTTGATGAAGTTGTGCCATTACAACGCAGTAATGAAGGGCAGGTAGTCACTCAATATACAATGGAAGATTTGGAATCCCTCGGTCTATTAAAAATGGACTTCTTGGGATTGAGAAACTTAACTACCATCGAACATACCAGTAAGCTAATTCGCGACAATCAAGATCCGCAATTTCATATCGATGCGATCGCTCCCGATATGTCCACGGAGGCAAATCAAAAAACCTATAAGCTTCTCGAAAAAGGCGATCTCGAAGGTGTTTTTCAATTAGAATCGTCAGGCATGAAGCAAATTGTTAAAGATCTCAAACCTTCCAACATTGAAGATATTTCTTCGATTCTAGCGCTTTATCGCCCAGGTCCTTTGGATGCAGGACTAATTCCCAAGTTCATTAATCGTAAGCATGGACGAGAAGCGATCGAGTATCAGCACCATACTTTAGAGCCTATTTTAAACAATACCTATGGCGTTTTATGTCTTGCAAAAGGAACTTTAATTGCTAGACCAGACGGCACCAGTACAGCAATTGAGAATATTCGCAAAGGGGATCTAGTCCTCTCATCCGATGGTAAGCGCGTATGGTCAGCAAAAGTTGCAAAACAATGGCAAAGTGGCATTAAATCGATTGTTAAAATCACGCTTTCAACAGGTACAGAAATTTTCTGCACACCAGAGCATCGTTTTCTCACACCACAGGGCGATCGCTTTGCCTATGAATTAAAGCCATTGGGCAATATCAAGAATGCTCATGTCAATGGTTCAATCATTTATGAAACTTGGCAAATTTCTAAAAATAATAAATCACTTAAACCCAATGAAGCTTACTTGTTAGGTTTATTAGTTGGTGACGGACACTTGACCTCTAGTTCTCCTAATATTGCTTGCTCTAGTGAAGAAACTGCTACTTGGGTTGCTAATCTAATCGCTGAGACATGGAAAGGTAAACCGAAGCATTATTTTCATACCCGTTGCTGGTATGCCTATGCAAAATTCAATACGCAACCACAACCAACGCCACTAACTATTTTCATGGACACAATCTATGGCGGTAGAAATTGGAAAGTTAATTCTAAAGATAAGCACTTACCTGTTGACATAGTTGATTACCAAGAATGCGATCGCATTGATGTTTTGCGAGGTCTATGGGATAGCGATGGTTCCTATACGCAAAACCCTTATTTTCGTAGTATTTCTACTCAACTAATTAAACAAGTAGGACAATTGCTAAGTAGTCTAAAAATCTCCTACTCATTGCATTCAACCCATGTAATGATTACAGACATTGCCCGTTTTTATCAGCTAATTGGGGAGCCAAGATTACCCAATAAACTGACGGGAGAGAAAAAGAATAACTTTGTTCCTGTGCCATCTTTAAGAATGCAGGAAGAGTTAGAAGAGGCGATCGCTACGACAGATCGAGAAAGTCGTAAAACCGCAAAACGTTCTCTGCAATCAGGAGTAATGGTTAAACCTGTGCGATCGCAATATGCGACAAAATTTACAGGTTGGGCTGAAGCGTATCAAACAATTTATACAGAGACATATCTACAGGATGCTCGTCCAGTATTTGTGGTATCCGTTGAAGATTGGGGAGAATCTGAATGTTTTGATATTGAAATGGCAGATCAAAGTTCTCCCTATTTTCTTGCCAATGGAGTCGTTACCCATAACTGTTATCAAGAGCAGATCATGAAGATGGCTCAGGAATTAGCTGGCTATTCCCTTGGTGCGGCGGACTTATTGCGGCGGGCTATGGGTAAAAAGAAACCTGAAGAGATGGAAAAACAGCGTTCTATTTTCCTTGATGGTTGCGCGAAGAATGGAATTAGAAAAGAAATTTCTAATGATCTCTTCGATCAGATGGTTCTCTTTGCGGAGTATTGCCTCAGTTACGACACTTTGGTGCGAACTGTGGAATATGGCTTAATGCCGATCGGTAAGATCGTGGAACATCAAATCGAATGTCAGGTTTATAGTGTCGATGAGAATGGATTTGTCTATACACAACCGATCGCTCAATGGCACGATCGCGGTAATCAAGAAGTCTTTGAGTATGAGTTAGAAAATGGCGATCGCATTAAAGCTACCAAGGATCATAAGTTCTTGACTACTGATGGTGAGATGTTGGCGATCGATGCAATTTTTGAGCGTGGGTTAGATTTGCTTTGTTACAATAACGATCAAGATTAAATATGGTCAGAGAGGTTACAAACTGATGGCTGTTACCACTACTAGAAAAATCACCTTTGAAGAATATCTGACCTATGATGACGGCACTGATAAGCGTTATGACTTTAATGCTGGAGAGTTAATTGAAGTGACTCCAGCAACGGTTTTGCATAACGATGTGATGATGTTCTTGGCGTTTTTTTTACAGTCAGCAGTTCAGCAATATCAATTACCTTACTGTGTACGTGTTAACAGCACTGAAATATTTAATGGTAAACGCACGCGCCGACCTGATGTACTGGTGATGACTCTAGAGCAGAAACGAGGATTAGGTAATCAGCCTGATATGTTGTATGAGCCTTGCCTATTAGCAATTGAGATTGTTAGTCCAACTTGTCGTACTGTGGATACTGTAGAAAAGCGCGAAGAATATGCTCAATTCGGAATTCCTGAATATTGGATTATCGATTTCCTCTTAGGTACTTTTTCGGTGCTTAATTTAGTGAATGGAACTTATATTGAGAAAGTTTACCGAGAGAACGAGCAAGTTATCTCTAATGTTTTTCCTAAGCTGAATTTGTCTATGAATCAGGTCATGGCAAGTATCTAAGACTAGCGATCGCATTAAAGCTACTAAGGATCATAAGTTCATGACTACTGATGGCGAGATGTTAGCGATCGATGAGATTTTTGAACGTGGGTTAGATTTGGCGATCCCAAACTAAGCGCAAACTAAACTTGGAAAACGATCGCAGTTAGAAAAAAATTAAGGTAGTCCTAAAAAGATAAGGATGTGCGGTGCGAAGCGCCGCACATCCTTGCACACAAAATCCTTTCCTTTGCAGCACTACCTAGTTTTAAATTAACTGTTTAGGTAATGGCACAGAAGAAACGAGTGGTAGAAATAAAATCAACACCATTTCTTCCCCTAGGCGAATAAGTAAAAAGACCATTTCTTCCCCTAGGCAAGTTTTGAGTACGATGACCTTCATTGCATCGGCGATCTAATTCCTTCAAAAATCTCATCGATCCTGGAGATCCACCAAACTCCCGCATCACAGATTCGACCTCTTGCCTGCTAAACTCCCAATATCTAGCTCCATCGCGGATAGGGCGTGCCTCTGAAGAACCTGCTGTAGTCGCAATGACAGCAAAAACCAAAGCGCCTACAAATCCATTTTTCATAAATTTAAAACTCTTAAATATTTAATGTTTGTTTTTGCCTAAGCGCTTGTTTTAGCTTTTGAACTTCGCCAATTCAAGGATGACATGATGAAGCAAAGAATACTTCGTAAGGAGTAAGATAGTCAAGTGATTTTCTCGGTCTGTGATTGATCAAATTCACCACTTTCTGAAAGTCAGTTCCTTTCACGGTTTCAAAGTTTGCACTTTCGGGGTATGAACTAGAAAATGGCGATCGCATTAAAGCTACCAAGGATCATAAGTTCTTGACTACTGATGGTGAGATGTTGGCGATCGATGAGATGTTTGCGCGTGAGTTAGATTCGTCATTATAGGGGATAAATTTTGATGGGAAGGAGCCGCATGAGGGCTTGCCCTAATCGATAGGCTTGCGTGTCATACATGGGCAGCTCGATCGCAGCAGGAAGACTTTGCATAAACCGCCTTGCCACTTCAAGATCGCAACCAGAAATATTTTTGAGCTTATTTCCCGCATCTAGTAATACGCTGGAATTAAGCGGTCTTTTAGCGCGTAACTGCCATTGCTTTGGAGAATGGAGATTCCCCAACTCGATCCGCCGCAGCCCTGAAATGGAAGCTAAAACTGTCAGGCGATCGCCTGCTTTCATAACCTCATCATCGGAAGGCATATAAAACTCATAATGTCCATCTGCCTTAGGTTGTTGCGTTTTTAAATAGACAGGGACAACGGTATAGCCATAGGCAATTTGCGAGAGATTCTTGCCAATTAAAGTATCGTTTTCGGAAATGACATATTCGGCAACTAAAACTGTGCGCTGATTAAGGCGAAAAAGGCTGAGCATAGTTTCACCAAAAGCCGCTCCCGCAAAGGCTTCAGCCGAGAGAGCATAGGCGCATAACGATTGGGATTTGGGTAAGAGTTCTGAAAGATTGTCGCTAAAGTAGCGATCGTAGGTACGGATTGCTAAATTCATTTGCCGATTGTTTTTTTTCGCCGCATCACGGGCGAAAAGTGCTGCTTCAAGATTGAGCATTTGATCGTCGGTAACGGAGAGCATACTCTTAGCAGTAGCTAGATTAGTCTTCGACAACTCTTCGATGATATTGCCAGTTAACCAAGGTACTTTATCGGCAAGATCGCAATCATGGGGATTCTCACTGACAATTACAAAGGGAAGTTTTAATTTAAATAGAAGGTCAGCGATTCTCTGTCCGAGCCTCCCAAATCCAATTAGAATAATGTGATCTTTCTTCGGCAGAGGAAGCGATCGCTTAAAAAATTCAAATTTAGAACTGAGGATCTTATCGGTAACTAATCCCACCACTCCCAACACAAACAGTAAGCTGATTAAGGTAATCAATACGCAAAACAACATTAACCATAAAGGGACTTGATCCTCTCCTCCCAATCCGCCAAAGACATCACCATAACCACCTAAAAGCAAAATGATACTGGTGGAAATAGCCTTCTGCCATGAAATATTCGGCACATTAAAAAACAAAATAACAGAACTAAGCGTTAACAAGGAAATTGCCGTAATTGCCCCCCATAGCACGAGGCGGCGCGACTTCTCAGCTTGAAACCAAGAGACTATCTGCTTCCATTGAGATGTCCAGAACGCCGAACTGATAAATTTGCGTAATTGGAGATTGATTTTTTGGGAAATAGAAATATTGGGATAGGAGGAAAGATCGATTAATTCTGGATGGCGATGGATTGTGGGGAAATCATGTTCTACATACTCGATACATACAATCTCATCGCCAACTTGGATAGTACGATCAGGCTGCCATTGAAAAAAGAGGCGATCGGATTGAGGCTCCGCAAGACTTAAAAGCCGAGAGTGCTTTTTATGCAATTGGAAAGCGGGAATCCTCAAAAACTGATAATCATTTGGCTCTACGGTATAGTTCACGACGCGCAATTTATGAACGCCAAGTTGAAATAACCCTAGGGTATCCTCGCCCAAACCTGCTACGGCAAAGGCTGCCGCAGGTAAGTCCACAGGATCGAGGGCAACAAAGTTTCCTAATTGCTCTTTGAGTAATTGATTGAGATTTTGCCTTGAGGAGCGCACCACAATATGAATGTGGGGATTGAGGCGACGCACGGCGATCGCTGTTTCAATATTGACATTATCGTTGCTAGTCACCAATAAAATTGCTCGACAATCAGCAATTCCCGCTTTAATTAACACTTCAGAACGGCGGCAATCTCCCAAAATGATGGGTTCGTCAAGAAATTCGTGGAAGTTATCAAATTCCATTAGTTCTGGCTTTACCTTATCGATGGCGCGGATTTTTACTTCATACTCTCGATAGGAAAACTTCTTTAAATTAAATACGGTATGTTGTCCAAGGCTGCCTAGCCCACAAACAATAAAGCGATCGGCGATAGTTATTTCGTTACTGCTAACTAGAGCGGTTCCCGCATATATCCTTGGATTTTCGGGCTGTGTTTTTGTCTCTTCGCTAGCTACAGAAATCTGATCTTGAGAAAGGACTATCTTTTCTATCCATAAAGGTAAGGGCTGTCCGAACAAAAATGCATAAATTTTTGCTGACTCCAATCGATTATCAATGTCGCTAAGACAGTTAGCGATCGCTCCTACTAAACTTTGGCGATCGCCAAAGTAGGTAGACTCCAGCAAAATATGTATTTCTTGGCGCTTTTGTCGGATGGTGACATTTACTTTGATTTCTAAGTCAAGTAAACAATTTTTAATGAGAGCTGCCAGCGATCGCATTCTTTAGTAGATTCTCAGACTCGTTAATTGATCAAGACATTTATCATAAACCACGAAGATTAATAGAAGATTATCTCGTAAGTAGGGCTTACTGAAAAAGCAAGAAAAGCATACAAGCAATGGTTTCCAAGGAGATCG
>NZ_ALWB01000094.1 GCF_000332215.1 Pseudanabaena biceps PCC 7429
TTGCAAAGCAACGCTTTCAAAAATTTCCCTGTGGTTCGTTTGATCGATAATTGCTGTAAATAGTGACAGCTATAAATAAATGTTAGCTCAAATGCCAGCTTAACCCGAACTGACGTTAGCTATTTGTTGTCGCTGTAAATGTATCGCAAATTAAGATGTTCAGCCATTCTTGCGAAGATTTTATCTTCCGTAAATGGTCTGGCTACAAATCCATCAAAACCATAAAGGTATAAATCTTCTTCTCTTAAGTCAACTAGACTGGCTGTCAAAGCGATAATTTTGACCTTCTGGGATTCTAAAGTATTACTTATGGACTCGATTTCCCTTATTTCTGAAGCCGCTTCACGTCCATTGAGGGACGGCATTCTCGTGTCCATCCAAATTAAATGGGGAGCCCAAGATTTCCAAACATCGATCGCTTCATGTCCCGTACTAACTTCGCGTACATCAAAGCCGAGTGGCGATAAAATTCGCGTTAGTAATTGACGATTAAGGCGAATATCTTCAGCAATTAAGATGCGGTAGATCTGATCTCCCTCAATACCAATAACTCGATGGGGCGTTTTTAGAGATGGTTCTTCAAAGAGGGCTAAAGACTTAATCGGAATGTGAAAGCTAAAGGTTGAGCCGACACCGACTTCACTCGCGACCGACATCTGCCCACCCATGAGATGCACATAGTTGTAACTAATCGATAAACCCAATCCACTGCCTTCTTGCGATCGCCTGCCTGAATCGGTCTGAACGAAGGGCTGAAATAGAATGGGTAATTCTGATTCGGAAATTCCTGCGCCCGTATCTTCTACTTCAAAACAAAGGATACGGGTTAGACCTTCATCATGACTAGCGGTGGTTGGCGATGGTAGATTTTCGAGCATAGATTTCACATATACCCGCAATGAGATATGTCCTGTTTCCGTAAATTTAATCGCATTGCCAATCAAATTGATTAAAACTTGGCGCAACTTACTTTCATCTGTATGAATATATGGAGGAACATCCATTTGAATATTCACATCAAAGGCTAATCCTTTTTCCTGCGCTTTCAGCGATAACATTTCTCTTGCGGTATCGATAATATGGTACAGATAACATTCTTTTTCTCGCAAGAGTACGCTGCCAGCTTCAAGCTTTGACATTTCCAAAATGTCATTAATCATCAT
The DNA here is from genome assembly GCF_000332215.1 of Pseudanabaena biceps PCC 7429. Lineage (GTDB taxonomy): Bacteria > Cyanobacteriota > Cyanobacteriia > Pseudanabaenales > Pseudanabaenaceae > Pseudanabaena > Pseudanabaena biceps. The sequence goes on from NZ_ALWB01000094.1 coordinate 1,164, forward strand.
TAATAGATGATTACCACTGTTACAGATGGTTTGTAGGTCAGTTTGGTGCTGCTCGTTTAACTCTTGGTCGTAGAGCATGAGCTGCGCAAAGCCCAGAATGGCATTGAGTGGCGTGCGGAGCTCGTGACTCATATTTGCTAAAAAAGCTGCCTTGGAAAGACTCGCCGCTTCTGCGGCTTCTTTTGCCTGTTTGAGGTCTAGTGTTCTTTCCTCCACGCGCTGTTCCAGTAGATTCGCCTGTTCTCTCAATTTTGCTTCTGACTCCCGTAAAGCAATTTCTGTCTGTTTGAGAAGCGTAATATCATAAAAAGTGCTGAGCAAGACCTGTTCGCCTTTTAGCCATAGTAAGTGGAGTGAAGCTAATACCCATAGAGGTTCCTGATTAGATCTGCACAGACGAATTTCATAATCGCGGACTCGCTGGCTTTGCAAAAATTGCTGTTGTAAATCTGCCCATTCGGCGGGTAGGTAGTAAAGATCCTTAATCGACTTCTTAAGTAGACTGGTTATTTCTCTTTGGAGCATTTCCCCTGCGCTAGTATTGGCATAGACGATCGCACCATCGCTGAGACGGCTGACTAACATGGCCATGCTGGTGGATTCAGCGATCGCTCGAAACTGCTCTTCGCTCTGGCGCATAGTCTCGACCGCACGATTATATTGCTCGTACTCGATCGCATCGCCATGCTCGGTAGCGGTCGCTAGCATGATTTCTAGATCGCTCTTGTCCCGATAGACAATTTCTAAAATTGATTGCAGCGTGGCTTGCGCCATTTTTCTTTCAATAATTTCACTTTTTAACCTTTTATTTACATCTAGAAGCTCTGATTCCACAAGATCGCCATGTTCAATGGCTGTTAATAGAGAATTCTCAAGATCGCTATTTTCTATCTGAAGTCGATTGACGGATTTGCGTAATTCTTTAACTTCTTGCTGGAGGCTTTGCCAGTCTTGCATGGGTATTTCTTCAGAAACTTCAGGGTTGTTCATGTCGGAAATGTTGTTAAAGCAACGCAAACTAATAAAGGCATCTAAATAAAGGCATCTAAATAAAGGGATCTAAAAGGGAGCTAATAAAGGCATCTAAGTAAAGGCATCTAAGTAAAGGCATCTAATAAAAGCATCTAATAAAAGTATCTAAGTAAAGGCATCTAAAATACGATCGCAAAAATTTTAGACTCGTTCGTTAGCGCGATCGTTAACTTATAGATCGTTAACCTAAATTTATGAACTAAATTTATTATGTGCTTTTAAAGCTTAATATAGGTCGTATTTTGCCAATTTTTTTTGAACCTTAGTGTAACTCGCCAAGACGGTATTTCGAGCCATAGATTTGTACTAAGTGTCTCCAAGTCTTGTTACTCCCTTCCCAGTGAATAATTAGAGTTGCGGCGCGAAGCACCGCAACTCTAATTATTGGGTAATTATTGGGTTTTGATGTCTATTTCTTTGGCGGGAAGGGAGTAAGTAGCTCAGTGAGCGTACCACCCGATGTGGGCAGTACGCTCTTCTAGGTTTTTAATATTACCGAGCTTGCAAAAATAACTTTGACGGACGTTGATAGATATGGTAATGTGCGCTACGCTATTAATCCAAATTGCCTAAGTAATTAGTTATTTGATTTCAATGAGTTATCACTCCCAGACATACGCGATCGCTAGTCGCCAAGAAGATTTAGAGAGGCACCTCCTTGAGTTGTCGGTCGTTGACCGCGAACAATTGGCTGTCGCCAAACGTTGGCAAGAACGCCAAGAAGGTCCTCTATTGATGATTTTGTTACAGCTTAGCTTTATTGATTTGCATCAATTTAGTGGCTTACTTGATTGGTCGGGACAGGGCAGCTAGGCAAAGCAGCCTATCCACCACTTACAGGAGGGATAAGTGCAACCTCATCCCCATGGTTGAGGATTGTATGAGGTTCAGCAAAATTTAGATTGATCGCATAACGAGTTAGCGATCGCCATTGCTCTAGATTTCCATGCTGACTAACTAAGCGATCGAATACTTCCGACACCGATGTACCAGACTTAAGATGCATTTGCATTTCATCAGTAGCGAATACTTCTTGAAAAATGGCAAAGAGCTTGACAGTAACCTGAATATCTTCAGAAATATCTTCAGAGTCTCGTTCGTAGATCATATTTTTACTTTTATTTCAGTCTTTTATTCCAGATCGTTAGCATTAAGGGGATTCCAGCACTTTGTGCTGCAATCAGCATGTTTTTAGTTAATACCAATTTACGAAAGTGGGACAACACTTTTGTGAATTACAGCGCTTTGCGCTCAAACCCAACCCAAGGAAATTTTTGAAAGCGTTGCAAAGCAACGCTTTCAAAAATTTCCTTGTGGTTCGTTTGATCGGTAATTGCTGTAAAACCTAGAAGAGCATACCACCCACTCAGTGGGCGGTATGCTCTCTGGTTTTGGTTTTTAATTATGCCGAACTACTTAAAGGGATGCAATCTTTTCAGGTAACAGTGATATAGATTTTTTTGTATTAATCCCACCAGAAATAGAGATTGTCACTATTTTTGAGGCTATCGGCTAAATTCTCAACTGAGCCACAGCCTTGACTGACGATATCAGGACAAAATTCGTACATTCTCTCCGCTAACTCTTCGGGGTCTTGAATCGGCGTGAGAAACCGACCAGACAAGAGATCACCCCGAATACTTGTGATGACAAAAGGTTGTTCTTCTTCAAGTTCGCGGAGCCATTCCAAAACATAGCCAGTGCCAATACCGCAATTACATCCATTTGTTCCCATGGCGGCGATCGCTTCGTATTTATCGGTAGTTGGTAAGATCCACAGCCTGTGGGGCAAATTATCAATACTACGATCGGATTGAAACACAAAACAATCTCTTTCTAAAAAGTCATTTTGCAATGCTTCCACATCAATTTCTTTGCGCTTATTGGTTCTGACATTGATATAAAATCCCCCTTCAAGCTCATTAATCGCGCTCGCTTTATCGCCACAAATTTCAGCTAGATCTCTAACTGCCTGCTGATATTCATCGGTTGCTGCACGTTCCGAAAAGTCTGGTGGCTCAATTTCTTCGCCCCAACGTTCATCATCATCCTCTTGTTCTACTTCAAGATCGACTTCGAGTTCAGCAGCGCGATCGCCTACAACTCCTCTCAAGAAAGCTAAAACATTCTGACGGTGATAAACTTTTGCTAGTCCTAAAGCCGATCTACCTTCACGATCGCGTTTCCCAACATCTACTCCAGCCTCAATCAATTTAGCGATCGCTTCTATACTCCCGCTGTAAATTGATGTTGTGAGTGCATTTCCTTTTTCATAATCCCCCAAATTAGGATCAGCTCCAGCTTCAAGCAATGCCTCAATAACTTTTAGATTCTCAGTAGAACCGTAATGATTGATTGCAGCGATAAGAGCTGTACCGTTTTCGCGATTGTGCAAGTTAACATCAACCTTTTTGGTTAAAAGCAGATTTACTAAACTAAGATTGCCTTGACCAGCAACTTCCATTAACAGGGTTTTACCTTCACGGTTTTGGGTATGAACATCAGAACCTGCTTCTATAAGATATTGTACAATTTCTACTTGATTATTAGAAACTGCAATCATTAAAGGAGTATTTCCAAAGGGATCACGTTGATGTAAGTCGGCTCCTGAACTAAGGAGTTCCTGAACTATGGACAATCGCTCTAATTCACAAGCAATTGTTAAAGCACTATAGCCTAGACCATCTTTAACATCAGGTGCTGCACCCCCTCTAATCAACTCTCGAACAAATTCTAGATTTCCTTGTTGGGTTGCAAACATCAAAGCCGTCCTCCCCAATTGGCATCCCATACTAGTAACACCATCTGCATCAGTATGTTCTAGTAACCATTTAGGAACAGGCTCTATTGCATCACCAAGATTAGGATCGGCTCCTGCCTGTAATAGTTGAAGCATAACTTCTAAATGCTCATGTTCTACAGCTAGCATTAGAGAAGTTTTGTTTTTTGTCTTTTGCCTTAAATCTCTAACGTCTATATTTGCCCCTTTTGCTAAAGCCTCAGCCACTTGGAGAGAGTTTCCTGCGATTGCAGCATTTAACAATTCTTCGTCAGGAGAAGTTTCTGTACCTTCGATACCAAACGTTTTGAGAGTTTTTAAAATTTCAACATGATTGTTTTTGATTGCCCAATCATAAGCTGAAAGTCCTTCACCATCTTTTTTTTGTGGATTTGCTCCAAACTCTAACAACAGAGATAAAACCTTGGCATGTCCAAAACGAGCAGCTAAAATAAGGGGCGAAGTGTCAGCTAATCTAATTGGTTCTAGCGTAGCGGATGAAGAGGGAGATTTTAGTTGCTCCAGAAACGATAATGTTTCATTAGCTGAGGACTCTGAACCATCGAACTTATCTAGCATCCCTCCTAAGGCTTCCATCGATTGAAAAAATTCTCCAAGTGCATTTGTAGTTTGCTTTTGTATCTGAGCTTGGTTTACAACAATTTGTGATACTGATGTATTAGCATCTGCACCTGCCTTTAGCAAAGCTTGTATAACTTGAGTAGCTCCTTGCGATGCGGCGATCGCGATCGCAGGCGTGCTGCGAAGCATAGAAGTACTATCAGGCATTGCACCTGCTTCTAGCAATTGAATTGCAATATCATAATGTCCATTTTCAAGCGCACAATTTAATGGTGTCTCAGCATCAAGATCGGCTCCAGCATCAATTAGAAGATTGACGATCTCTTTATCTCCTTTTCTTGCTGCAACAGAAAGCGGAGTTCCTGAGAATGTTTGCACATTTACATCTGCACCTTTCTCAATCAGGATTTTAACCACCTCAACCCCATAATCTAATGCCATCACCATTTCTGTGCGAAGAGCATTATCCCAAGCACCTGCTTCTACAAGGGCATACCTAATCTCGCGATCATATTCAGCAATTTCCAACAAGGTTTCGTCACCATCCTTGAGGTTTGGGTTTGCTCCTTCAGCTAAGAGTTCTCGGACAGTCGAGATATTCTTGGCTCTAACGGCTTCGATTAGTTGGCGATCCCGATTTTGTGGCATAGGATTTGAAATATTTAAATTTTTAGTTTTTCCCCTACACGGTAAATTTAACCTCTATTCCATCAGCATTGTCAATATCAAAAAATACATTTAACACCAAAAACAACCCCATAAAAATCAATTAAGTTAAAGTATTACGAAACATGTGCAATTTCCCTGCTCATAAGTAGCTTGACAAAAGTGCTGTAGTGAATATTTACTAAATCAAGATATTTGTATAGAGTCTATTTGAGGTGTTGGGTAAGCCCAAATAGCTAGTAGTGTAAATTTGTGTGAGGCTTTCCCATGTTAGAGGCATTCTTCCTTTTTCTGAGTTCATTTGGCTTGCTAGGGACAGCTTTTTGGATTTGGATGCTTTATGACTGTCTAAAGAATGGTTCGGGCGATCGCCATCTCTGGCTATGGGCATTAATTCTTCTTAACATAATTGGAGCTTTTCTCTACTTCTTTATTTGCTGGATGCCTCGCTATGGTAGTACTATACCAGTCCCCCGTTTCTTAAGCCGTCGTCGGTTACGTGATGCGCTGTGGCAGGCAGAAGCCGAAGCTAGGAATATTGGCAAAGCGCACCAGTACATCAAACTAGGAGACATCTTATTTGAGCTAGATCAACTTGATAAGTCTGCAAATGCCTATAACAAGGCATTAGAACTAGAGCCTGATAATCCTAAAGCTCTTTGGGGTGCAGCTTGGGCGGAAAGAAGTAACAAAAACTTAGAAGCAGCAAAGACTCATTTGCAAAGGCTATTGAAAGTAGAAGCAGGATTCTCCTATGGAAACGCTTCTCTCACCTATGGTGAACTTTTATTTGATCTTGATAATCTAGAAGCAGCAAAAACCCACTTGCAGTTGCACCTCAAAAGTTGGAGTCATCCAGATGCCTATATGACACTTGCAAGGATATATCAACAACAAGGAGATATTGCAACTGCTCGCGAGACTTTAGAGACGATGATTTATAAAATCAAAAGCTTTGTTCCATTTCAATATCGTAAGAATCAACACTTTATATTTCAAGCCGAAAAGATACTCAAAAAGTTGAAATAGCTCTGTCCCAATATCTCTTATACCAAAGCTGAAAATGGCTACGCCATTTTCAGCTTTGAAAGACCTTACTGGGTTTGGTTTTTAATTCACAAAAGTGTTGTCACACTTTCGTGAATTGGTATTACATTGCCATAGAGAACAAACTCAGTAAAAGACTTCAATTCTAAAAATAGCAACACTATTTTTAGAATTGAAATCAAGAAGGTGCGATCGCTTAGTTACTTTTTCGTCTTATACGCTTTACGCGTTTGGGTCTGTACTTAGCTTTAATGCGTTGGACTTGCTCCTTGAGTTTGCCACCTTTTTCTGGATTGACCATAGCCACAAAGTTCGCAAAGCCTTCAATGGATTGAATTAAATCAGGATAATTGCCCCAATGCTTTCCTGCTAATCCATCCTTCTCAATGTGAAACAAGGTAGCCCGAAAACGCTTGAGTGTCTCTCTATCCACATTTAGCTTCTCATTAACTACAATCCCTGTTACTTCTTGATGTTGAGACCTATGGAGAACTCTCGTCTTTTGGGGATGGATGGTGAATCCCTCATGAGTTGCGATCGCTTCCGTCCGTTTCAGCACATTACAGATCTGTCGCAAATTCTCACCAGAACCAGAGAAGGTCAAGTCATCAGCATAGCGCGTATACACAAAACCCAGACTTGCAGCCATCTTCGTGAGACGCAGATCGAGGCGACGACAGATTAAATTGGTAATAGCTGGGCTGCTGGGTGCGCCTTGGGGTAAATGGCGATCGCCTAGAGATACATAATAGGTTTTGCCATCGAGTTCTACTGCCTCTACAGCAGCATCAGTACAAATTAGTCCAAATATCGTGGCAGCAGCTTCAGAATAACCTAAAGATATAAACAATCCCTTGACCCGCTTGTAAGAGATAGAAGGAAAGAAATCTTGCAAGTCTAGATTGATGACGACATCGGCTCCCACATGCGGTGCGGCATTGGTGACAATCGATCGCCCACGACAAAATCCATGCGCCGCCTCATGCAAATTCACTTTCTCTAGAATGTGATAGAGAATCCATGTCTGTGCTTGTTTGAGACGTGGCATGGGCGCAGAAATCAAACGTTCGCCGCCTGTTTTCTTAGCGATTTTGAAACGGATGTAGTGAGAGACATTGCTAGCCCGTCTTGAAAAGGCTAAAAATCGTAGTTCACCGAGGCTGATTCCCATGGCAGCAGCAATCTCTCCTGATGTGCCATATTCTGGTAAGCCGTAACTTTGTAAGCGATCGCGATCGCATTCAGTTTTGTTGAGTCCTGCGGAAACTCCTTCACCTAGAAATACAATTTCTTGTTGTTTCTTGAGTTCCCAAATTTCTAGACGTTCTTGCCGCTCTCGTTCTCGGCGCTCTTTGGTTTCTTGCTGTTTGCGTTTGGACTCCGCTAATCTCTGGGCTAAAGCTTCTTTTTTTAGTGCTTCTTCGTTATGCAGTTGGCGATTTTGCGCTCGTAAATCCTCAAGCTCCCGCATGATCTCGCCCTTGCGCCGAATCTCATCGGCAGGATCCTTGGGCATTTCACCAGCGGCTGGCCAAAATCCTAAACGAATCATTTCCTCCAGAATTACTTCATCTCTGGAGCTACGCCTAATGCGATCGTAAAGTTCCTGACGGGTGCGGGGTTGGTTGGTCATAGTCACACCAAAAAATCAAATTTCTAGTTAACAGCTTTGCAACATTGTCAACTATAAATTTGGGTTCTCATTCAGCGCTTTGCGCTGTAATAAAGTCACATTCAGCAGTCAACAGGTTACTCCTTCGTAAACCTCTCAGGACTGGATTGCTCAACTCCAGCGGCTCCGCTACTAGTGTGTTCGTTAGCTTTTCGGAAGCCAAACCGTAATAACACACTAGTAGCGAGAGACGCACAGTTAAGAGCAAGCCAGTGATGCGCGCTTAGACTAAATGCAAGAATGGCGATCCACCATTCGGATTGCAAGGTTGTTTGCCCTTATGACTGCTGTTGCGACTATTTTGTACATGTTTGATATGCAAATATGTACTATTCAAAAGATAGCCTAAACAGGGTGTTTGGGTCAAATCTAACATTTTATAATTAAAAGTAGGAAAGCTTAATTAAATGTAGGATGCGTTAGTGCAATGTAACGCATCCATATAGTCAACAATGATGAATTAGGCGATCGCTAACTCATGCTACGTTTAAATACAGGATATTCATCATATTTATCTCATGAGACATGATTTTCTTGATTCAATTGCGAATAAACCTTTTTATAAGCTGATTCAGCAAAAATATAAAGGTAAGGTCGCACGGCGAAGTGGCGTTAGCTACATGAACCATATTCAAGAAGGTGCTTTTATTCTTCAGTTGATTTACGGCAACAACGAAACCCTGATGGAAGCATTTTGTCTCCATCCAATTTTCTAAAATGATAAATCACTATCTCAGTTACTTTCTGATGATTCAGATGAACTTTCCTTTATCTCTCCTCCTGCCATAGTTCTAGGAATGGAGTATCGGCGCGTTACTAGTAGTTATAAGATCAAAAACAAAATCAAAAGCTTCGACTCTATCGAAATTGGACCACTCGACAAAGTTCATAAGATGTTAGTGGCTGACAAAATTCAAAACAAAATTCAAAACAAAAAAGATTTTATGAAGTATATGTATTTGAAGCATGATCGACCTTCTTATCAAAAGGCTTCTGAGCATGGACTTCAATATTTTGACAGTTGGCTTAACCGATTGTCTGTTAGTCAAGAAATGTATACAGAAATAGTAGAGCAAGTGGAGCGAAATAATCAGTAGTTAATTAAATGTAGGATGCATTACATTCCACTAACGCATCTATGTATTCGACAATGATATTCGACAATGATGGGTTACGCGATCGCTAAACCATCATTGTTTTATAGCTATATTCAGTAATGTTAGGACAAGAATCAAACCCCATAGAGAGTGGCGGCGCGAAGCGCCGCCACTCTCTATGGGGTTTGATGTACTGACTTAAGTGAATATAGCTATAATTTCTAAAATACTTGTTAGACATGAATTTTAGGCTAAGGGATAGAGTAATGCACATACAATCAATACCACAGTGTATTTACAGGATTTATAACGTGATACACTTTCCCAAAACAACTGTAACGAAAAAATAGAGATTTTTACATGAATAAGCTTAAAGGCAACCTTTTTAAGTCGATATTCAAATCGATATATAATTGGTGTGATTTTTTAAGAACAAAATTTGTATTACTCAATATTACCAGTAATGGAATTCCATTTGACACTTTAATGTTCATAATAGGGTTTTCATTATTATTTGCTAATCTATTTCAACTCTCATCACTAAGCATAATGCGACCAAATCTCTGGCAAGCATTCGCTCTTCATGGATCTGGATTGTTATTTTTTCCATATACTTTTTACTATCTTATCAATAGGTTTTATAAGCCCATACCGTTTTTTTATGTAGAGAGATGGACACAGACACCTACTAAAATTGTCGAAAAAGCAATTGTATTTGGCAAATTTGATTATCTATATGAAAAGAGAGGTATCCAAAATTGGATTAACAATAAAACTACAACTGTATCTACGAAAGTTCTTTTCCATTGGAATCATGGGCAAATAGAGATTGATGAGGATAATGTCAAATTAGATGTTATTGCGGAGGGTGCGCTATTTATCGATGGTTACCAACAAGGAATTATGAAGAAGCCGCTCAAACTATCCATCGATAGAACTGAAGTAGATTTCGGAAGAGCATTTCTTTTAGTTAGAAATTTGCCAGCGATAAGATTTACTGCGGATGGTAACGTTCTTTATGCTGTATTTATCAGAGAGATGAATAACTAGGCATTCATTTCTAGTTAAGGAGTTTGCTTTAAGCTAATATGGCACTACAGCATATTTATCATATTTATTGATTTACTAGTTTGAGCTTGCCATGCAAATAATTAAACGAACGACGCTGCTTTATCAGGCTGGCAGCTCAGCTAAAGTCTACGAAATCGATCTTTGTCAGGTTGGGGATAATCGCTATGTGGTCAACTCGCGGTATGGGAAACAAGGGGCTGTCCTCAAAGAGAATTCCGAGACAGTGACAGCAGTATCCCTAGAGCAAGCGCAGAAATTGTGCGATCGCTTAGTCAATGCAAAAGTAAATAAAGGCTATCGTGATGCTACTGGGGAAACTGAGGCGACTTCTACACCGATCGCAATTCCGCCACCGATCGCAAGTCCGCTACCGATAGAAATTCCTGTTGATAGCGATGCCAGAAGTCAAGCGATTCTCAATCGATTGGTGGCAATCTTAAATGTGGGCGTTCCTTCTAGCGTTGCATCTCGTAGTGGGGTGAGGAATACAAGGCGTGGTCGTCAACCACATACAAACCTAGTAGATCGGATGGGCAATCCCTTGGTTGCTAGGCGCGATCGCCAGCATCCCTTAGATCGATTGACTTGGCGGGTGGGAGAACTAAAGATAGCAGCAGCAGCACCTCTTTTGTTGCGAATGCTCAACACTTCTCGCAATCCCATCAGGAACTATGCGATCGCTTGGTCATTAGGATGGTGTGGCGATCGCAGTGTCATTCCCCCATTAGAAGGGCTGTATCAAAATAGTGCTACGCCAGACTCAGTGAGGCGTATTGCCTTTGAAGCTGTTTTTAAACTGGCTGATAGCGCTAAACAAGCGGAAATGCGATCGCAATTAATCGCACAATTACCGATCGCACTGCAAGCTCCAGTTCGCCATGGTACTGCTGAGCAATTTGCGGAAGCTTTTCAGACTCTTCTCAATAGCGACGATCGCTACCGTTTTATGGCGATCGAATTGCTCTATCAAATCGATAGTGAGAAGATTCGCCCTGTGATTTTAGAGGTTTTAAGAACAGTTCCTCTAGAATATAACTACTTCCAAAGAGTGCGCCATATCTTCAAAATTGCCGAATATCGCCAAGATGGTGAAGCCTTTGCAATTCTTGCTAAACGCTTCGATCAGGATAAAAAAGCAGAATGTGAAGAGATGGAGAATAATCAGGTTTATTCTCAAAAAACGCGCAGTTATTTGCGGCGGAGAGTATGGCGATCGCTCCGCAAACTGGGCGAATTGAACGATCCAGCCTACATTAATTTAGCCGTAAGTATTCTCTTGCAGTATTCAGATATTGATGCCGAGGAAGTGCGGCAATCCGTTTACTATACATACGATCGCAATTGGAGACGATATGAATCCGCAAGAATCGAATGGGATATCTATGCCAAATATCTCACCTTCAATCATATTCTCTACGAGCATAGCCCCCGTTATGTGCTGAAGCCCAACGCCAGAGCATGGCGATGTGTTCCTCCCTATAAGCCTGAAAGTCCTGAGCCAAAAGTTAGAGAAGAAGCATTCCCTCAACTGTGGGAACAGCATCCCACTGCGTTATTACAACTTCTATTAGAAAGTAAAGCCCGTCCCGTACATCATTTTGCCGTTAAAGCGCTGCGGTCATGTCAAAGTTTTTGTGCAGAGCTAACCCTAGAGAATCTGATTAAAATTTTAGCCCGTCCCTACGAAGTCACCGCGCAATTGGGATTTGAGCTAGCAAGAGAACGCTATCAACCTGAGCAGCCCGATGGGAAGCTGATTTTAGCGGTGGCTAATTGTACTTTTGCACCTGCGCGAACCGAGGCTTATCGATGGATTAACGAACAACGCGATCGCTTTTTAAACGAAGATAGTCAATTAATTGCGGGGTTAGTATTGAGCAAACAGGCGGAGACTAGGAACTTTGCGCGGCAGTTACTCGGTGCGGCTATTTTGAGTGATGTCACAGTGCGATCGCTAATTGGACAGATTATTGCCCTGATGCTGACTCTGCAACCCGATCAAGCAGAACAAGCTAAACAAGGAGCAGAAACTCTATTACTTAGCTTCAGTTTGCAATTGCGATCGCTAGGCTTAGAAATCATCCTCGATCTCCTGCGTCATCCTCTGCCAGAGTTGCAAACCTTGGGAGCGCAGATTCTGGTGAACCATGAAATAAATGTCATGGACTTACCATCAGGCTTAATGGAAGCTCTATTAGAATCCCCCTATGATCATGTTAGGGTTTTGGGCGTGCGGCTGTTTGGGCAATTGCCCGATCGCGTTTTGTTAGAACGCACGACCCTAATCTTGGCGATCGCGACTCATGCGATCGCGGATATGCGTGAGGCGATTCGTCCGATCATTCGTCGATTGGCTAATGAAAATCATGACTTCAGCTTAACTCTTGCAGGACAACTGCTCCAAATCTTGCTTGCACCTGAAGCGAACGAAGGGGTACATAAATTCCTCAGTCAGTTGCTCCAAAACGATTTGCCTGAATGGATGTCTGCTGCTACCCAAGAGTTGACGCAACAACTTCTCCAAACCAAATCTACTGCCGCTCAAGAAGTAGCGGGATCTATCCTCTCCGTCAATGGATCGGTTTGGGCGAGTAGTTTTACGACAGCAGAAATCGCTCAATTTGGGAACCATGAAGTGTTAACAGTTCGCAGGGCTGCCTATGCCATGGGCGAACAGATACTCCCCCGTCTGCATCGTCAACCAGAGGAATTACTTGCAGCATTACCATTTCTTGAATCCCACTGGGATGATGCAAGGCTATTTGGATTTCGCCTCTTTGGAGAATTACTCCAACCTGAAGACTTCACGCCTGTGGTGATTATCAGCATCTGCGATAGTATTCGCGCTGATGTGCGCAAGTTTGGACGTGATTTAGTCAGTCGCTGTTTTCAAGAAACCGATGGACAGGAATATCTAGTTAAATTTAGCGAACATCCTTCTACGGATATGCAGCTATTTGCCACCAACTATCTAGAAAACTACGCGGCAAATAATCCCAGTCGTTTGCAGGAGCTAATTCCCTATTTCACAAGAGTCTTAGCCCAAGTAAATCGCGGTCGTGTCACGAAGCAACGGGTATTCGCGTTTCTCAATCAAGAAGCAATTAAAAGCGAAGCTGCTGCGCATATCGTCGCCCAAATTTTCACCAGACAATCTGCTGCGATCGCGATCGGGGATAAAGCCAAAGCCCTAGAATCTCTCTTAAAAATCCATCTCACCTATCCTCAAATCCCGCTTCCCATCAAGCTACTGGCTACCCCCACAAAATCATAAAGGAATGAAGACAGACACCTTATTTTATCAACTCTTTCAATCCTTCCACACCCTACTATTCGAGCTAATCGATCGCCCGATCGCAGAAGCAGAAGGTTCCAAATTTAGCTCAGCCGAGATCACAGAAAAAGTATTTCGGTCCCAAATCCATCTTCCTGATAATATCCCATTCTTCTTCCCTTTTTCATTTTCAGGCGAAGCTTATAATTAGGTAATAACATATGACATTAAGATCAGTAATATCAGTAGAAGAGTATTTGAAACATATTAAACCAGCATTAATGAAAGTATTCAAAGACTGCATTTTTCCTTGCTGTGGTGGTAGCGAATTCCCTTTTCAAGATACTATTGAGTCTCGTTTATTCATATTTGCTCATACTCAAAATTCTTACACTGATAATCCAATGTTTTGGGATACTCTTTTTCGTGCGATATTGGATCTTGGTGATACAGAAATCTTTGAGATCGATACCGTACAAGAATGGTGCTTCAAGTATACTCTTGGCTCAGACCAACCTCTCCCCGATTTCGACCATTCGTATCGAGCTATCTGTTCTCTTCAAGGAAATTGGGGAATACTATTTGATATCGATGGAATCGGTCTTATAGGTGGACCCACTAGCTTTATTGACAATATTCGTAAAGGTTATCCTGAAATAGATCAATGTGTCTATTACCTTTTTTACGATATGTGGTGTCCTCCTATATATCCTGTAGATAGTGGAGAGCCTGTGGGAAAAGGCATGGATTGGGTTCCAAAGACAATAATTCACATTTATGGAGAAAAGAGAGGGAAAGAAATTCTTGAAGACGCTAGAAAGATGAATATTAATCCATATTTATGGGGAAAAGAGAGAGAAAGAAATTCTTGAAAATGCTGGAAAGATAAATATTTATTGGGACTAAACAAATAGATATATGTGATTTGATCCATCACCAGCAATTACATTGTCCTAGCCCGATCTCACAATCTTGTAATCTATCAACGAAAGGCAACGCAACGGATCTTCAATATGGCTAACCACCATGCTAAACTAAACCGTTATGAAGACGGATACGTTATTCTATCAATTATTCCAATCCTTCCACACCCTACTATTCGAGCTAATCGATCGCCCGATCGCAGAAGCCGAAGGATACAAATTCAGCTCAGCCGAGATCAAAGAAAAAGCATTTCGGTTTGACGGTATCTTCATGCCCGAAACCAACGACAAACCAATATTTCTAGTAGAAGTTCAATTTCAAGCCAAAGAAGACTTCTACTCCGAATTCCTAGCCGAAATCTTCCTCTATCTCAACCAATATCGCCCCATCCAAGACTGGCAAGCCGTAGCCATCTTCGCCAAATACAATAGCGAACCAACACCCGACAAATTCTGCCAAGAACTAATTGTCTCAGGAAGGATCACCCGCATATATTTAGAAGCCCTGCGGGAAGAAACGAACTCCCTTGGTATAGCCATCATTCAGCTAATCTTAGCCACAGAAAAAAAGGCACCAACCATGGCAAGAAAACTAGCCCAAAAAGTTGAGCAAGAAACAAACACTGAACTGAGAGATAACGTAGTAGAATTCATAGAGGCAGTGTTGGTATACAAATTCCCAAAACTAAGTCGTCAAGAGGTTGAATCAATGTTTACACATAGCGATCTAAAGAAAACCCGCGTCTACCAAGAGGCTATGCAGGAAGGTAAACAAGAGGGCTTGCAAATTGGTAAACAAGAGGGCTTGCAAATTGGTAAACAAGAGGGTTTACAAAGACAGGCTGCGATGTTGGTACGAATGCTAACCCGCAAATTTGGTAAAATATCTCCAAGCATAAAATCTAAAATTTCTAAACTATCTGCCGCGCAACTAGAAAATTTAGCCGAAGTAATCTTTGACTTACAAACAACTGCTGATTTAAGCGCTTGGCTAAAAGAACATTTGGCGCGTTGAACAAGAGCAACGAAAGGGTATTACACAATTGCATTAGCAATGCGATCGCTATGCATTCGCAAAGCGAGAATATGTTCGCAGGGTCCCTTGAATAGTTTGTTTTGCTGATGCCAGTTACAAGTACATTCGGCGTGAACAATGCGTAGATCGCGATCGAGCGTGACCACAGGTAGGAAAGTTTGATTTTTGTGGCGCACTTCTCCTTGCAAGAATTGAGTTCCCGAAGTATCAATATTGTCACTGGTAATCCGCACGGCATTTTGTTCTAAAAATTGACTCGCTTGGGCTTCGCGATCGCTAGCAAAACGCAGCTTATCCATTGGCAAAGGTACATTGGACAGTTCGCGCACGCGATAGACCTGCTTATTTAAGTCATAAATCGCACTACCCGCCTGAGTATAGGCACTGAGCGCACCAAGAACCACCGAGCGATCCAGTCTGAGTCTTGCTGCCAGAGCGTCAGGGGATTCTACCCAATTCTGCTTGAGGGCTTCAAAAATCTGGTGTTTGGTGCGGTCATCAACATTTGCCCTAGGTGCAAGTAAATCAAAATTACTCGCCTTTGCCCAGTCATTAGCCGTCCAGCCCGATAACCCCAAGGTGAAGGACATATCTTCAAGATCGGCGACATAAAAAGAAGGCATTCCATTGCCAAGTAAATGCACGGTGAATTTACGCGCAACGGGAATCAGCCGCTCCAAAATCAAGAGACGACGACGACCCCAAACGCGGATCGTGCGATCGCTATTGCCTTCATAAATCGAACGGGAACAGACAATTTCCGTTCCCCAAGGCTCAAACACAATTCGGATAGGTTCGTTCGGCTTGAGAATATAGCGCATACTGCGTGGCCCCTGCTTTTCTTTGCGACGACGCAAAACAAAACAGATGTTGTAAATATCGGTGGGATGGAGGTCAAAGCGAATTGCGGGAAGTGACATAGCCGAGCTAACCTGCAAAAAGCCGCGCACCCAAGTATCTGGCAGATCGATTTTGACTTCTTTATAGTCAGCCTCTCCTGTGGTCTGCACTTCAAATCCTGAAGGATCGACTTCCAATAACGTCCGTTTATAGCTGCGAATCTTTTGGAACTCGTCGTAGAGTGCGGCGGAGTAATCGATGTTGGTAGTGCCGCAGGCAAATTCATCGATATTCTTAAATACCTCATAGCTAGCCCCCAGACGACCATAGCTAGACTCATCTTGGCTAAAGCATTCAAAGAAAACTTCGTCGGGATGAACGGTAATTACAGGGTCAAGCACAAACCAGTAATCTCGATCTTTTTGATAGAGATAATCAAAATATCTCGCAGTAGCTCGATAAAATCCAGACATCCGTTCCGAACTGCGCCGATTTAGATCCGTGAGATCGGCTTGGAGGGCTTTGATCCTATCTGTAACTTCTTGGCGTTGGGTGGCGACCAGTTGCCAGTCAATCTCATTGCGTTGGGCGGCCCAAGCTTTGTAAGCTTCTTTATCCTTTGGCTTAAAACGAAGGTCAGAAACTACAACGTCATGCAAGGCACTAATCGCTTCTCGAAAGGCAATATTCTGGTGCAGTTCACCTCTAAAGTAGGTGGGTTGCCTTGTCACGTCAGGTGAGAATGACATCGCTGTGCGATCGCCTTGTCCAGACACTGACGAACTGCCTTTGTAGTTGTAGTTAAATTCCATACAAATTCCGACTCTTCATCAAGAATATATCAATCGCTGTATTTTTGGGAACTGATCGCAAATACTGGGAGTAGAGATTTATTGTAAACGATCAGTCAGGCAAATCCAGAAAATTCCTAACTTACATACAATTTTGCAAGGCTGCGATATCAGCGCTCACAATCCAATCCAGATTTCTCGTAATCTTGTCCATGTCCCAATTCCACCATGCGATTTCGAGTAGCTTTGCGATCGCTTGATCATCAAATCTCTGACGGATAACTGTCGCAGGATTGCCACCAACGATCGCATAGGGTGGCACATCTTTAGTAACGACAGATTTGGAGGCAATAATCGCGCCATCACCAATCTTCACTCCCGCCATAATCACCGCTTCGTAGCCGATCCAGACATCATTCCCAATTACAGTATCGCCTTTGTAGGGAAATTCGAGATTTTGTGGTTTCCATTCGTTCCAAAAGATTTGAAATGGATAGGTGGAAATGCCTGACATACTATGGTTTGCGCCGTTCATGATGAATTTTACGCCCCTTGCGATCGCGCAAAATTTACCGATAATCAGTTTGTCCCCAATGAAGTCAAAGTGGTACAGGACGTTACGTTCAAAGTTTTCTGAGTCTTCAGGATCGTCGTAATAGGTGTAGTCACCGATGATGATATTCGGATTAGTAACTGTGTTTTGAATAAAGCAAACTTGAGGAAATCCTGCCATTGGATGAGGATTGGTGCGATCGGGATAGTTCATAGATGTCATATAGAAAGCTAATATTTACTTTTCCTTTTTACTTGTTGATAGGAGTACATATCGATAATTTCATCACGCATATAACGTCCCTTAGATTCACTAGCGATCAATTCATCGTAAACCTCTTGTGAAACCTTAAAATAGTCATAGGTTTTACCGCTATTAAAGACAGTACGAAGAGTCTGGGTAGCCGAGTCATAACCAACTGAACTCAGCATACTAGAATCTACATCAATCATCTGCATAGTTCTATCCTCTTTAATATTAAGAATCATTTTTCAACATCCTTATTTCTTTTAATAGTCTACATTAACAAAATTTATTGAGATAGATGTAGTGCCGCAACTTTTAGTGCTACAGAATCCAAAATAAGTAGCTAAGAGCATACCGCCCGCTACGCGGGCGGTACATTCGTCTAAGTTTTAAGTTTACTTATGTTTAGCTACTTATTTAAAAGTGCTAAAATCTCATTACAACTGTATTTTCAAACTAAGAGCATGAATACGGTAATTTTAAATCTTGCGCCAATCTCGAAATTAGCTGACGAGCAGTTTTACGATCTCTGTCTAGCTAATCCTGATGTCAAGTTTGAGCGTAATGCTAGAGGAGAGGTAATTATTTTGGCTCCGACGGGTGGAGAAACGGGAATTTATAATGCAGGATTGATTGCTCAGTTTTGGATTTGGGTAGTCCTAAAAAGGAAAGGATGACCGAGCAGGTAAAGAAGTGTTGTAATGATGAATAAAATTCCAAATGGCCCCAATGTGATTTTCCAACTTCTTAGAAAAGGATAAGG
>NZ_ALWB01000095.1 GCF_000332215.1 Pseudanabaena biceps PCC 7429
TTGCGAAGCAACGCTTTCAAAAATTTCCTTGGTTTGGGTTTGAGCGCAAAGCGCTGTAAAACTTGGTGACAGCTATAGCAGGGCAATTCCTGCGCGATCGAGGATCTCAGGAATTAGGCGTTCGGCTTTAATAGCCATAATATGTACGCCTTGACAGATTTGCCGCGCCGTTTGAATTTGCTCCGCCGCGATCGCCATGCCTTCCTGTAGTGGCGACTTAGCCTTAGCCAAGCGATCGATAATGCGATCGGGTATTTGTACTCCAGG
Source organism: Pseudanabaena biceps PCC 7429 (assembly GCF_000332215.1). Lineage (GTDB taxonomy): Bacteria > Cyanobacteriota > Cyanobacteriia > Pseudanabaenales > Pseudanabaenaceae > Pseudanabaena > Pseudanabaena biceps. Next base: position 268 of record NZ_ALWB01000095.1, read on the forward strand.
CACAAATTTATTTAGGAAAATTGCATTTTTAGCAGATTTAATTAAAAATATTCCCGCCAGAATTGGTTTATCCGATTGATTGGCGATCTGATTGACAAATTTATCGAGGCGTTCAAAATCGGTAATTAATTGACTTTGAAAAAATTGTGCTCCAGCATTAATCTTGCGTTCAAAGCGTTTTTGCAAACCCGACCAGCTAGGCGATTGAGGATCGACGGCGGCTCCTGCTAAGAAATCTGTACCTTGATTGGGCAATACCTTGCCATTGGCATCCAATCCTTGATTTAGCTTCTGAATTAATTGCAATAGGCGTACCGACTCATAATCAAATACCGATCGCGCATCGGGATAGTCTCCTGCTTTTACAGGATCGCCCGTAAGCGCCAAAATATTGGTAATCCCTAAAGCGGCTGCCCCAAATAGATCGCCCTGTAGGGCAATTCGATTGCGATCGCGGCAAGCTAACTGACAAATGGTTTCTATGCCGATTTGTTGTTGAATTAAAACTGAGGCAGCCACTGGGCTCATGCTCATCACCGCCCGACTGGAATCAGTAATGTTCACGGCATGGACGCGCCCCTTGAGCGATCGCGTCTGGGCGAGCATATGGGTGGGGTCGCTGCCCTTGGGTGGTGACACCTCGGCTGTGATTAAAAATTCTTTATTGGCGATCGCCTTGCGGAATTTGTTAAAAGTTGGCTCTGGTTTCTCAAATACTGACTGGGGCGGCTCGATCATGCGAAACAAAATTATTAAAATTTTTTAAGATTGCCTGATTTTAAACCATTGCGATCAATTAACGCCCCTACTCCTGCGATCGGTGACTCAATTTTTCCTGAGTTAAGCTCTTGCCTCATTGCTTAGCCAAGCAGCCTCATGCAATCGCTCCCACGCTAGATGAATATGACGGGACTCAAACATACGTTTTCTCGTATTCCAGTCATAGATCTTGGCGACAGCTAATTCTGCTGTTGTCGCTTCTTCTCGCGTGGCAACCCAATGCACTGTTGATAGTAACTCCATTCCAAAAGTTGTTTCAAATCCTTTAATCAGATCGGCAACACGATCAAACCTGAGCCTTGTGGACTCATGCTCTGCAAGAAAGTTTTCGGCTTGCTCAAAAGCATTAGAAATCAACTCTAGTGGCTTGTCTGGTCGATCTTCAGCATCGCCATAACCACTGATAAAATGCCCCTCAATATAACTGAGAACATGGCGTAGATTTTCAGCATAAGGTCCATAGGGAGCCTTTTGATAATTTAGGCGTAGAGGTTCGCCAGCTTCTTGCATAAAGTACATAAGCTTATGCACTTCTAACAAGGTAACGGTAGGGTCCATAACAGCAGATAAGTAGCGGCGCATCAGTCCTAAGAGAGCAGCTCGTCCCACAGTCATATTGGGGACTTTACTCTCTTTGACCATTGACTTAGCTTGAGGCGCACCTATAGGCTCAAATAGCAAAACAACTACTTCTGGTAGGGAATGAAAAGCTTCAATAATTAGTGGTCGCACATCTCCCCAGTTGAGTCCGCCTAAACCACAACCTAATGGAGGAATTGCGATCGAGCGAATCTGATGTTGCTGTACCACATTTATTAAATCTTCTAGCCCAGCTTTAATGTCTTCGATGTGGCTTTTGCCTTTCCAGTGGCGCTTAGTAGGAAAGTTGATGATGAAGCGAGGTGCATATAGACGATTAAGGTCATGTACAAACATTTTGCCAGCTTGCACTTCGTTAGCTTTGCAAGCAGTTTCATAAACCTTAAAATTTTCTGGAAAAGCTTTTCGGAATTGTAGTGCAATACCACGACCCATAACGCCAACACAATTGACTGTGTTAACCAACGCTTCAGCGTCAGCTTTGAGGATGTCACCTTGGGTTAGCTCAATCATGGGTTTAGCGTCTGCTATCAAAGTACCAATTAGGTTCTACGGCTATAACGGGTTTGTGGGCGACATTTGCTAAAGTAGTCTTAACCTTTGTTGCCATCGTACTATTGATTATCCCAATTTTTTCGATCAATGTCCACGGAAAGACATTAAACATCAAAAACTCCGCTTGTTTGCCTTCCTTGATTTTAGCGTCACGAAAATCTGAAGAAGAAACAGCGCCCCAGTCAATCTCGTTAAGTTTAGAGGGGTGATTGTAAAAGTTAGTCAAGCGAGAACCTGCATTACCATTACTAAAAGCCCAACTTACGCCGTTTGAGTTTGCCCAATTAATGACTTTATGGAAATCGGCTTGCAGATGAACTATCGGTTGTTGACCTCCTTTATAGCTAATATCAGGATGGTTTCCCATGTGCAGCATATAAAGCATTATTGAACGTGGACAGAAATAAAACGGCACATACTGTCCAACCATTGTCTTTGGATGACATGGGACTTCTATCTCTTTGAGTCTTCTTTCTTTGATAGTGGACATCCCCACCAATGAGCAAGAAAGATCTCTTGCTATGCGGGTTGCATCTGAAACTAAGCCCATATTGGCTGCAATATTTGGCAGATTGTCGATATGGGTAATGTGATAAATCTTGGGACTGGGGGGAACTGATGCCATTTAATTACCCAAATTGTTGTGGCGCATCATTTCGATGATCGCTTCAAAAGGGAGAGATAAATTTACGGTTACTTACGTTGTCAGCATAGAAAGATATTTTTATCTCTTTTGCCCCCATAGCAACTCATCGGATTAAGTTTTACGAGCAATTCTGTATGCAACATTAGCTCTTATTTTTGGAGAGCCAAATTTTTTATAATATTCTCCGAGATCTTTCTTTTCTTCATGAATAGGAGCAAGTATATTTTCTCGTCTACTTTTTAAAATCTCAACACCAAACTCATCAGCCAATTCATCAAACCAATCATAAAACTCTGGGATATTGTTATCTACAAATAGAAAAAGAGCGCCAGACTTTGCTTTCTCAAACAAGTTAGCAAAAAACTCGTCAGCTTTATCTCGAAGAGCTTGAACTTCAGACATAAAGTAAATCATTGTGAATAAATCAGATGACTGGAAATAATTTTTTAAAGACTGCCAATCTTCAGGTTCAGTAACATCGATAGAGTTATAGGAGGTAGAAATACGAAATTTTGGGTCAACCATGTTGTCAACTCCTTCCCAAGAATCAAGCCAAGCTTTTTCCTTATCACAAATTTTAAAGCTCACCCTAGGATTCTTGCTATTAAGCATTAAATATTTCAAGATTCCTAAAAAATCGCTGCCAGGTCCTCCCCCTAAACAAGTCACGGTTACTTTTTCTTTATCAAAGAGAACACTTAAGTCACTACTTTTGTCAATAATTGTGTTAACTAAATTTGCATGAGATGTAACATATGCGTAGATATAGGCAAATCTAGTAATTGGATGACTATAATCTATAGTTACACCTGTAAGAAGTTTAGAATATTGATCACGTAGATAAACCAAAGCCTCTGAAATCGATTCATCTTTTTCTGATTCATTTCCTTCAATTTGATTATATGCTTCGTCAAGAACAAATTTGATGATTTGAAAACAATTCACTTTTTTACTCCTAGTAATTTTGATATGGAATGCAGTGACTCTAAATATAAGCAGTTTTCTTTTTTGGATGATCTTTTTGGAGACATCCAAAAAAGTCAAGGTAAAGCATTTTCATTGCCTGATGCTGACATAATACTACATCAAAGTTTCTTTCGTGAAGATGAAAGTGATCAGATATTTGATAATTTATATAACAACATTGCATGGGTACAGGAAGATACTATTTTGTATGGCAAAAAAATTGCTTTGCCTAGACTGACTGCTTGGTATGGAGACAAGGGAAAAACCTACACATATTCTAAAATTAAGATGACACCCCAACCTTGGATTGCTATTTTAGAAAATATTAAATCTCAAGTTGAAAGGGTATGTAGTGCAAAGTTTAATAGTGTTTTACTGAATCTATATCGTAATGGGTCAGACAGCATATCTTGGCATAGCGATGATGAAAAAGAACTTGGTGAGAATCCAACAATAGCTTCTCTAAGTTTTGGAGATACTCGTTCTTTTATGCTCAAACACAAATTCAAAAAAGACCTCAAACTTGATATTCAATTAACGCATGGAAGCCTATTAATAATGGGAGGTAAAACTCAGCACTATTGGCAACACCAAATACCAAAAACTCGCACATCATATAAACCAAGGATTAATCTTACTTTTAGAAAGATTTTGAAGTAAAACATAATACTAATTTGCTCTCTACCAGCAGTCGGATTGAGATTTACAAAATAGATTTGCGATAATTTCTTAAATTGCTGGGATCTTGTCATAGGCTTCTGGCTCAACATCAGGGACTTTTGCCAAGATTGCCTCATACTTTGCTCGACTACCCCTCTTAGCCCGTTCACTGAGATAACTTTCCGTCATCAGCGCTGACAACTTTTCAGCGATTAATTTTAAACGTCTAGTAAACTTCATCATGAGATCCTACATTCAGTAAAAGGATATTTTCAGGGTTAGTATCTTGAACAAACTCAAACAGTATTCGATATTTATAATCCACAGAACAAGACCAAACATCCGATAAATCACCAATCAGTTTATGAGTTCTGAGACTAGGATGAAAAGGATCTTCTGTCAGTTGACGTAAAGTTTGTTCAAGTTGTGGTCTTAGCTGTGGATTCTTACGGATTAGCTTTTTAAAAGCCCTCAAAGATTTAGCCGTCCAATTAATATTTCTCAACGATCTAGCTCCGCTAAAAAGTCATCAACCGAACCACTCTTAAACTTACCTGCCATAAATTCTTGCCTCACTTCTTGTACTTCCTGCACAATTTGATGCCGTTGACGTAGTTTCAAGCGATTATGCAAAACATCAAGTAACGCTAACTGATCATCTATAGACAAAGACTCGATCGCATTTAATGCTTCTTGAAATCCTGATATTTGTTGAGAGAGCATATAAGTGTTTACTACAAGTTTTGATCGCTATTGTAGCAACACCTATATGCCCTATATCTTATTTTCTGCGATCTATGGCTTCTGCTCAGGGAACATACACTTATCAGAATCGCAACCCGCAGGGCCCGCATCCATCAACTCACCCGAATCATAACGCAACAAACTCGCGTAAAAATCATCAGACTTGCGACGTACTAGCACCTCAGCACTGAGCTTCTCATAAGTAGCCTTATCGATTGGCTCAAAGGGCAACCGAGGGAATGTTTGCAGGTCATCAAAACGTGCCAACAGCGCCGCCGAGATATAACCCTCATCATCACGAATTGCTTCGTAAATCTTCTTCCCTAAAGGCTCGATTTCATGCTCCCGTAACTCCAAGGTTGCGGAAGTATTATGACGGGTGTAATGCTTCTGCACCTGCATATAGAAATCAAACTGCGCCATCACATCGAACTTACTGATGTCTACCTTGTCAGCACCGTCAAGGTCAGCCCAAGATACGCTTACAGGAATCTCCACCAGCCATTCCGTACATCTCGGATCGAAAGGATCATTGAGCAATTGTCCATTCTCATCCTTATCCGATTGCGAAGGAATGATGCTATAGCCATAGTCCATGCAAGCCCGCGCCACAGGATCTTCCTTACGGAAAGTGATCCGACGGATAAATCGCTGTGCCTTCGGAGGATGCCACCCTGGGGAAGCACCAGTCAGTAAGGATTTTGTGCCTGCTGGCTGAACTGTCGTGCAACGATTCGGGCGGCGTAAACCATGCGAATCGCAATATTCCCAAACCGTCTGATGCACAATCTCACGCCAGCGATTTAGATAATCAGCTTCCTTCTCTTTGAAGTCTAGCCCTTGCACAGTGTCAGGACGACCTGCTTCCCACCAGCGCAACCATTCCACACCAAAGGCATGAACGAAGAAGTCAAATAGACCAGTGAAAGATACGCCCACAATTGGGTCAACTTCACGACTAAATTGATAGCGCTCTTCATTGAAGCGATGATTGAGCAACGCCGCAACCGACAAAGCACCTGCCTTAAAGGCTTCTTCTTGTTCTTTCTCATTGCGAGGATTAAGTTGATTTAGATGAATTTCGGATAAATTACAGTGAAAATTCGCCCCCAAAATTTCACCGCATGGATTCAATCCATAGCGCTGAAACCTTTGATTTAACTCATGTTCAGAGATATCAGGTTGTCTGATTTTCAACCATTCTTTGCCTTCTCCTTTCACATAAGCCGCTAAGAAATCACGCTTGAGTTCGGTCGTTATAATCAAGTCAGCATTAGAGCGTGCGATCGCCTCACCAGCCCATTGAATTGCCCCTTCACCCGAATAATATTGTTTACGAACGGCATCCACACATTCCTGTTCAGTCGGTTTGCGATGGAATACTCTCGTGTGGTTCGCCATTCTCAAAGCATCGCGTTCAGGATCAATGCGCCAGTTACCAGTTTCATCCTGCTGCCAGAGATTATCCTTTGCAACAGAACCTAACGCATCGTCTGAAGAGAATTGCCTCATTCCAGCACTGTTTGAAACAAGAATACCTTCACAAACAAACTCGTGAATAGAAGCAACTTCGATATCATAAGTATGGGCAACTCTTACATCAAACTCAATAGATTTAACTTTTACAGGAATTAAATCCGTGCATTCAGGAATATATTTCTTCACTGTGAGTGCAGGCATTTGTTTGTGAACTGCACCCCAATGATATTGATAGGTATTTACAATTGGTCTAACCATTGATTTTGGAAATCCATGATCATTAAATGACTTAGGACGAGTCTTCTGACTGTGAGCAAAACGTAATGAGTAATTGGAAAACAATTGAGCCGTTTTATCAAAGGCTACTTCACCAACTGTAACTAATTCGCCTTCCCATTTACCTGTACGCTTGCGCGTAGAATGACACAACCTAGCTGTGATCCCTAATGAAGCATAGATTGATTGAACTTGACGCAAGAAATCAGAATGTACTGATGCAACTAATACACCTTGACTAAAACAACCATCAGCATCTGCCAATCCAGCTAGGTATGCTTCGCGGATACTAGCAGTTGCTAATAAAATGCAGTCAGGGACATTAATCGAAGTAAAGGCTTGTTTGAATTGAGATAGATACTGATTGAGCGCACTAGAATTGAATTGCAGTTCAAAAGCTTTCGCTTTAGATTGTTCTGGTGTTCTTAGTGTATGAGTATCTAATCCAAATAGCTCTCCAACAGCGATGAGCTTATCAATGATCTGTTGCTGGTCTTCAGAGATTCGGAATCTTACGCGCCAACCATCACTTCCAACCGAGCCATCACCATGTAAATAACCGATAAAATAGGCGACATCTGCTGTAAGTGCAGGAATAGTGATGCGTTTTGTTTGTGGCGCTAAAGTCCCTTTGAACTCTGGTAATTCAGTCGCAGTACCAGTAATAGCTTTTGGTACAAAGATCAATCGATCATCCGCCTTAAGATCTTTAGCTTTGACCATCCGATATGTACCATACACATCTTCCAAGATAGCTACTTTGTGATCGGGCGTGCATTCAAAATAGCCATCTTCAGTTTTGATGCGGCAAAGTGATTGAGTACCTTGATCAAAGAAGTTAGTAACAGGATAAAATCCCTTACTGGTTAGTACCCGATCGCCGATCCGAATTTTTTCAATTGGTACTAATCCAGATTCGCTGTGAACCAATGCGCCAGCAGGAAGACAACGCCTAATGTTACCTGCCACGATGCAAACGGCGGCTTCATCGATGAGAATGCAGCACTCAACGGAGGTGAGTTGACGACCGATCGCTTTATTTAAAATATTGGCGCAGCGATCGTAGAGCGTAGGCAACTTAACAGGATTTGCCATGCCGCCGAAACCTTTGAGGGCTTCACCACTGGGGCGGACATCGCTGATATCAACGGTGACTTGGACAGGCTTAGCTGCGTCAAACTTTTCATCGCTGCATAGCTCTAATAGCGATTGGTAGGACTTGACCCAACCTTGACGACTATCGCCAACAAAAAACTTGACAGAGTTATTGGCATAGTCAAATTTAACTTCTGTATCGTGGCGGCGATCGCTCACAGGTGTTGCGCCGATCTCACCGATGACATTGACTTGCAATTGGTTACGAATTACAGGCAATTGGCTAATGTATTGAGGCTCTAATACGCCACCCGTACCCGATCCTTGCATGGCGAGATCCATCATCAAGCCAAAGGAACGCCAGTCGATCACATTGGTGCTAGTGCAGTTATAGGAGCCTGAGAAATTTTCGGGGCGATCAACCCAATCCGTACCACCAACCCAGAGCCATCGCCCAGAGGTCAGGGATTTAAGCTGCTTTTGCATTTTGTCGATCAGGTCAGCTTGTTCTTTAGTCAGCTTACCTAGCATCTTTAAACCTGAAAGTGTGCGATCGCATACCTCCGCCCAGCTTTCCCGCTTGTTATTATATTTGCGGCTATAAGTCCTGAAAAATACGGGATAAGCGGCCGGGGCGCTTTCGGGAAATCGAACCTCTTTGTCGAGGCGAATAAATTCTTGCACCATAAAAAATGCTTTTGTTTTAACATTAAGTCAGATAATACCTTAACTCACATTTAGTGCTAAAACCACATAAAAATTATTTGTCACACTATTAGTAGATTTTTGGGTTGCCGCTAAAATTTTTTGTGCGCCCAAAAAGTGGCGATACTCATCTTTTTTTTGCCTGAGTTGCGCATACTTTTATAACTATAGCTACTCAAGTCAGGACATCAAACCCAATAGAGAGTTGCGGCGCTTTGCGCCGCAACTCTCTATTGGGTTTCATTTTTGTCCTAGCATTACTGACTATAGCTATAAAAACCAAACCCAGTAAGGGTTTTCAAAGCTCAAAATAGCGTAGCTATTTTGAGCTTTGGTATAATATCTGATCGTAACGCAAAAAGAAAAGGGTGGATCTATCCTTTGCCGTATTCTTTACAGGACTTTGCACTTATCGCTACTTATCGCTAACTCCAAGTGGAGAAAATAGAGAATAGCGGCGCTTTGCACCGCCATTCTCTTGTCCTAACGCAAACGGCGACAGCGATAAATTCCGATTAAATCCGATTAAAACTGATAGCCCAAGCTGAAATATAGGGCGGACTCCTGTAAATTGGAACCGCGATCGCTGAGATTGACAAAGGGAATCGCATAATCTAAGCGCATGTTTAATTGACTTAAGGGACTATATAGCAAGCCGATCCCCCCGCCTGCTAAAAAGTTCTGACTAGGCAAAGGGTTCGGATTGTTAGGGTGATTCCAGATTGCCCCAGCATCTAAAAAGGGAATGACCTGAAGCAATGGTAGGTTTTGTTCGTTGCGAAGGGCAACTACGCGGGTTTCCAAAGATAAACGGAGCCCATTATCACCCGAGCGGACATTTTGGCGAAATCCCCGTAGTGATTGACCGCCGCCGATGGTAAACTGTTGCGAAGATAGCAAGGGGTCGGCAGCTAATTGCATATCTAGGGAACCAATGAGGAGGGAATCTGCTCCCAAGGTCTGGACTCGTTGCACCTGCCCTAGCCAACTGAGAAAAGCTCCACTAGGGGTTGTGACATAGGTAGAGCCGAATAAACCCGTTCCCAAACTAAATTGCGATCGCAATGACCAAGCCCCCTGAGGATCGCGGTTTGTATAGTCCTGTCCAAATTTGAATACACTGGTACGGCTCGTCCCATCGGACTCAGGACCAATCCCAAAGGGAATAGCGAGATCATTAAAGGCAAATGTCTGACCTTTTTGATAGCCATAACCTAGAGATAGAGCGAATTCCTCGCTAGTTGTTCTGATCAGTGGTTGGCGAAAATTCAGATCAAATAGATTGTTATTACCGCGAATATTCAACAGATCGAAGGGGGATTGGGTAATCCGATAGTTACTCGGTGTATAGCGCAGAGTTAACGTTCCATTCATCGGATTGAGAGGCAAACTGTAGGCAAGATCGTATTGATTAGAGCCCCCCGTAGTCGTACCGTAGTAGGAAGCAGTTAAAGTATCGCCATTACCCGAAATATTCCGAAAGAACAATCCTCCACCATAGCGCTCGGAACCAATGGCAGGAGGAGAATAATTATCGAAAGTTACAAATCCTCCAAATTGATTTGCCTCTGCTACTTTAACGACGAGAATACTACTATCGGGAGAGTTCCCAGCTTTCAGCGTCGCTTCGATATTATTAAAAATGGGATCGGCGCGTAATAGCCGCAACTGCTCCTCCAGCTTTGCCGTATTAAGGGGTGTGCCAGTTCCCAAGGCGATCCGCGATCGCACATAATCGGGATTCGTATTGGTTAAACCTTGGATTTCAATTTTTTCGACATTACCTTCGATCACTTGAATTGTAACTACACCATCAACTATTTGCTGAGGATTGACTACCGCTTGGGATGTAAGGTAGCCGCGATCGACATAGATTTTGGTAATAGCTTGGGCTGCGTCTTTAAGCTGTTGTGGTGTTACCTGTTGTCCTTCTAAAGGTTGGACGATAGGGGCTAGCTCTGCATCTGTTAAGATCGTACTGCCAATAACTGCAACTTTTTTAATCGCGATCGCTTGAGCAATGGGCGATTGGGCTGGAGATCGGGTAATTGGTGATAAATTATTTAGAGAATTATTATCACTTCTTGTGATGCCATGAAACGAAGTGGTTTTGGTATTAATCGTCTCTGCTGCTACTTCGCATCGACTCATGACATGAACAAATCCCATGCCACCAAAGACTAAACATGCCGACAAAGTATGAATAATTGGCTGAAATAGTCTCATACTAGTAACATCAATTTTGCTTTAACAATAATTTCAAACTAATAACTTAAGACTATAAATGCAAGTCCCAAGATTTAGATAAAATATACAACAGTTAATAAAAATTAAAACACTATATCTACAGTATTGTTTAGATAATTAAATGCTATAAATAGCGCATCACTGAAAACTAAGATCGACTTAAGATAGGTCTAGCATAGGGTGAAAACAAGCGATTTTAGTTTTTAATTTAAGCGATTTAAGCGATCTAGGTAATTTAAATATTTAAAGACTTTTTTCATAACGGAGGAGAAAGCCAATGTTTGTTGTTAAGAGTAATTTCATGCAAGTTAAACAGATCGCGATCGCTCTTTTTTTCGCTCAACCTCTGGTGATGGGTGGGGGTGCATTCGCCCAATCAATTGCCCCCACTCAGGGTAATGGCAATTTAGGTACAATCGTCACCCCTGACATCAAAAATGCCCAGCAATTGAATATTACTGGTGGCACGCAAGCAGCCGCAAATCTTTATCACAGTTTCCAGAAATTTGGCTTAAGCCAAGGAGAGATCGCCAACTTCGTTGCCAATCCTAGTATCCAGAATATTTTGGCGCGGGTTGCGGGGGGAAATCCTTCTGTAATTAATGGGTTAATTCAGGTAGGCGGTAATGCCAACCTCTATCTCCTAAATCCTGCGGGAATTATTTTTGGTTCAGGGGCAAGTTTAAATGTCCCTGCATCTTTTACGGCGACAACTGCCAATGGAATTCAGTTGAGCAATGGCTGGTTCGGCATGAATACGGGAATTGATGCGATCAAACAACTTACTGGCAATCCTCAAGCCTTTGGGTTGGCGAATTCAGTTTCGGGACTTCCTCAGAACAATCCGCCAGCGGCAATTGTCAATGCAGGAAACCTCTCCGTTAAGGAAGGTCAAAGTATTACCCTCGTTGGCGGTTTAGTAATTAATACAGGGACGATCGCTTCCCCATCAGGCAAAATTACGATCGCCGCCGTTCCCAATGGCAAATATGTCAAAATCACACCAGAAGGGAGTTTACTCAGTTTAGAATTACCCATCGCGACGCAAACAGAATTATCGACATCGCCGATGCTTGCCAAGGATCTGCCCAATTTACTTACGGGTTCGGCGTACCTCCGCCAGATTACAAAATTAGATATTGATGGTTCGGGAAATTTGCTAGTCTCAGGAAGCGCAATCCCCAATCGGGCAGGCATGGCAGTCGCCTCAGGAAAGCTAGATGTATCTAGCACAACAGCTAAGGGTGGCGAGATTAACGTTTTAGGCGATCGCGTAGGCTTGGTGAGCGCAAAGCTCGACGCTTCGGGGGCGTTCGGGGGCGGTAATGTCCTTGTTGGTGGTGATTTACAGGGAAAAGGCATCGTTCCCAATTCTCAATATACATTTGTGACGCAGGATTCCACTATTCACGCCGACGCAACCAATCAAGGGAATGGCGGCAAGGTCATCCTATGGAGCGATCGCACTACAGCCTATTTAGGCAGCATTTGGGCTAGAGGCGGTAAAATAACTGGTAATGGCGGATTTGTAGAAGTTTCGGGCAAAGAGAATCTGATTTTCCAAGGGAAAGTTGATACGACGGCTTTCCATGGAACCGTAGGAAAACTGCTGCTAGACCCGAATAATATTACGATTAGTAGTAATCCCAGTGATCCTCTAGTGGCAACGCAACTCAATAGTCAAATAATTGCCTTTGCCGATTTTGCTGGCACGGATATTAATATCAACGATGCCGACTTAAGGGGAATTTCTGGCGATGTCATCTTGCAAGCAGCCAACAACATTATTCTTGACAGTACTGCTTCTCTTTTCAATGCCGCCGCAAATTCGATTACCTTTCAAGCCAACAATAATATATTTATTAACGTTCCCGTAGGGGGATTTAGCTTAGGTAGTCCGCTCACTGCGCTCAGTTTTATCGCTGGTAATAATATTAATGTTGATACTAGTGCGATCGATACCAATGCATTCAGCTCTTCATTTCTATTTGGAGTCAAGACTAGTCCGACGCTTTCCTTAACAGCCCAGAATGGCAGCATCAATATTTCGGGTAATTTCATGATCCGCAATAATCCTACCAGTGGAGGGATAACTCTCAATTTGAATGCTCCCAATGGTTCGGTGCTAGTGGATAATGGATTTCTGCGTGTGGGACAGGTAAATGGTGCAACCGATAGCATTGTTAATATTACCGCAGGAAGATTTCGCGTAACTGGCACGCCGATTAATGGTTCGGCAGGATTCATTGCTCAGGATGCCAAGTACAGCATCTACACCTTTGCTGCTAATGCTGGCACGGCTTCTCAGGGTAATGTTTCATTGCAATTTGGCAACCAAGCTCCCATTATCTCTGGCAATGGTGGTAATAATTTAATCAATATTCACCTGCTCTCAGATACGAGTTTTGTGGTTGGGAAAACACCTACCACCAGTGGTGTCGATGGACAAATTGGGATCGGCATTAGTAGCATCCCTCCCCAAGTACTAACCCTGTTATCCGATCGAGACTTTGGCTCTAACGTTAATTTAATTGGCGATAATGCCACAGCTTCTACTTTGAATAGTAATGCGATCGCGGCAGCTCGCACGGCTGAACTACAGGCAAATACTGGCGATGTAAAAAAATGCGAACCCGTCAAGAACAAGAAACCGATTTTAACGCTTACAGCCTCCTTACCCTCTAACGACGCAACTCGTTCCGCGCAGAATTCTAATCCTAATAACTTGCCGCCTTGCCAAGAGTAGGTTGATCGATGAAATGTAAAGCGAAATGTAAAGCCATCCTAATGACGATCGCTAGTGCGTTAATCCTAATGCCAAGCTTATCTGAAGCTTCGGGAATTAGCAATCCTTCCATTCCTAATCCCAGTCAAGAAGAAGCATCTGAAGCCGATCAACTCCTACAGTCAGGGATACAATACTTTCGAGCTCAGCAGTTTGAAAGCGCCTTCGCTAGTTGGCGCAAGGCGCTTGATATTTATCGACAGCAAAGCAATCGTCAAGGCGAAAAAAATGTTTTAGAAGCCTTCGCCAAAGCATCAAAAATGCTCGGTCAATACCAACAGGCGATCGATTACTCTCTGCAATGGCTCGCTTTCGCTAAAAAAATTGGCGATCGTCAGACTGAAGCGGATGCTTTAGGTAATCTTGGTAATAACTATCGTCTTATGGGGGACTATGCTAAAGCTCTGGATGCACAAACTCAAGGACTAATAATTAGAAAAGAACTCAATGATCGGCAAGGCGAAGGACAAGTTCTCGCGAGCCTCGGAAATATCTATTACGATCTCGGTAACTATGACAAGGCCGAAGCTTTGTACCGCCAAAGCCTGAAGATTGCTAAAGAGGTGGGTAATAAACTAGGCGAAGCTTTCTTGCTTAATAGTTTGGGATTATTAGCTGGTGCTGGGGAAGAGTATAAAAAAGCGATCGCCTATTATCAGCAAAGTCTCAATGTAGCTAGGCAAAACGCTTTTAAAGAAGTAGAAGGAAATGCCCACAATAATATTGGCTCAATCCATCACGTTCAACTCCAATATAAAGAAGCGATCGCCAATTACGAGCAAGCGTTAACCATTGCCAAAGAAATTAAAAATCCCCGCATGGAAGGAACCGCTGTGGGTGGTTTGGGATTAGCCTATGTTTTTTTGAAAGACTACGATCGCGCCCTAGCCTTGCAGGAACAAAGCTGGCATCTCGCCAAGCAGATCGGCGATCGCCGCCTTGAGGCACTTACTTTAAGTAATTTGGGCTATACACTTTGGCGATCGCAAAAATACCCCGAAGCCGAACAGAAGTTTCTCACGGCTCTCAGCTTACTCGAATCTTTGCGCTCCGATTTGAGCGATAGCGATAAGGTTTCTATTTTTGACACCCAACTACATGCCTTCAATCTACTCCAGCAGATTATGATCGCGCAGGGCAAACCTGAATCCGCCCTAGTAATTGCCGAACGCGGACGCGCCCGTGCTTTTGCCGAGCTTCTCTCCCATCGGCTGAACTCTGACTCCGCGCTGAAATCTGATCGAGAAAAAGAACGCTTTAATTCGCCCGTTCTCTCCCTACCTTCAATCAGTATTAACGATATTCGTCGCATTGCCCAACAGCAGAACGCCGTTCTGGTGGAATATTCGTTGATTACCGATCCTAGTTTCATCGGTCAGGGCAAGCTCAAAGGAGAATATACCAAGTTGTATATTTGGGTCGTACAACCCTCTGGCGAAATTGCTTTTCGGCAAATCGATCTAGATAGCAACTTTTTGGAACTTATTGTCGATATTCGCAGCATACTCAACGATCCTAGCGAAATTGCCCAAAATCCTAAGGATGTCTTCGAGAAATATCGCCAACTAAAGCAACTCCACAATATTCTGATTCAGCCAATCCAAGACTTGCTACCGCCAGATAGCGACACGAGAGTAATTTTTTTACCCCAAGCGTTGCTATTTCTAGTTCCATTTGCAGCCTTAATTAATCCCCAAAATCAGTTTTTATTAGAGCGTTATACTGTCCAAATTGCCCCCGCCATTCAAGTTCTCGACCTCACCCATCAGATCCGCCAAATGGCTCAAAGGGTTAACTTTCAAGAAATCCTGATCGTGGGCAATCCCACTATGCCAAGTCTGGGCAATCCACCGATCCCATTACCTACTTTGTTAGGAGCCGAAAAAGAAGCCGAGGCGATCGCCACTTTACTCCATACTAAATTTTTAAAGGGTAACGAAGCCACCAAGGTAGAAGTGGTTGCCAAAATGAAAACGGCGCGATTTATCCATCTAGCTACCCACGGGCTATTAGATGAATATCGCAAAGGGGATATTCCTGGAGCGATCGCCCTTGCCCCTAGCGCTCAAGATAACGGATTTCTGACAGCTAGTGAAATTATTCAGATGCGATTAAATGCGGAATTGGTGGTACTCAGTGCCTGTAAAACTGGTCAGGGATTATTAACAGGAGATGGGGTGATCGGTTTATCGCGATCGCTAATTACCGCAGGCGTTCCGAGTGTAGTGGTGTCGCTATGGGCAGTTCCCGACGATCCGACGACTTTGTTAATGACCACTTTTTATCAAAAATTTCTCGCAAACCCGAATAAGGCTCAAGCGCTGCGTCAAGCAATGCTGGCAACTAAAGCGAAATATCCAGATCCAATCGCTTGGGCAGCCTTTACCCTAATTGGCGAGTCTAACTAAACAACTTTTTTACAGCAATTTTCGATCAAACGAACCACAAGGAAATTTTTGAAAGCGTTGCAAAGCAACGCTTTCAAAAATTTCCTTGGTCTGGGTTTGAGCGCAAAGCGCTGTAATATTGGTATAAGAGATAGCTAAAGTGAATCAAATCCCCCAAGATGAGTGGCGGCGCGAAGCGCCGCCACTCATCGAGCGCTTTACCTTGCTATAGCCCGATCGCTTTAAATACTCAGTCAATTAATAATATATTTTGCCACCACCCCATTTGACACCAAAAATTTTAGGCTGAAGTAGAATATGACCTGCAATGCTTTGCAGATCTTCATCAGTGAGATTTCTCATTTCCGGAAAAATATCGGCACTCTTGAGGCTTGGGTGAAGCTCAGAGATTTCTATCTCTCCATCATAGGTAGTAGGATTTTTAAGATAGTCTACTAAACCTTCAATATTATTGCGATTAGGTAAGGCACCTGATAAATCTTGTGGTGAAAGTCCGACGTTTTGGTTAGTTTTGGTTATACCTCCAACATGACATTGAGCGCAAGCAAAATTAAAGAGACGCTTACCTTCTTTAACTTGCTTCAAACTTATAACAATTGTGTCTCCTCTATCATTCAAAGGAACTCTGCGGGTTGCTTCATCCAGTTCGAGAGCCGAAGCTTCACTCACAAATATTTGAAATGAGAAGAGTAAGGTAGCCAAAATTAAACTGATGCATTTTTTTAGCATATTTTTCCTGCAAGAATTTCAAATTTGCCAAAAGGCGATCACCCTATGCTTTATGTCAAATAATACTCAGTAGTTAAGCATAAGTAAACTTAAAACTTAGAAGATTGTACCGATCGCATAGTGGGCGTTACGCTCTCTAGTTTTGGGTTTTAATTATGCTGAAATACTTATGCTGGATATGTCAAACGATAGGGTGCGTAAAAAGCGATCGCTGTAAGCATCATGACTAGGGAACGGGTATTAAAAAGGCTATCTCTTAAAGAAAAGATTACCGATATTGTTCTGAAAAATACTCAAGACTGGGAGCATTACTAGTGAGTAATATTCTCAATGTAAAAGAGTCCCCTAGCGAGTAGGGGAACTATAGACGGAAAACAGACGGAAAAACGCAATCGATCGCGTCCCCTAGCGAGTTGGGGATACCCATATTAGCAACCTTACACCGCCTTGAGTCTAGACATCATTTGCGAACCCTCCGCAAAAAACAGGTAAAAAAATACAAACGCATAAAAGCCTTGAAACCCATTTCCAGCATAGTATCGATAGCTAAAACGCAAAAACGTCATTTCAGCCCCAAACGCCAACCCATCGCAAAGCCATGATACAAAACGACTCAGATCGATGCAGAGCCAAGCATCAGCGATCAAAAAACGACTATGGACGGGAAGGCAGTTTTGGTAAAACATCCTTAATCGGCTCACGGATTGGCAATTTATCCAACTCTTTTCTATCTAGATCTCGCGGTTCTAATTTCTTGATTTCCTTATCGACCTCATCCTTACCACGCTGCTCCAAATTTTTAATCTCCTTCTTGACATCCTCTTTCACATTATTTTTTTTATCCAGAATCAACTTAGCACTTGGGAAAAGCGCTTGAAACTTAGCTTGAACCTTACCCAAACTTGGCAGATCCCTTCTAAACCCCTTTACAGCAGGACTACTCAACAAGCGCTCATACTCCGACTGCGAGATCTTTTGCAATTCCAATCTGCGATCTTTCCTAAAATTACGGAGCCTTTCACCACTCCTAACCAACTGCACCTGCGGATTCGGCTCATTGCGCGTAACCGCCACCTCACCCTCCAAAACTTGAATCTGATCATTACCCTGCTCATCAACTTCCAATAGATAAGTCGTACCACGCACCGCCGCACTGATCGAAGAAGTACATGCCGAGACAGCACCATTGATTAACACACTACCCTTCTGTAATTGAGCGCCACACTTACCCACCGTCAAAAGCGAATTCTTACTAAGACGCGCGATCGCATTATTATTAAACTCTATCTCAGCCCTAGACTCACCCGTCCTGACCTGCTCCTGCGACTTCGCCACATCATTAACCGCCGCCTTGCGATCGCGAATAAAAACCTCATCCCCATCAAGAATTTCCGTCACCTTAGCCGATTGACCATCAACATTCAGTTGATTGGCAGGCGAAGCCGTTGGAGTAGCAACTATCGACGAAGCAGGACTTGACGTAGAGCTAGACATAGGACTAGGCGCAGAGCTAGACGCAGAATTCGACGAAGAATTCGGTGTAGAATTTGGCGCAGAACTAGACGACGGATCATTGTTGCCACAGCTAGCAAGTAACGAAATCAAAATTAGAAGTAGCGCTTTTTTCATATTTACAAGATCTCACAAGGTTTTCGTATCTTGACGGCTCTAAATTTATAGCTATAGCAATCCTAAAACCAAAACCAGAGAGCATAGCGCCCGCACAGTGGGCGCTATGCTCTTCTAGGTTTTAAGTTTACTTATGCCTAGCTACTTATAAGTTGGCTGAGCGAAGCCAAAGCCCGTTTTTCCTACAGAAATATTATTTTTTTATAAATAATCTAGGACTGCTATCCAACCATGTAAATTAAGACATAAAATCCATTCCCAGAGTTGCCGTACTCCACACAACTCCATGAATACAGCGTCTTGCACTTAAATTACAGCAATTATCGATCAAACGAACCACAAGGAAATTTTTAAAAGCGTTGCGAAGCAAC
>NZ_ALWB01000096.1 GCF_000332215.1 Pseudanabaena biceps PCC 7429
CTTTGCTTAGACTTTTGCGGATAAAAAATGTCCCACCCATTTATCTAGCTTCGCCTCCGCTCAGCTAACTTTGACTGAGCGGAGTCGAAGTCATAGATAATTTAGAAACCATTTAAGAATTGGATAGATCCCCCCAGCTCCCCTTTTTAAGGGGGGAGAATTAAATTCTTCCCCCTTTTTTAGGGGGATTGAGGGGGATCTCTTAGAGTTTTTGACCGCAGAAAGTAATTCTTAAATGGTTTCTAAAGTTCGTTCGTTAGCAAATATGTCACCATTTCCCCTTTACCCTTGATCTCAATGGTTCTCTTGGGCTCGAATTGGTACTTGTCTTTCAAAATTTGATAGGTCGTATCTGTCACTTGGATGCAGCCTGGAAGCCCGTGGGACTCCATCCGACTAGCGATATTTACCGTGTCTCCCCACAGGTCGTAAATAAATTTTTTCTTGCCGATAACCCCTGCCACCGCTTTACCCGTATGAATCCCAATTCTTAGCTTGAATTGCTTGCCATCGGGGCGGACAAATTGACTAATAGATTTCTGCATTTCTAGTGCCATGGAAGCGATCGCTTCAGCGTGATCGTCACGGGGAATGGGTAGCCCACCCACAGCCATATAGGAATCGCCAATGGTTTTGATCTTTTCTAGGTTGTAGCGATCCACAAGACGATCAAATTCAGAAAAGATTTCATTGAGCATATATACCAGTTCATCCGCAGATACCGAAGCCGCAAATTCGGTAAATCCCACGATATCGCCAAATAGAACTGTTACTTCATCAAAACTATCCGCCACAATCGTCCCGCGTGTTTTTAACTTAGAAATGGAACTTGATAAAATTTCCGCAGAACTATTCGCAGAACTATTAAGGGTGATATTGTTGGAATTATAGAGAGCTGAGGATTTGAGTCGTTCGGCGATCGCTTTGGGTAAAACATTGAGTAGTAATCTTTCCGAGCGTATTTGCTCAATCCGCAAATTTTCCTCGGCGCGGCGACGTTCTTGCGCCTCCATACCTAAAGATAACAACTCTGATAAAGAACTTGCAAAACTAATTTCCTCTAGCATCCATAGCCGTTCTACTTCCGTTTGTTCAAACATCAAGATGCCCGTTAATTCCCCCGCAATATCAAAGGAGGATACTAGTAGAGAGACAATCCTAGAGGGGTGGAGATAGTCTTGGTATAGCTCGACTAAAACTGCTTCATCCTGTACATCTTCTACGGCCAAACTCCGATGTTCGTGGATTGCCGCAAAAAAGATGGGGAATTTATCCGCATCTAAAAACTCTGCTTCGCTATGGATATTGACACTTTTGATATAGAGATCGAGGCAATGCAATTTGGTCTTAGCATTGTCAAATAGCCAGACGCTGACACGCTCGATATCCAAGGTATGACTGGCTGTAGCGGTAATATTCTGGACGGCAATGATAAAGTCCCCCAAGTTAAGCGCTTTATTTTTGGTGAGATCGATCAGGATTTTTTGTTGTTTGCGAAGTTGCTGTTCACGACGCTGTAATAGGAAGTTACTCCGTTGCAGAGATATCTGCGAGTTAGCCAGTTCGCTAGTTCTTTCTTGTACTCGCGACTCTAATTCAATATTGGCTTTTTCAAGTCGTTTAAAGGATTCCGTAAGCATTTCTGCCATGCGATTGAAGGACTCAGATAGAATCTTGACTTCGCTTGTGCCCTTTACCAATACCCTAGAATCGAGATCGCCATCGGCGATCGCTTGGGATGCACCGCTGAGATTGAGTAATGGAGCTGTAATCGAACGAGCCGTCATCATCCCAATTAAAATCGCTACCCCCAAGGTGGCGAGGCAAAATAAGATGGTGAATTGCCGACGACTATTAATCTGCTCCATAAAGCTCGATTCGGGGAGCACCACGACAATCAACAGGTCTAGACCATCGCGATCGCGCCAAGGCTGCACCCGAATAAATTGCTTCTCTCCTTCTAAGTTTGGTTCTAGTTTTAATTCTTCTTGAATAAAATTAAAATTATCAAATTCTTTGATGAGATAGCGGACCGCAGATCGAGATAGGACATCGTTACTATTGAGAATATTCAAGCGCTGAGGTTTGCCATTAATAATGGAGAAAATTCGTTCGTTGCTTGAGGTTCCGACGACTAATCCTGAACGCTCAATGATCAAAATACGTTCGGAATTATCGGTCTTTAAGTCTTGTAAAAAGATATTTATTTGGGTGAGGATATAATCAACTCCCAGTACGCCAATTAACTTGCGATCGCGATCGTAGAGGGGATAGCTATGGGAAATAGATAAAACTTCAGGGCGACTATCCCATTGATAGATCTTCGTCCATGTGGGTTTGCCTGCCTTGACCGCATCGGCATACCAAGATTCTTGCCGCACATCCTTAGGTAATTCCATAACTTCGGGCGGCTCTTGGCGATTCCCTTCACTATCGGTGTTGAAAATAGCTGTCTTGGTAATGCCCCTTGCTAAGGTTGTCTCAGTAATTAATATCTTGCCATCGTTTTTTCGCTCAGCCCCAATAAATTCTTGACTGTCCGCAGCATAGTTTATATATCCCACGTTATATAAATCCATCTGTTTCCAAAAGAAGTGCCCAGTTTGTTGAAAATTCTCTAGGTTTAACATTCCCAATTTCACTGCATTAGCATTAGCTTGGTTGATTTGGGGCGGGATGCGTAAATAATTATCGAGTTTGGTACTTATGCGATCGCTAACTTCGCCACTGAGACGGGTAGCCAATTCACCCACCGCTTGTTGTTCGTTCCGAAATGAGAAGGTTCCGACTACACCAACCGTTATACAAATCTGTACGACAAAAGGTACAACTAAAATAACCTTTAAAGGGATATTTTTAAATAATTTGGCAAACAACTGTGGTGTATCGGGGATTTTAAGCATGATATATAACAAATTTGGCTGACTATGGAAATAAGCAATCCAGCGCAGGCTTTTTAAGAGTTGTTTTCAGTTGTCTGAAGTCAATTTACGGTATTTTGAGATTCCATTACAATAGCAGTCTTAACCCTATATATCTAATGAATATATCAACGTAAGAGATACTCCCTTCCCAGTCAAGAAATAGCGTTGCGGGGCAAAGCCCCGTACCGCTATTTCTTGGCTTTATACCAAATCACAAAATGGCTACGCCATTTTGTGATTTTAAAACCCTTACTGGGTTTGGTTTTCAATTCCCGAAAGTGTAGCCACACTTTTGGGAATTGGTATTATATGTCTATTTCTTTAGTGGGAAGGGAGTAGCTAGGACATAAACCCCCTAAAGATGAGTGGCGGAGCGAAGCGCCGCTACTCATCTTTAGGGGGTGGTGTACGCTGCGCCGCAGGTTTTAGAGCTGGATTTTAATTATGCCGAACTACTTATCCTCTAAATTATGATCTTTCCTTTAAGAAGATAGGTGATCATTTCTCCTTTACCTTTGATATTAATTGCCCCTCTCTCCTCAAGAACATACTTGGTTTTTAAAAGTTGGTAGGTGGCTTCAGTTACCTGAATGCAGCCCGCTAGTCCGTAAGATTCCATGCGACTCGCGACATTCACCGTGTCTCCCCATAGATCGTAGATAAACTTTTTTGTCCCAATTACCCCTGCGATCGCCTGACCCGTATGAATCCCAATGCGCAAAGAAAAAACGCTTCCATCCGAACGCTTGAATTTCTGGATTACGGTTTGCATCTGTAATGCCATTTCCGCGATCAACTCAGCATGATCTTTACTTGGCACTGGTAATCCGCCTACTACCATGTAGGAGTCACCGATGGTTTTAATCTTTTCGAGCTCGTACTGCTCGACTAGATGGTCAAATTCCGAAAAAATATCATTGAGGACATTGACTAATTCGCTAGCAGAGATAGAAGCCGCATATTCCGTAAAATTGACAATATCTGCAAATAAAACCGTAACTTCTTCAAAGGAATCGGCGACAATGGTGCCGCTGGTTTTCAAATGGACTTTAGTCATCGATTGGATTGATTTTAGTCGCTCGGCAATTTCTTGGGGCAAGACGTTGAGCAGTAGCCGTTCAGATTTTTTTTGTTCAAATCTTAAGCTCTCTTCTGCTCGTCGTCGCTCTTGCGCTTCTAAACTGAGCGCGAGTAAATCCGATAGGGAATGAGCAAAACTAATTTCTTCTTCGATCCATAAATGCTCGATTTCCGTATGTTCAAATAGAATTATGCCCATGACTTCGCCGCTCAGTTCAAATCGGGATAATAGAACTGAAACAACATTCAAGGGTATACAGTAGGAGACGACCAGTTCCTGAAGCACTGGGTCTTCCTGCACATCTTCGATCGCCACGCTGCGATTTTCTAATATTGCTTTAAATAGACTAGGGTATGCAGCGGCGGTTAAAACATCAGCTTCGCTATGGATGTGGGTGCTTTTTTGATAGAGATCGAGGCAATGCAAAACTGTTTTGTTTTTATCAAATAGCCAAATACTGACACGCTCGACATTTAAGGCATAGCATCCCGTGCGGGTAATATTTTGGACGGCAACAATAAAGTCTCCTTGATTGATGGCGCGATCCTTGGTCAAATCAAATAACACGTTCTGCTGTTTGCGGAGCTGTTGTTCCCGACGGGACAAAATAAAATTGGTCCTCTGCAAGGAAGATTTGGACGCATCTAGCTCATTGGTCTTTTCTTGAATGAGTGACTCTAATTCCTTGTTGGACTGTTTGAGTCGATTTAAAGTTATTACTAGCGATCGCCCCAAGATGCTCGCAATAGCGATCGCCATGGCAAGTACGAGCCAACGATTGGAAATAATTTCTAGGGGATGGTCGAGAGTAGGAATATCTAGGGTACTTAAATTGGGGGTGCGGGTGGCTAACTTGATATTTAGTCTGTTATCTAACCAGTTTTTGGCGATCGCCGCGATCGCGATCGTTTGTACACCAATAGTTACCGCCAAAGTAACCATTAGCAGCTTGTTTTGTAAAAGTTTGACAAGATGATTAGATAGCAGAGTTTTATTCCTGCAAAGGAAAATATTGCATCATGCTATCTCGATCGCTTAAAGGGGTCAATTCGCACAATTGCTGACTAGATAATTCTCACTTTCTTTGACCTAAGCGAAAAAATGGCTAAGCATCTAAATACCAAGTTAAGAAATGGCGTAGCCATTTCTTACAGCAATTATCGATCAAACGAACCACAAGGAAATTTTTGAAAGCGTTGCAAAGCAACGCTTTCAAAAATTTCCTTGGTTTGGGTTTGAGCGCGAAGCGCTGTAACTTGGTATTATGGCTCGATCGCTTGCAAAACTGCTTTGGGCAAAAGCTTATCCTTAAACCACAATGTCATCCCAGTATTCTCGCTCACCTTGACTCCAGCCTTTTCGAGATTAAGCCGTTCGGAAATCGCCAAAATCAAGTTCTCGCAATTTGCCTGACTTACCTGTGAAAACTTTTTGCGTAAATATTCTGGTCGCCAATAGCCGACGATCTCCAATAAATAACTGCGTCCATCGGGATGGACTAACCGAAAATCAGGAATCATCACGCTCCCAGGAATGGGAATGAGATCGACCTCTCTTTCCAATTTCCATTCCGTTTTTAAATCGGTCCAACGCTCCGCAAAGGACGACTCGATCGCACTGTCATACATTTTGCCCGCAGGGTAATGGCTGACTAAACCGCATTCCGAATCAAGGGTGAATAGTCCCGTCCGCTTCTTTTTAGAATAGGGATCTTTTTCAACTAATGTGGCTTGCAGGCTCCATTTCGTAACATGTAACAAGGCAGGAAGAAGTTTGGCGATCGCCAAACCATAGCGAGTACTCGTACCAAATAAACTCGTCGCCCCATCGACGGTAATCGTAAAGCCATAATCCACATCCCCCTCGATATAGGACATTAACTGAAATAGCTTGAGATAGCGAAACAGAAGCTTATACTCTCCTGGATCGTTGCGATGCACCTTGAGAGTCATATGACTGGCTCGATAGAAAATTCCTTGCACTTGCGAGAGATTATAACGATGGATTAAATCTTCAGCAGTTGGCTTGTCAAATTGTGTCAGAATGCGGTTCTCGATCAGGTCAGCATAAAGCCCTTGAGCGATTTGTGAAGGAAATACTTCCCGATTGAGTTCTTGAGTGAGTTGATCGGCAAGTTTTGCTAAAGTTTCTGCTGTGGCTTGTTGACTAGGAATGACTTGCGTTGCAAGTTCAAATACGCGGCGGCGCAATTCCTGCGGTTCCAAGGGACTAAGGATTTCAAAGGTGCTAAAGCTTGATTTGAGAATATGCGCTAATCCCCGCTTTACCCGATAATCGGGCGTATCTCCTTCCATTTCTTGCAATTGGCGATCGAGTTCACCTTGTGATTGCCCCTTACATGTTTCAAAAATAGCGATTAATTCTGTAGCGATCGCCTGAGTCTTATCATCTAATTTTAATCGCTTAGGAATGACAGTTTCGCCATTCAGCCGATGCATCAAGAGTTCGCTAGGCAACATAAATTTTGCTGGACAATGCTAAAAGAACAGGCTATCTAATGGGCATAATTAAAATCCAAAAAGCTGTAGCGCATGCTGTGCGTGCGCTACAGCTTTTGATTTTGGGTCTTAATTATGCCCAGCTACTTATCGTCAAGAGCATTAATTCTATGACAGTTCAACTGTTCAGACACAATTTAAAAATAAGTAGTTCGGCATAGTTAAAAACTGTTGTGTAAGCTGCGCTGTCTAATTCTTCACTGGGAAGGGAGTAAGATTTCTAAGGTAGTTAGCGTAGGAGTAAAAATGATTCGATACTTGCCCCTTGTGGTGGGGACATTGGGCGGAATTGGTTTGTTAGCCAACCG
Source organism: Pseudanabaena biceps PCC 7429 (assembly GCF_000332215.1). Lineage (GTDB taxonomy): Bacteria > Cyanobacteriota > Cyanobacteriia > Pseudanabaenales > Pseudanabaenaceae > Pseudanabaena > Pseudanabaena biceps. Next base: position 6,833 of record NZ_ALWB01000096.1, read on the forward strand.
CATGGTGACTTTAAATCTCACCTCTAGCCAGTCGAGGGCTGATGCATTGGGGGTTTTATTGAGTGCAGTTTTAATTTTGGTCGGACTGCTATGGCAACAGGTGCAACCAAAGCCCCCCGATGCTGTGACTTTAGTTGGAGAAGAAGGCTTTGAGATGGCGGACTCGCTGACCGATGCGGTCAAAACCGAACTGGCTTGGTCATCGCATATTTTACTGACTAATACCGTGACTAAGACCGTGGTAGTTTATTACGATCGCCAGACCATCTTGCGTAGGGGAATTTTGGGCAAGAGCGATCGCGTAAATATTGGCGCGATCGCTGAGCGAGTAATGAAAACCCAAAAGCCCGTTTATCTAGTCAAATTAGAACTTTATCCAGGACGGGTGGAGTTTGACTATCTACCTGAAAATACGCAGGGAGCGATCGTGCAACCTCTCGGAGAAAAAGGAGTCATGGTTTTAGGCGCAAATATTCCCCGTAGTTATACCAAGCAAGATGAAAATTGGGTTGCGGCGATCGCGGACAAACTAACCTATAATCTCAGCCAACTTAAGTAACTTAACCAATTATCGTTATGCTAAATCGCATTTGCCCGACTATTGCCCTCGCGTTACTGCTTAGCCTCGGCGCATTTACTTCAGCCTATGGACTGACAGCGATCGCCCAAGTTGCTCAGGAAAACAGCGATAAAGCTCCAGATAAATCACCAGAGCTAATTTCATCGGAAAAACGCGCCCTAATTAAAGAGTTGCTCGAAATTACCGAATCTAGCAAAACTGCTCAGCAGGTCATGGATAATATGGCGAGAGCCGAGTTGCCAAAACTCATATCCACAGTCATTAAAAAGATCCCCTCTCTCAATAGCGATAGTCCCGAAGTCCAGAAACAATTCAACGACACTGTATCAAGGATAGCGATCAAATATCGCGATCGGGTAATCAAAAAAATTAACGTCGATCAATTAATTGAGCAGATTTCCTATCCCGTCTACGATAAATATTTTACCGAGTCGGAATTGCGCGACATTATCGGTTTTTATAAATCGGAAACAGGCAAAAAAACGATCGGGCTGATGCCACAGATCTTTAGTGAGTCCATGCGCCGCACCAACGAAATTTTGTTGCCCAAAATGTCGAGCATCATGACCGAAATCATTTCGGAAGAGCTATTGAATGCAATACCGCAAAAATGATCGGCTAACTAATCGGGAAAATAATCGGGAAAAGGTAAGAAGGCTCTAGCTCTCTGGGTTTTATATTTTAATCGTCTTAACGGTTGCTATACTGTAATGCTGAGAGCTTTTGTCGCTTCATCACACCTTTAACAATATTTCAACTGTTATATCAGCAAATACGCATGGCAATTTTAGATCGGCAGGGTCGTTTATTTGGCAAACTAAGCATTCTTGACATCGGGGCGATCGCGACGATCCTGATTGTCCTGATCGGCTTACTCCTCGTTCCTGGTAATAGCGGCAACTCGATCGCCCAAATGTTATCTGCCGAAAATAAAACCGTTCAGGTAGATATGAACGTAAGGGGCTTAAGTGCAACCGATCCGCGCAATCTGATCAAAGTTGGCGATAAAGTTAACATCATTATCCGCAACCAACCTCGGGGCGAAGTTACGATCAAAAAAGTTGACATTTCTACGCCCAAAGTGGTCGCTGCTAAAGCCGATGGAACGGCGGTATTTTTTGACGATCCCCGTGCAGTATCCACATCTCAGTCAGATCTCGCCCTCACCCTTGAGGCAACTGCCAGAGTTACTAATGATGGCGTAGTATTTGGCAACGAAAAGGTTAAGGTTGGAACATCCATTGATATTGAAGGTTCTAAATACCTGATTCGTGGGAGTGCGATGGCAGTAAGGTATTAATTTTGTAAATCGTTTACCACCTATCACCAATTACCTATTATCCAAAATGCAACCCTCATTTCCTCAAGGTTTTGTTCTTAAAGGTCGCTATGCTATTCGATCGACGATTGGGCAGGGTGGCATGGGGCGAACCTATTTGGCACAAGACCTAGAGCGCTTTAATGAAACCTGTGTACTCAAAGAATTTATTCCGCCTCAAGATTCGCAAGAGGTAACGGAAAAAGCAAAGGAACTCTTTCGGCGCGAAGCCTCGGTGCTTTATCAAATTCGTCATCCCCAAGTGCCAGAGTTTCGCGCTACCTTTGAGTCTGAGGGAAGGTTACTCTTGGTACAGGACTATGTAGAGGGTAAAAATTACCGCAATTTATTGCTCGAACGGCTCAAGACGGGACAGACATTTTCAGAGAATGAGATATTCTCCCTGATGCAGCAGCTTTTGCCTGTATTGAGCTATTTACATAGCCACAATATTATCCACCGTGATATCTCTCCCGAAAACCTAATGTTGCGATCGCAGGATAATTTGCCCGTGCTGATTGATTTTGGCGTAGTTCAAGAAACCAATGCCAAACTTAACTCACAGATGGGCATTCCTGCCTCAACGGTGGCAGGTAAGGCTGGCTACGCACCGCCCGAACAATTACAATCGGGGAATGCCTATGCCAATAGCGATCTTTATGCGCTTGCCGTAACTTCCATCGTTCTGATGACGGGACGTGAGCCATCGGAATTGTTTGACAGCATCAATCTGGCTTGGAATTGGCAACAATTTGCTAATGTCAATCCTGCCTTTGCAAGGGTAATCAACCAAATGTTGAGCTATAAACCCACGAATCGCTATCGCTCTGCTGACGAAGTGATACAGGCTCTACAGGTTGCACAAGCATCTTTTTCGGGGGCAAAGACCTATGCGGTGGGGCGACCAGTTACATCCAAGGTGGCGGCGACCTTGCCCCAAAGAACGGTATTAGCTGGTGGAAATAACCGTAATCCTGACAATAGCTATGGAAACAGTAATGAAAATATGTCGAATTCAGGCAATGGTGGTGGAGTTAACTGGTTTTTCGGCATTTTAATCATTCTCGTTGCGGGGCTTGGTTCTTGGGCTGTTACCTCATTTTTCTTTGGTCGCAACCGTGTTACGACGACCAATCCCACCGAGTCGGCGATCGCTTCTCCTAATGCCACACCCAGCGCAGTAAATGTAACAAACATCAATACTAGTCTCGATCTTAAGTCGATTAATGATAGCCTCGAACAGGGATTCAGTAGCGAGAAGATCGCATCGGGGCAAGTCGTTAATGTCCGTTTTAATGGCGGGAAAGATGAGTTACTTACGGTTTCTTTATCGGGAGCCGATCTACAGATGACGATCCAGAGTGACGATCAAGTTGCTCTCGACCGTAAAGCGATCGATAATGCCTCTGGATATTGGCAAGGGCGACTAAAAAAGGATGGAGTTTACTATGTCAAAATTAAAACCACGGGCACGAATGAAACTACCTATAGACTTGACGTTAAGTTAGAAGCTCCTGTAAAACCACAACCAATTCCGACGCGAATTTCAACTCCTAGTCCATCAGTTACGCCCACGGATAAACCCACCGCTACACCCAGTACTTCCCCCACCGCCCCCCCCATAGAACCAACGCGATCGCCTGAACCATCTCCGAGTAGCAGTCCTACTCCATCACCAAAATCGCCCGAACCATCACCAGTGCCAAATCCCAATCAGCCAGCCCCCGAACCATCCAAAACTAATCCCACGCCTAATCTCACTTTCTAATTAATTTCTAATAAATGCAAAATATAAATGCAAAATATAAAAATCAATTTTCAAAAGCTGCATCCAGAGGCTCAGATACCTAGTTACGCTCATCTTGGCGATGCGGGGGCTGATGTTTATGCAGTTGCCGAAGTTACGCTCCAACCCCTAGATCGTGCGGCCATTCCGACGGGATTGGCTGTGGATATTCCCCTTGGCTATGAGATCCAAGTGCGTCCTAAGAGTGGTTTGGCTTTGAAACATGGCATTACGGTTCTCAATTCTCCTGGTACAGTTGATGCTGGCTATCGCGGCGAGATTCAAGTGATAGTAGTTAATCTTGGTAAGGAACCTTACACCTTTACTAAAGGGCAAAAGATCGCGCAGTTAGTATTAAAAACGGTAGTTCAAGCGGATTATGTTGAAGGTGTCTTAGGATCTAGCGATCGCGGTACTGGCGGTTTTGGTAGTACGGGACTGAAATAGCGAAGCAAAAAAAGGATGGGTGGTGCTTTGCACCACTTTAGATAGAATACGGTGAATTTCTACGGCTGGGATATTGGAAGTTGAGAGATAGTGACGCAAATGCTCAACCTCTACATTTCGTTTGATGATGTGAATTTGATCGATTAAATCGATTAAAATATAAAAAATTTCTTATCCCTAAAAAAATATGATTGCGGCTAGAGAAAACTTTCCTCAACTCACTCCCCAAGAATACTTTGCTTGGGAAGAAAAGCAACTACATAAACACGAATATATTGAAGGGCAAGTCTATGCCATGAGTGGCGGTAGCCGAAATCACAGCTTAATTGCAGTAAGATTTACTACTTTGTTTTCTAATCACCTAGATGGTAGTAGTTGCGATGTAGGCAACTCAGACCTGCGGGTTAAAAGTGCAATATCTCAGAACTACACTTACCCTGATGCCACCGTCACCTGTGACGATCGCGACAAAACCACTACTCAATACATCACCTATCCATCTCTAATTGTTGAAGTCTTATCACCCAGCACAGAAGCTTATGATCGCGGCGGGAAATTTAGACTATATAGGGAAAATCCAATATTACAAGACTATCTATTAGTTAGTTCCACTAGCATTGAAATAGACCTCTATCATAAAAAAGATAACGGGGAATGGATAATTATTAACTACAAAGAGGGAGATACGATCGAGCTAAAAAGTATCAATCTTATCTTTGCAATCAACCAAATTTATAGAGGTTTGGAACTGCATAATGATGATGCTCCTGAAATGACTCCAACTAAAATTTAAGTTGCGATCGCTTATAGATGTATATACAGTCTGTGGTTCAATGAGTAATAACTATCATCTATAGGAATATTTTTCATCGTGGCGATCGCAAACCAATACGGCTATTACACCGAAGATTATCGGGAATTTGTGATTACAGATCCGCGCACCCCGCGCCCTTGGTTTAACTATATGTGGAATAGCCAATATGCAGGGCTAATTTCCCATACAGGTGGTGGCTTTAGCTTTTTGGAATCGCCACGGGATAACCGCATTAGCCGAATGCGCTATAACTGTCTACCTTGGGATCGTCCTGGACGTTATGTAATGGTTAAAGATAGCGCTACGGGGAAATATTGGTCACTGAGTTGGGCTCCGACGATTGATTTAAAATATGATTTCTATGAATGTCGTCACGGTCAGGGATATACCAAAATCACCACGGAGATAAATGGAATTCGTGGGGAAATCACTTACTTTGTGCCAACAGATACCAATGCGGAAGTTTGGCGCGTGAAGTTAACGGAACTTTCAGGACAAACCCGTGATTTAGAGATTTATTCATTTTTGGAATTATTGATGGGCAATGCTCTCAATGATCAAATCAATCAACCGAATGATAAGCATTTCACCGATATTCATTTTGATCGAGAGTTACAAGCATTAGTGGCTACTCGTCGCTATTGGGTTTTGAATAAGGGAGTTTCCGTTAAGCAACCAAATATTGATTGGAAGTATCAAATTTATTTTTCGCAAAATTTGCCGATCGCGGGCTTTGATAGCAGTCTTGATACATTTATCGGCAGATGGCGATCGGAAGCAAATCCTCTGGCGGTAGAAACAGGAGTGATGCAGAATATGGAGATTACAGCGGGTGATCCTGTGGTGGCTTTGCAGTCGAAGATTAGCTTGGCGGCGCATAGTGCTGTAGATTTTGCGGTGACTTTGGAGATTGCCCCAAAAGAGATCCCCCCCCTTAATAAGGGGGGTAAATTTTCTTCTCCCCCCTTATTAAGGGGGGCTGGGGGGGATCTAAGCCTAGAAATTATTGATCGCCAATTCGCACAGCTTAGACAAAAATGGGACGATCATCTTTCCTGTGTACAGGTGCAAACACCTGACGAAGCCTTTAATGCGATGATCAATGTCTGGAATCAGTATCAGGCGGCGGTAACCTTTGATATGGCGCGAAATTCGGGCTATTATCACGGTGGATTGCTGTTTGGGACAGGAATGCGCGATCGCTTTCAGGATATTCTCGGTGTGGTGATGGTTGATCCTGTACGAGTGAGAGAAAGATTAATTAAGGCATTAAACTTCCAATTTAAGGATGGTTCCACTTTACATAATTATTTTGTCCTGACGAATACGGGAGAACGCACAAATCATTCCGATACGCCTTTGTGGATTCCCTTTGGCATTGTGGAATATCTCAAGGAAACGGGTGATTTCTCGATTTTAGAAGAAGTGGTTCCTTATCATGATGAGACTTCAGGCTCAGTCTATGAGCATTTGGTGAGAGCGCTGGACTTTGCGATCGCTAATACAGGCGAGAGAGGAATGCCACGCATTTTCACAGGTGATTGGAATGACACCCTCGACCATGTGGGCGCACAGGGCAAAGGCGAAACCACTTGGGGCGCATTTTTCTTGGGGTATGTGCTGAAAAAATCTTTACCAGTCTGCGAACAACAGGGCGATCGCGCCGCATTAGATCGCTTCCAAAAGTTCTATGAGCATTTGCGCCAAGTGACTAATGATGTCTGTTGGGATGGGGAATGGTATTTACGCGCCTTCCGTGACAATGGTGAGCCGATTGGTGTATCGAGTGCAACTCAGGGCAAAATCTTCCTCAACGCCCAATCATGGGCGGTGATTTCTGAGCTTGCCCCAAGCGATCGCGCCGATAAAGCGATGGCAAGCAGTCGTGAATATTTAGCTACTCCCTTTGGAATGCAAATCGTCGCGCCATCTTTTACGGAAATTGATGATACCGTCGGGCTAATCAGTCGTTGCGTTCCTGGAAAGAAAGAAAATGGTGCAGTGTTTAACCACGCTTCCTCTTGGTTTGTGCTAGCTTCTATTCTCAATGGTGATACGGAATTTGCTTGGGACATCTATCGCCGCATGATGCCGATTAATTCCTCACAGGCGACTGAGGCGAAATGCGATCGCTTTGAAACTGAGCCATACGTCTATCCTGAATATGTCACCAGTCCCGATCATGAAACCCAAGGTCAGGCAAGCCATTCATGGCTCACAGGTACAGCCGTATGGATGCTCCGCATTGGTATTGATTACATCTTAGGATTCCAACCCACATTTACAGGGATGATCATCGATCCAAAAATTCCAAGTGAATGGACTGGATTTACGGCAAAGCGAAAGTTTCGTGGCAAGACTCTCTCGCTCACTGTGACTAATCATAGCGAAGTTAAACAGATGACTGTGAATGGTGAAATTGTAGAAGGGAAGTTTATCGACCCTGCGAAGTATGAAGGAGAGGAGATAGCGATCGCAGTTCATCTTTAACCAATAATGAACTAATAAAGAGGACGCAAAGCGTCCTCTTTATTAGTTGTCTACAGTCTCTTGAGACTGTTGAGATATAATCTTAGTTAGTTCACAATCTTGCAAAACTTATATGCTAGACAAACGCGACTATACATTAATTATCGATAAAAGCGGCAGCATGTCAAACATTGACAGAAGCACTGGCAAAAGTCGATGGGAGGCAGTTAAGGAATCGACACTTGCCCTTGCACGTAAATGTGATCAGCTCGATTCAGATGGAATTACGGTATATTTGTTCTCAGGGAAGTTTAAGCGATACGATAATGTTTCTGCGGCGAAGGTTGAGCAGATTTTCCAAGAGAATGATCCGATGGGTGGTACGAATTTGACTGCTGTTTTGCAAGATGCGATTAATAATTTCTTTCAGCGCAAAAAAGCGGGTCAAGTTAAGTCTGGCGAAACTATTTTAGTAATCACTGACGGAGAGCCAGACGATCGCCGTTCGGTGTTTGAAGTCATTATTGAAGCGACTCGTCGCATGAGTTCTGATGAGGAACTTGCCATTTCCTTTATTCAAGTCGGTTCTGATGCAAGCGCTACTGATTTTCTAAAAGCCCTTGATGATAAGTTACAGAGCATTGGTGCTAATTTCGATATTGTGGACACTATCACCATTAACGATATGGAAGATATGACCTTAGCAGAAGTATTGCTGAGTGCAATTAATGATTAGAGTTTACGTAGGAAATAACATCAGCTTCCTAGATGCTTACAGCAATTATCGATCAAACGAACCACAAAGAAATTTTTGAAAGCGTTACCTCGCAAAGCTTTCAAAAATTTCCTTGGTTTGGGTTTGAGCGTAATGTGCTGTAATTGGACAACCGATATAAACCAACAATATAAATCCAATGGAATCTCTTGAATCCATTCTCACAGATCTGCAAGTTAAATACCAATCTTCCGACTCTAAAAAAGCAAGTCAAGATTTAGGAAGTCAAGATTTAGGAAGTCAAGATTTATCAAATCAAGATTTGACCAAGCCTGCAAAGTCGGCGATCGCAACAAATCTAAGCTCTCTAGATCGATTATTGGCGGATTTACGAAATAAATCACCAAATGAATCTAAGGCTATAGAGCCTGAAATTGATATACGGCAAGGTCAACCTGTCTCAAGTCAGGCGATTAATCATGACTTACAACAGGTAGCCGATCGCCAAAAAGCTAAAGATCGCGAACAATTCACTCAACATGCGAATGAATGGCTCAAAAAGCTTGATCCCCTATCAGGTGAGGGCTTATGGTTTGAGGAATTTGCAAAGAACTATCCGTCGCGCTTAGAAGCAGCGATCGCTTTGATTGCTGCAAAATAGAGCTAATAGCTTTTTTAAGATTTACCCAACTAAAGTATTGATCCTATGCACATCTATCGTCTGCCAGTTTTAAGTGACAACTACGTGTTTGTCTTGCACGATCCTGCCAGTAATACTGCCGCAGTCGTCGATCCTGCGGTTGCCGAGCCAGTCTTAGATAAGTTAGAAGAACTAGGCGCAAATTTAGTTGCCATTTTTAATACCCATCACCATGGCGATCATGTCGGGGGCAATAATGCGCTCATTAAAAAATTTCCCGATGCAATTGTCTATGGTGGCGAAAAAGATCGCGATCGCATTCCCCATCAGCAAGTATTTCTCAAAGGTGGCGATCGCGTGACCTTTGGCGATCACGCAGCGGAAGTATTTTTTGTTCCTGGGCATACTTACGCGCATATTGCCTATTATTTTCCTGCGGTGGGCGATCAAGGTGGTGAATTATTCTGCGGAGATACTTTATTTGCAGGAGGCTGTGGCAGATTATTTGAAGGCACTCCCGCGCAAATGCTGGAATCCCTCAACCAATTGCGTCAATTGCCTGACGATACTCGCGTTTGGTGTGCCCATGAATATACCTTGGGTAATCTCAAGTTTGCCTTAACCGTTGATGGCGAGAATCCTGATTTACAAGAGAGGATGGTCACTGCGACAGCCATGCGGCAAAGGGGCGAATCTACAGTTCCCAGCACGATTGGTTTAGAAAAGCGGACTAATCCCTTTGTGCGTTGGGATGCGCCCGCAATTCAGCGATCGGCAGGAATTGATATTCCCGATCGCGTCTTTGCCAGAATTCGCGGACAAAAGGATAATTTCGCTGGTTAGAATTACACAATTGGCGGTGCGAAGCGCTGCCAATTGTGTTTTTTGAATAAAAAAGCTCCTTAAAGAGGAGCTTTTTTATATTTTAATTTTTAACTTTTAATTTTTAACTGGGGTGCAAGGATTCGAACCTCGGAATGGCTGGACCAAAACCAGCTGCCTTACCACTTGGCGACACCCCATTGTGTCTCTTACAGTATCGGTGCGTTTTTCAAATCTCTTTGATTGCGCGGTACTTACTATAGCAAAGGTATATGGGGTTTTGTCAACCCATTGCCACAACTTTTTTATAGGACAATGCAAATCCTGCGTTATGACATAGCTCCAGCAAGAAAATGGCGGCGCGAAGCGCCGCCATTTTCTTGGTATAAAGCCGAAAGTGTGACAACACTTTTGTGAATTAAACACCAACCCCAGTAAGGTTTTGAGATCCCCAAAATGGCGTTGCCATTTTGGGAATTGGTATAAGGGTTTTCAAGTTAAGAAATGGCGTAGCCATTTCTTAACTTGGTATTAGTTGTCAAGGAGAACAGAATCTTTAGACAGAGCAATCTGTAATTTACAAAATCCTTCAATATGACTGCAAACATCTTGGAGGTGTTGCTCCGCCCATGCTTGTCCGTTACTGAATGGGGTATCGAAACCATTGGCAAAAACATGGACGAGGGGATCGCTAGCATCGGGCAACACCAAAACCCAGTCAAAATCGCTATAAAAAACCTTTACCCCATCGATCAGTTCTACCTTTTCTCTCCCATAGGATTCGACTAGGTGGCGCATGAGCGTGCCTTTGATGCTCCAAGGGCAACGCACTAGCTGCTTCCGAAAATGACAACGGGGTAAATGCAACCGTACCTGCGATAGCGATCGCTTTTGCAGCGTAATCCATTCCATAATTTTGGCAATGCTAAACATGGCATCAAATCCTGGGTGCAGTTGCGGGAAGATAAATCCCATTTCAGCCGAGCCTCCCAGCACTACCCCCTCATGACTATGACAGGTTGCCATTAACGCTGTGGGATTAGCACGGGTACGGATCACTTTGCCCGCATGACGCTCTGCGATTAATTCCACCATGCCTGAGGCGGAGACAGGAACGACTATAGTGCCGCCATATTGTGACATCAGAGCCATTTCCACCATTAAACCCGTCAGGATCTCATCGCGGATGGGCTTACCCAATTCATCGATCAAGATAAACTTTTCGCCATTAGCAAAGACCTGTACTCCAAAGTTGGCTCTAACCGCCTTGACCACATCGGTTAGTTGGGTCAACATTTTTTCGCGATCCACGGGAGCGGGAGCCACCTCATTGAGGCTGGCATTGAGAACGACGACATCGGTGCTAAATTTGCCTAAAATCCTTGGTAAGACTGCCCCTGACACGGCATAGACGTAATCAATGACAATTTTTTTACAATCGCTAAAACGAATTGATTCTACATCAATGTTTTTGGCAAACCCAGTGTTGTAATAGTCCAGTACGCGGGTGGGATAGCTAATTTCCCCAATTTCCTCAATACGGGCGCGGCGGAAGTCCTCTTTAAAAAAGGTTCCCTCGATCTTTTTCTCCGTCGCTTTGTTGATATTAATGCCATTACTATCCAAAAACTCGATCGTTACACAGTCATTGCGATCGGGATGGACGCGCACATGGATACCACCGACAACGCCTAAACTGGGCGCAATGAATCGCGAGATGGGAATTGCCGTGGCTTCGAGGTTCTCCACATTAATGCCGACGGACATTAACCCTGAAATTAGCGATCGCGTCAGCATTCGGCAGATCGTCCGCTGATCTCGCGATACCATCACATGGGAATTGGGGCGTAGGGTTGCACCATAGGCTGCACCCAGCTTGACGGCAAATTCAGGCGTAATATCCACATTGGCGAGCCCAGATACACTATATTGTCCGAATAGGTTTCGTGATGCCATCGCCCCCCAAATTAAGTTTGTGGTAAGGGTTGCGCCTGCTTCCACATGCTTACTCGGCCAAATCCGCACATTGGGAAAAACTCTCGCCTCTTCCCCAATGACTGAGTTAGAGCCAACAACGGCTCCCTCCATCACATGGGCTCTTCTACTAACCCGCACGTTGCGCGAAATCGTGCAGGCCCAGAGATGACATTCCTCAGCAATCATGGCGCTGTTGCCCACGATCGGTCGCTGGAGATCGCAATCAGCCCCAATGGTGACGCGATCGCCAATGATCGTTCCTGCGGAAATTTTAGTGCGATCGCCGATCGCGCAGTTGCTACCAATTAATACAGGTGGTTCGATCTGCACCGTAGGCGAGATGACCGTATGTTTGCCAATCCAGAGCCCTGTCCGTAGCTGCACGTAGTCCATATCTAGATGTACTCTTCCCCTGATGGCATCATATTGGGCTTGCCGATAGGCATCGAGGGAACCAATATCGCACCAATAGCCACTAGCGATATAGCCATACATAGGTACATTTTTGGCAAGCAACAGGGGAAATAGATCGTTAGAAAAGTCGCTTGGCTGATTTACGGGTAAAAAATTTAAAACTTCAGGTTCCAGAATGTAAATACCTGTATTCACCGTATCGGAAAAGACCTCACTCGTTGAGGGTTTCTCTAGAAACCTTTTAATACGATCTTCTTCATCGGTAATCACCACCCCAAAAGCCATCGGATCGCTTACTCTCCTTAAAATCAGGGTAGCTTGAGATTTTTTGGCGCGATGAAATTTGATGGCGGCGGTCAGATCAAAGTCAGTGATGCTATCGCCGCTGATTACCAGAAAAGTACTATTTAAAAGGCTTTCTACGTTTTTAACACAGCCAGCGGTTCCCAGCGGTTGATCTTCCTCAACCACATACATCATATTTACGCCAAAATCGGAGCCATCACCGAAATGTTCTCGAATTACATCAGGCAGGTAATGCAAAGTGGCAATTACTTCACGAATGTCATGACGTTTTAATAAATTGAGAATATGCTCAGTAATAGGTCGATTTAGTACCGAGACCATAGGTTTTGGCATGTCACATGTGAGCGGACGTAGTCTTGTTCCCGACCCGCCTGCCATCAATACTGCGCGCATAGATCCTCCGAACGTCAATACGTAATAGGATTAGGCTCTAGTATCGTTCAAATTTGCGATAAAGCAATGAAAATAAACCTTAATCCTGAAGCTATCCCCACCAAAATCTCTACCAAAATCTCTACCAAAATTATTGTGGCGCTAGATGTACCGTCGGCGGCGGAAGCCATTAATTTGTGCGATCGCTTACCAGAGGTGGATTTCTGGAAAATAGGACTGGAGCTGTTTATAGCCGATGGCGTTACGGTTTTACGCGAACTAAAGACCCGTAACAAACGGATTTTTCTCGATTTAAAGCTCCATGACATCCCCAATACCGTTGCCTCAGCATGTCGAGTTGCTACTAAATATGGTGCAGATTTCTTAACAATTCACGCAGCGGGCGGTAGGGCAATGATGCAAGCTGCGCAAGCGGAAGTTCAAGACTCGTCAACGCAACTTTTAGCAGTCTCGCTCTTAACCAGTATTTCGGCGACAGCATTAGCCGACGATCTCAAGGTTGGTTTAGAGATCCCTGAATATGTCTCCCAGATGGTTTTGTTGGCACGATCGAGCGGTTTACAGGGAGCCGTTTGTTCTCCCCATGAGGCTGCCAAACTACGATCGCTATTAGGCGATGATTTTTGCTTGGTGACTCCAGGGGTGCGCCCGAGCGGAGCCGCAATTGGCGATCAAAGTCGCGTGATGACTCCTCGGCAAGCGATCGCTGCTGGTGCTAACTATCTAGTCATTGGTCGCCCAATTACAGCGGCAGTAGATCCCATCGCAGCATGGGAACAAATTTGCCAAGAATGCGTCTAAACTATAGCCAAGTTCACTTATAGCCAAGCTCACTGAATTCCCATAGCGATCGTTAATTCATTCGTTAATTCATTTAAATAAACATGAAAAAACTAAATTCCCTTATCCTCACCGCGCTTGTTCTCTTGAGTTCGGGCTTTGCCCTAAAAGCTATGCCTGCTAATGCTGAGAGATGGACTGCAATCACGCAAACTAAGGGATATGTTAAAGCTGAAGATGATTCTGTAAAATCGGAGGTCTTAGCACAACTGAATCTAACAGCCGATCAGAAGAAGAAACTAATTGCTATTACTACGGACACCTATAAGAAAGTTGCCCAAAATCTGACTCCCGAACAACGCCAAAAGCTGGAAACAGGTTTAAAAGCTAGACAAGGATTTGTTCCCGTTTTAAAAACATTAAATTTGACTGCCGATCAAAAGAAGACGATAGGGGCGCTTCTGGTCGATCACAGAAGGCAGTTGGTGGCGATGCTGACACCCGAACAAAAGAAAAAATTTGAGGCATTAACTGCAAATAAAAGATAGTCAAATCCCAAAGATGGGTGGCGGCGCGAAGCGCCGCCACCCATCTTTGGGGTTAAACCAAATAAGAAGGCG
>NZ_ALWB01000097.1 GCF_000332215.1 Pseudanabaena biceps PCC 7429
TGCTTCGCAACGCTTTCAAAAATTTCCTTGGTTTGGGTTTGAGCGCGAAGCGCTGTAATTGGCGGCGCTCCGCGCCGCCAATTAATTCTTGGGTTTTGATTTGTCCTAAGTCAAGTTATACCAATTCCTAAAATGGCGTTGCCATTTTGGGAATCTCAAAACCTCACTGGGGTTGGTGTTTAATTCGCAAAAGTGTTGTCACACTTTCGTGAATTGGTATTACTCTACTCTATCGATCTTAGGTGAGGAGAACCCACTCAAAAAAGTTCGGTTCTCCTTCTCCTCAAAGCTTTGCCGCTATTTAATAATAAGTCTGTGAATAAAGAAGTACAAAACTCCAATTCAATTTCTACCCTACTTCTTAACATTCACAGTTGTTTAGAAATAGATAAAGGTGATTCGTATGTTATTGCGTTGGCATCCTCTCCAAGAAGTAGAAGAAGTAAGTCGTCAGTTCGATCGCTTATTTCACGAACTCGCACCCCAAGAACGAGAAACAACCAAAGGCGGTTGGATTCCCGCCAGTGAATTACGGGACGATGGCGATCATTTAACTCTAAGGTTGTCGCTTCCCGATGTTGAACCCAAGGATCTCGATATTCAGGTCACAAAGGATTCTCTTTCGATTGCTGGCGAACGCCACATTGAAAGAAGAGATGAATCAGACAAAGGATATTATTGGAGTGAAATCAGCTATGGTAAGTTCCGTCGCGTTTTTGCCCTACCTGTAGCGATCGAAAACGATCTCGTAAAAGCCGAATACAACAATGGAATCTTAACTTTAACTCTACCTAAAGCTAACGAAGTCAAGGCTTTTAAGGTCAATGTCTCCAGCAAATTACCCGCCTCTGAATCCAATTAATAATGTAGTACCAATTCACGAAAGTGCTAAGCAGTTAAACATAATTAAGAACCCAAACCAGAGAGCGTACCGCCCGCTACGCGGGCGGTACGCTCTTCTAGGTTTTAAGTTTACTTATGCCTTAGCTACTTATCACACCTTCGTCAATTAAAAACTAATCCTCGTAAGGGGTTTCAAGATAAGAAATGGCTACGCCATTTCTTATTAACGTGAGTTTGGAATAATTTGAAATGGGGTTTGAGAAAGGGTTTGCGTAGCAAACCCTTTCTCAAACCCCAAAAGTAGAAGCCTTGCTACGCAAGGCTTCTACTTTTGGGATTTTAAAATTTGCCAGCTTAACCCGAACTGATGTACTTATGTTTAGTTACTTAAATATTCACAGTTATTATATAATTTATTTATTCTATGGTTTGAGAGGACTAGGGACTTGCGATTTAATGAAGTACCAAATATAAAACCAGAATCGGTGGCGCGGCGGAGCCGCGCCACCGATTCTGGTAAATCTGGATTGGTATCTTATTTTCTCGCAAGTCACCTATTCCCTTAAAAATAGTCCTCTCAAGCAATTGAGGTTTGCTAGAGAATCGAGCATTAAATTAGGTTTGACTTGGGAATATACGATGGAACTACATCCAGATCTGACGGAATATGGCTATGAGGTAATGAGTGTATTGGGGCATAACTACGGAGCCAACCGTAGTACCTATCTTGCCCATAACCTTATCTACCAAGAGTTAGTTGTAATTAAATTATTCCGTTTTCCTAAGTCGGTCGATCGATTCTCAGCCTATGAGAAAGCGATCGCTCGCGAAGCAGAAATCCTCCAGCAAGTACAGCATCCTCAGATTCCTCGTTATCTCAGTAGTTTTGATACTATTGATGGCTATTGCATTGTGCAGCAATATATCAAAGCGCAGTCCCTTGCTAATCCCCGCAGGTTTGCGCTGGAGCAAATTCAGAAACTTACGATCGCCGCTTTAGAAATTTTAGTATATCTTCAAAATCAGACTCCACCAATTATCCATCGGGATATCAAACCAGAAAACTTGCTGGTAAGCGATGACTTAAAACTATATCTAGTTGATTTTGGTTTTGCCCGTGTCGGCATAGCAGATAATGCGATGAGTAGCGTCGCGGCTGGCACATTTGGCTTTATGGCTCCAGAACAGCTACGCAATGGAAACCTCAGCGCAGCAACAGATAACTATGGTTTGGGAATGACCCTAATTTGTTTGTTAACGGGGATTCGTTCCACTCAAGTCGATCGCTTAATTGATGAAGACAATCAGATCCAGTTTCAGCATTTGTTAACTAATGTGAATCCTCGCTTTGTGCAATGGCTGAAAAAAATGACCGCCCCAAAATTGAAAGATCGTTATCGCGATGCGGCAACAGCTTTAGAACATCTGCGTCAAATTGGCGAGATTGGTATAGCGAAATCAAGCAATATCCGATGGCGTAGTGTCCCCATTTATCTATTGCCTGTAGCGATCGCTTCTCTACTGACATTTCCCCCTACTCCTGCACCTGAAAAGGTTTCTACTAGCATTCCACCTGCGCCGTTACCCACAACTCCGCTAAAAATAACGACTCCGCCATCACCCTGTATTGATAATCGCGCTGTAAAATTGACAAAGATAGAAGAGCAGGATGGCAAGGATTCTCTCGTTAAACTCCAAATTAATCGTGAATGTCGTGGATGTGATTTCAGGGGGGCAAGAAATATTACTCTTAAAGATTTGAAATCTGTCGATCTCCAAAATGCCGATTTGCGTGGTGTTAGTATTGTCCAATCCGATTTATCGGATGCAAATTTTCAAGGTGCAAACCTTGAAGGAGCAAATTTTACCCAGTCGTCTCTGAAAAATGCAGATTTTTCCGAAAGTCGTGCCAAATGTACGAATTTCAGCCAAGCTATTCTACCAAACTCAATGTTTACACGCGCAGATCTGACATCATCTAGACTCATCCAAGCAAAAATGGCTGGCTCCGATCTCTCCCATGCTAACTTAAATTCTGCAGACCTATCTCAAGCAGATCTCACTGACGCTAACTTAGATAATGCTAATTTAGCGAATACCGACATGACTCAAACGACACTTAAAAATGCAACTATGGATAGGGTAATCATTAAAAACACAAAAATCAATCCATCAAAATTACCTAATAACAGGTAGTTATACCAATTCACTGAAGTGTTGTCTCACTTCAGTGAATTAAAAAACAAACCCAGTAAGGTTTTGAGATTCCCAAAATGGCGTTGCCATTTTGGGAATTGGTATTAATCGAGATGCCGATTAGCTATAGTA
The DNA here is from genome assembly GCF_000332215.1 of Pseudanabaena biceps PCC 7429. GTDB lineage: Bacteria > Cyanobacteriota > Cyanobacteriia > Pseudanabaenales > Pseudanabaenaceae > Pseudanabaena > Pseudanabaena biceps. Next base: position 3,172 of record NZ_ALWB01000097.1, read on the forward strand.
ATGTGAGTTTTGCTTAGAAGATACCCTTCAAGCAGAGAATGGGGGCGCTTCGCGCCCCCATTCTCTGCCGTACTAATCTGCCGTACTAATATGTTTGACTACAGCCACATAGTGCTATTTTTTCGTAAAGCAATGTAGGCTAAGGTGTAGGCGAATCGGAAAGTCGCTGTAAATTTATTAATATTGAGATTTTAGAAGTTTTGATTACAACTACATCGTCAAGCTTTGTTACCTCTGATTTTCCTCCCATCTGTGGAAATGAAGATGTAATTCAACAGGCTGTACGGGATGATGCTCCTGTATTTTTTAATAACGGTTCCAATGAAAACAATCTCCGACTTGAGGAGATTACTTCTGCCTTTGCCTGTGCCTTGCATATGCACCAGCCCACTATTCCTGCTGGGGTAAATGGAGCAACAATCTGCAATCTCCAGTATATGTTTGAGCATCAAGGAGAAGGCGACAATCACAATGCTTCCGTCTTTGCATGGTGCTATGGTCGTATGGGCGATTTCATCCCTCAACTAGTCGCGCAGGGGAGTAATCCTCGCATTATGCTCGACTATTCAGGAAACTTGCTCTGGGGATTGCAGCAGATGCAACGTCACGACATTCTGGATAATCTCAAGCGGATTACTTGCGATCGCCAATATCAGCCCTACGTGGAATGGCTCGGCACGATGTGGAGTCATGCGGTCATTCCCTCAACTCCGATCCCCGATATTAAACTCCACATCCAAGCTTGGCAGAGTCATTTTGCTTCTATTTTTGGCATCGCCGCCCTTAAGCGCGTAAAAGGGTTTTCCCCGCCAGAGATGCATCTTCCCAATCATCCCGACACGCTTTATGAATATATTAAGGCTCTTCGGGAATGCGGCTATCGCTGGCTCATGGTGCAGGAGCATTCCGTGGAGCAAATCGATGGTTCGGCGCTGACTCAAGATCGAAAATACATCCCTAATCGTTTAGTGGCGAAGAACTCAAAGGGCGAATCGCTTAGTATCACAGCACTGATTAAAACCCAAGGTTCGGATACGAAGCTAGTCGCTCAGATGCAGCCTTACCACGAGGCAAAAAGTCGCGGCAGACAGATGCTCGGTCAAGTATTAATTCCTTCACTAGTTTCTCAGATCGCTGATGGGGAGAATGGTGGCGTGATGATGAATGAATTTCCCCGCGATTATCCATTGGTGTGGGAACAAATAAAAAACAACGGACGGGGAAGTTCGGGTGTTGTTGGTTTAAATGGAACTGAATATCTAGAAATGCTCGAAGATGCAGGAATTCATCCTGCGGACTATCCGCCTATTCAAGCCGTACAACAACATAAGGTCTGGCGAAGGGTAGCTCAAAATCGCGATCGCATTAGTGATCGCATTAGCGAACTTCAAAATCTCAATACTGCTGAAGTCGAGCGGGCGATCACCGAACTGAAAGCAAGCGATCACCAGTTCCATATGGATGGAGCCTCATGGACAAACAGCATGAGCTGGGTACATGGCTACGAAAATGTATTAGAACCGATGAATCAACTCAGTGCCAAGTTCCATGAAAAATATGACGATCTGGTGGCTCAGGATCCCTCAGTTACAAAGCGATCAGATTATCAGCAAGCCTTACTCTATAATTTCCTCGTCCAAACTAGTTGCTTTCGCTATTGGGGACAAGGAAAGTGGACGGACTACGCTCGCGAATTCTATCGCCGAGGTGAAGCTCTGTTGTAACCAAGGATCGTACCGCCCGCTATGCGGGCGGTACGATCTTTTAGGTTTTAAGTTGATCTTGGAATGATGCGGTATACAATTTCTGAGGCAATCAATTTTCACGATCATCCAGATTATGACTTTTCAATGGTTCGATCTTGCATTTAAGGTTCAAGGTTCTGTTGCGCCGATCATCTTGCCGAGGGTTCTGATTTTTGCGGGATTTGCCTTGGGGATCTCGGTGTTTCACTACTACGAGCCACAAATATCGCTCAAAGTCTTTGGGGATATGACTAATAATGTGGTCTTTAATCTAGTTTTAGGATTGCTCTTAGTATTTCGGACAAATACCGCCTACGATCGCTATTGGGAAGGACGTAAAGCTTGGGGAACTTTAGTGGTCAATATCCGCAATTTATCGAGGTTAATGCAGATCGCGATCAATTCTCCTCCATTAGAAGAACAAAAGGACGAAGAACAAAAGGATAAAGAGAAATCGATACAGTTATTAACTGCCTTTGCGATCGCTACCAAACTGCACCTCCGCAACGAGGAAATTGCAACCCATCTCAATCAAATTCTTACTGAGGATGAAGTTCTAAAACTCAACAATGTCAAACATGTTCCGCTCGAATTGACTCTATGGTTAAGTAGCTATCTGCAAAAACAAATGCAAAGCGATCGTTTTGACACTAATTATTTTGTCACTATGAATAGCCAAATTAATGCTTTAGTGGAAGGGTTAACCAGTTGCGAACGCATCCTCAAGACTCCATTGCCGATCGCCTATCGCATTTACTTAAAACGGTTAATTTTGATTTATTGCTTTGGTTTGCCATTCCATCTTGTCATTGATATCCATTGGTTAACAGCGATCGCTGTGGGATTAGTTAGTTTTATTCTGCTTGGAGTAGAACAGATTGGCAATGAAATCGAAAATCCCTTTGGTCATGACTTTAACGATCTCCCAATTGATGAGATTTGTGAAGGGATTACCAATAATGTCAAACAAGTAATTTCCTATCAGTCACCATGAATTTGTCATGGGCATTTGCAACTCTTGCGTTGCTCAGAATAAAAACAGAGAGCGTACCGTCCGCTATGCGGGCGGTACGCTCTCTGTTTTTGGCTTAGCTACTTATTATTGTTCATCCGATTGATCGCTGCAAACATCTGACTATCGGAAATTATTTGCTGGCGTTGTTTTAATTTAAACTTTTCAACGCGATCGCCTAGGGTTTGAGTTGTCATTACCCCATCATCCCGTGTGACCTGCCAATTAAACAGTCGGTCTAATCCTTCTAAGGGGGCAAAGGAAACATTTTTGTCGGTAAATCGAAGCAACTGCATACTACCACCACCGATCGCAGGGGTACTATTTTGTTGCATGTCTAGAAGCATCTGTTGAGCTGGAGATGTAGCGTTAGACTGATTGTTGCCGATCAGTACCTGTGCCTTCAAACAATCTAGATTTAAAGAAAATATTGCACCTGCGATCGCCAACAATCCCACAAACTTTAATGAAGCCATTTGTTTTTCCTGAAATTTTACATGGTGAATATCAACATGAACCATTTCGCCAATCCCATTACTGAATTTAACATCCTTATTCCTTAGACATTGCTAAATGTCAGAAAGTTCATATAAGTATCTAGACGCAATTAAATATAAAACCTTAAAAGCTGTAGCACACGCTGCACGCGTGCAGCGTGCGCTACAGCTTTTGATTCTACTTTTTTGATTATGCCCAGATACTTATCGTAATTCTAAATTATTTGCGGCTTTCGATTTTGTAAAAGGGAGCACCCTGTGGGTGTTTTCTTGTATAGCTGTCGCTTCTCGCGTTAACACACAAATAAAAAACCAAGAGGAGAAAGTTAGCGCGAAGCGCTAACCTTCTCCTCTTAGGTTTTTATTTGTGTGTCTAAACCAATCATTTCTATATCAACTGCCATCGGGAGAATGGGATGGAAAAATCGAAAGTTGGGTTTGGTTGCTATAGTGGTTGCTATAGTATCGATATACTTCGATTATTTAATAGGTTTGTTAAGCAATCGGGTTAAGCAATCGACCAGTAGACTTTAATAACGACACCATGCTAGAGACGGTAAGTGAAGCAGAGCAACCAAAGGATTTTCCTCCACCAGTCGATGAGGACATAGCGGAGACAGCGATCGCTACCATCGATCCTCCTGTCGATAATAATGTCGATGCTCCAGACGAGATTGATGAACTAGACGAGATCGATGATGTGGAAATGTCACTATTCGATCATTTAGAGGAATTTCGATCGCGTATTTTCTATGCCTTGATCGCCGTAATCATCGGTGTGATTGGCTGCTTTGCCGTAGTGAACAAAATAGTAGCTCTTTTGGAAATTCCCGCACAAGGCGTGAAATTTTTGCAACTTGCGCCAGGGGAATACTTTTTTGTATCCATTAAAGTAGCTGGCTACAGTGGCTTGCTAGTCTCCAGCCCTGCCATTTTGTACCAAATCGTTCGGTTTATCTTGCCAGGACTCACCCGCAAAGAAAAACGGGCGATCGCCCCCATTGTCTTTGGCTCTAGCATTTTATTTGTGCTTGGTATTGTCTTTGCTTACGAGCTATTGATTCCTGCCGCCCTCAATTTCTTTATTAGCTATGGTGGGGATGTTGTCGAACAGTTTTGGTCAATCGATCGCTATTTTGAGTTTGTTTTGTTGTTGTTATTCAGCACTGGGTTAGCCTTCCAGATCCCCGTAATTCAAGCCCTATTAGCAATGACAGGTATTGTTAACTCCAGCAAAATGCTCGCAGGATGGCGCTATGTCGTTTTGGGGGCGGTGATCCTTGGAGCCGTGCTGACACCATCGACCGATCCGATGACGCAGAGTTTACTGGCTGGAGCCGTGGGCATTTTGTACTTTGGTGGCATTTTCTTAGTTAAGGCTATGGGTAAATAAGGTTACGGTGCTTTGCACCGCAGCCTTATCTATACAACAATTAAAAATGGCAAATCAGAACATTTTGATTTACGATACAACCCTTCGCGATGGCACTCAGCGCGAAGGGTTGTCACTGTCAGTAGAAGATAAAGTACTCATTGCCGATCGCCTTGATCGATTGGGGGTTGCTTTTATCGAAGGTGGTTGGGCAGGGGCAAATCCTAAGGATGATGAATTTTTTCGGCAAATGCAGGAGCGTCCTCTCAATCATGCCGAGCTAGTGGTGTTTTGTTCGACCAGACGTGCGGGACTAAAGGCAAAGGATGACCCCATGCTTGTGCCAATTCTTGCCGCTGAGACTAAGTGGGTCGCTATTTTTGGTAAGTCTTGGGATCTCCATGTCATTGAAGGCTTGAGAACCTCCCTTGATGAAAATCTCGCGATGATCGACGATACGATCGCCTATCTCACAAGTTGCGATCGCCATATTATTTACGATGCCGAGCATTGGTTTGACGGCTACAAAAACAATCCCGACTATGCCCTAAAAACCCTCAAAGCTGCCCATGACGCTGGAGCAAAATGGTTTGCGCTCTGCGATACCAATGGTGGCACTCTGCCCGATGAAGTGGCAGCAATTACCAAAATTGTGGATGAATCCCTCAGACAATGGGGCTGCAATTCACCCTCAATAGGCATTCATACTCACAACGATGCGGGTTTAGCTGTTGCCAATGCGATCGCGGCCGTTCGGCATGGCGCAACTATGGTACAGGGAACGATTAATGGCTATGGCGAGCGCTGTGGCAATGCCAATCTTTGTAGCGTCATCCCTAACTTGCAACTAAAAATGGGCTATGACTGCATCGCTACCGCCAAGCTGTCCCAACTCACCGAAGTCTCTCGCCAAGTCAGTGAAATCGTCAACCTTGCCCCCGACGATCATGCCCCTTTTGTTGGCGCTTCGGCCTTTGCCCATAAAGGCGGCATCCATGTCAGTGCTGTCCAGCGCAATCCCCTCACCTACGAGCATATTGCCCCCGAAAGTATTGGGAATAATCGACGCATCGTCATCTCCGAGCAAGCTGGGATTAGCAATGTCATCTCGAAAGTAGAAACCTTTGGCATTTGCCTGCGAAAAGAGGATGCAGCCTGTAGGCAGATCTTGCAGATGACTAAGGATCTCGAACGGGTCGGCTATCAATTTGAATCCGCAGAGGCAAGTTTTGAGTTATTAGTCCGCGAAGCCTTAGGCGATCGCCCCAAATTTTTTACGATTAGCAGTTTCCATGTTTATTGCACTACTGAATCCTTATCCATTGATGGAGACGTTAATTCCCAAGCAACGGTGAAAGTAATGGTTAAAGGCGAAGAACATCTCACAGCCGCAGAAGGTAATGGACCAGTTGCTGCCCTTGATATCGCCTTACGCAAAGCCTTAATCGGCTTCTATCCTGAAATTGCCAATTTCTATCTCACCGACTATAAGGTGCGAATTCTCAATAGTGATTCGGGTACGCAAGCAACGACGAGGGTATTAATTGAATTCAGTAATGGGAAGAGACGATGGACAACGGCAGGAGTATCTGACAATATTATTGCAGCCTCCTGTAAAGCATTGGGAGAAGGCTTAGAATATGGACTTCTCGCCGCCGTTCGCTACACTAAATTCTAGTTATGGCTCCAAACAAACCCAAAAGAAAGCTAAACTTTTTAGACTTTGCCTCTATTGTTATCCTGTTGTACCTAGCACTTAAATTTGTCGCCGTACCGATTGTGCAAACAGCGGCAAATTTCACCCATCGTGATCAGGTCGTTGGGGATATTGCCAAAGTTCCAGATTTTACCTTCCCTGACATTACGTTAATTGCCATCATTCTGTTGTTTCAACCCCAAACATCGGACATATTTAAAAGTATTGACTTCTCATCGGGTGGACTGAAAGCAGAATTTAAGGATCTGCGGAGTGAAATGCTCCAAACCAAAGAAGATCTCGACAAACGCCAGCAGGAACAGATCGATCGCATGAATAAACTGCAAAACTTCATGTATTGCTTGATTTTAACGCCAAAAGAAATTGAAAAGCTCAATGGTATTAAAGACAGTTCAATGCATGAATTTTATGTGAGCAAAGATGCGGCTTCCGAATTGAGGAGGTTGAGAGATTCCAACCTGATCGCTCTCGTTCCACCTTTTCAAAGTATTAGCGATTTAGAGAAAGCTAGTAACTATGGAAGTATCGCTATAGATTTGGTCAAGTATTGCGAACTAACGAAGTCGGGACGGCAGTATCTCCAAAATTTAGAGGAGATAATCAGACAGAAACACCAGAAAGACCAGAACAATTAGTTAGGCTCTTATTGACTGGCGGCGCAAAGCGCCGCCAGTCAATTTTTATATAGCTGCCGTTAACTGTATCAGGACATAAAACCCAAAATAGTGTTGCCGCGCTCCGCGCGGCAACACTATTTTGGGTTTTAATTTTGTCCTAACAAGACTGGCGGCAGCTATAATATTACACTTGGAGCTTTAGGCGATCGCCATGATCTTAGAAGAAGTCGATCGAATGCTAGCTGATTGGAAGGGGAATCTCGAAGCCATCAGCCTTAATATCTACGACCTATGCGATCTAATCGCTTATCAACGACTGACGGGCATTTCAGGATTTATACCTATCAAACTTACGGGTGTCAGCAAAACTAAAGTTGAACCTGCATTGGCAGCAATTAGCGAACTTTTGCAGCACTTCGATTTGTTAACGCAAACTATTAATAAAGCGAAAAGCCTCAGAGCCTCTATTCCCCGTTTTTTAGGAGCCGATCAAAAGGTACAAGAAATTTTCAATCTATTGAACCAAGCGTCAATCCAGTTACCATCGGTCATCACTCCTTTAGCCAAAAGAGAATTACTTTCTGCTGCCGAAACCAGTCTTAAAATTACGCCTCTACAACTGTTAGTGGCGATGAGCAAGACCTATCAGGTTGCTAAAGAGATTATTTTAGAAGTCGATCGCCTATGGGCGGATTTAGAACCGCAACTGGATATCGCTGAAACGGAAATTGACAATTTACAGAGACAAGGGGAGTCTTTAGGGATAATTGATACTAGCCAACTAGAACTATCTCGTCAAACCCTAGCATCTTTACGCGATCGCATTGAATCCGATCCCTTAGGAACTTCTGCGAGTTTCGATGAAATTAATCACCAAATCGATAAGATGCGTGGAGATATAGAGCAATTTCTCCGAGTAAAAGTAAAGCTTCAAGATGCTTTTACTCAGGCGAATATGCTATTGCAGCAATTAATTACCTTAAATCAAGAAGCGATCGCTTCTTTTACGGAAAGCCAAGCAAAAATTAGCGATTGTTCTAGCCTTATTCCTCCATTACCGAGTGAACAAATTACCGCGATGGAGCAGTGGTTGCAAAGATTGGAAACTAAGCAAAAAGAAGGGCTAACTGTCCCCATACATGTGGGCTTAGAGAATTTCACGACCAAAATCAACGAATATATCGCGATCGCTAAAAAGGCGATCGCCGCGAATCGCCTGCCAATCCAAACTCGCCAAGAGTTGCGGGGTAGGCTTGATGCGCTGAAGGCAAAAGCGATCGCTAAAGGTCATGCTGAAGATATCCAGTTAGCCAAGTTAGCCGAGCAAGCAAAGCAACTTCTCTATACACGTCCAACACCCTTAAAACAAGCTGAAGAGATGATCAAGCAATATGAGATTTTGCTAAATAGAAGAATTTGATTCTCAACCCACAAGATTAAACAAAAATCAAATTTTGATTATAATAAATATAAAAATTATGGGCAAAATGTATGATTTCTGCTACTTTATCGCCTAGCCTATCACCTACAGAATATCTAGAGTGGGAAGTAACACAAGAAGGTAGATATGAGTATGAGCATGGAGAGATTATTGAGGTGACAGGTGGAAAGTTGGAAAATAATGAAATTGCCCTTAATTTAATTGTATTGCTCCGAAGTCATTTACGTGGTCAAGGTTGTCGTATCCTTGGTGGTGATGCGAAACTCATGACCATTCCGAGCAATGTGTATTACTTTCCTGATGCGGTTGTTAGTTGCGATGCTCGCGATCGCAATGCTAGGGAATTTTTACAATTTCCTTGTTTAATTGCGGAAGTCTTGTCCCCTGCTACAGAAAATCGCGATCGCGGGATTAAGTTACGCAACTATCTCAAGATCGATTCATTGCAAGAATATATGCTCATCAATTCAGATTCTCCGAGTATTGAGTTCTATCGTCGTAGTGATCGTACAGAGGTTTGGGAATATCTAACAATCAATAGTTCTGATTTAACTATTAACGATCTCGAAGTTCAGCTAACTAGCATCGATCTTAGTCTTCCACTATCGCTCATCTATGAAAATATTGACTTTCAGCAATCCTAATCGCTTAAATCTCGAAATCAGACCTAATCGCTTATTCCCCTTATCAAACAGCGATCGCCCCTCAAACCTAATCGCCTATTTCCCCACATCAAACAGCGATCTCCATTTACTAAGATTCAATGCAATTGTTCAGATGTTAAGATAGAAAATATTGCTAATTTTAAAGAGGTCAAGATGGTTACACTTGCCGCGAAAAATTTAAATTTTGAAGATGTACAGCATCTGTTAGGCTTTCACGAATCTGGAGAGATGGGAGTTTTTTCTGATTATCTTAATCTGGAATCTGTTTCTGATTTTGAGCAAACAGAATTAACTGAGATTTGTACTAATTTTCGTCGTTACCTTCTATCAGGTAGAGTTTCCGAAGGACAAATTAAGTTTCTTGCGCTTGCACCTCTAATGAATTTGACAGGTTACTATAATCAAGCGATCGAGTTACTTTTAGAAGAAAATATTCAGCGTATTGACATTCTCGAAGCGGATACTAGCATTACGGGTAGATACGATATTTTGGCGGTTAAAAAATCTGGAGTTCCAAATTTAACCAAGCTTTGGGTACTAATAGTTGAAGCAAAGAGAGCGGGGATTGAACCTTTTACAGGGATTCCGCAATTATTAACTTATGCTCATGAGTCTTTACAGTCTCAGTCTTCAGTTTGGGGTTTAGCAACAAATGGTTTGCATTTTCAGTTTATCCGCATCTGTGCAGGAAAATCACCAAGCTATCAGCTATTTCCTTCTCTATCGTTGATCGAATCTGAGCCTTCTATACAGATTCTTAAAGTTCTTAAAGCTATTTGTAAATCATAGGAGTTGCATAGCGATCGCCCCTCAACACCCATAAATGAGATCGCCTATTCCCTACATCAAATGGCGATCGCCTAATCTTAATCGGATCTCTAAACTTACATACTACAGAATACAATTAAGCTAGTAACGTTCAAATAATGGATATGCTAAAAACTCTTTGGGCTACTGTTCAAAAAGGAAAAATTGAGTTATTGGAGGCTTCAGAACTGGCTGAAGGGACAAAGGTATTGGTGACTGTATTGACTGATGACTATGAGTCTGAGTTTTGGCTTCGAGCAAGTCAGACATCACTTGATGCAGTTTGGGATAATACTGAGGATGATATCTATGCCGAATTACTCTAAAAATATCATCATTTTAGTTCGATATCCATTTTCAGATCTATCTAATGCGAAGGTTCGTCCTGCGGTTATTGTCAATGCATCACATAGCTCTCAAGATATTCTAATTGTGCCGCTAACTAGTAAAACAGGATCATTGCTTGACGGGGAGTTTGTGCTTTCTAATTGGGCAGCGGCAGGGCTGAATGTTGTTACGGCAGTCATGCGTGGTATCTATACTGTAAATAGAAGTTTAGTTATCAAGATTGTTGGGAAGTTAGCTGATGTTGATATTGATAGACTTGATCAATCTTTAAGAGGTTGGCTAGGTTTATGATTACAACCCGATCTCCTATTCCCAATATCAAACAGCAATCACCCCTCATTACCCATAAACCCGATCACCTATTTCCAACATCAACCAGCGATCGCCCTTCACCCCTCCACAAACCCGATCGCCTATTTCCAACATCAACCAGCGATTGCCTTTCACTCAAACAGATTGCATAGTTATAAGTTTTTATATGCTTTGATAGCAAAAGGCTATAAAATTTATAGAGTTATAAGCTATTCCTAAGTAATTCATGCCAATTTTGACTATAGAAAGTCTTTGCTCTGAAGCAAGATTATTCTCATATGCAGAGTGTCAACATTCCGAGCCTTTGTTGTATGGCATTACTGATGGGAAGGCTGTTGGAACTTATTTAGAGCAGAAATTTAGCTCCTATCTTAAAGAGCGTCATGAGTTTGTAGTAGGAAATTCTGCGAGTGGTATTGATTTTCCAGAATTGTTGGTAGATGTCAAGGTAACAAGCATTAAACAACCGCAATCGTCTTGTCCTTTCAAATCAGCACGACAAAAGATTTTTGGACTTGGGTATTCGTTACTGATTTTTGTTTATAACAAAGTAGACGATAGCGCGAATCGTACTTCGGCTTTAAATATTTTGCACACAATTTATGTGAGTGCGGAAAAAACAGCAGATTTTCAGATAACTCGTGGTATCCGCAGCATTCTAGGAAATGAAGGTAATAAAGATGACTTGATGGCTTTCATGCTTGACCGCAATCTTCCAGTCGATGATATAGAATTATCTAACATTGCAGATGAAATACTTAGACATCCTCCTATTCAAGGATTTTTGACTATTTCTAATGCTTTGCAATGGCGACTTCAATATGGAAGAGTTATTGAACGTGCTGATCAAGAAGAAGGTATTTTTGCTATTTACAGAGCTAATTTATGATTCAACTTCATAAAGTAATTGGTCAGCAAAAGAAAGTAGAATATGGAGATTTTCAGACACCCTTAGATCTTGCCAAGAAGATTTGTCAGAAATTGATAGCACTTGGAATTAACCCAGATATCGTAGTTGAGCCTACATGTGGGATAGGAAATTTTATTGAAGCTTCAGCTCATTTGTTTCCATCAGTGAAACAAATTATTGGAGTTGAAGTGAACCAGCATTATATAGGAGAGATGATAACTAAAAATCAATTTATCCAAGATAAAAGAATAGAACTTCAACAAGCAGATTTTTTTCGATTTGACTGGTTATCCTGCATCGATCGCTTAGATGGACATATATTAGTACTTGGAAACTTGCCTTGGGTGACAAATTCACAACAAGGTAATATAGGTGGTGTAAACTTACCCAAGAAAAATAATTTTCAAAATTATTATGGTTTAGATGCTATAACAGGTAAAAGCAATTTTGACATTTCAGAATGGATGTTAATTCAGATTGTCCAATGGCTACAGGGACGTAATGCTAGTTTGGCAATTCTTTGTAAAGTATCTGTTGCGAGAAAACTACTGAATTATCTCCGTTCTAAAAATCTAAATCTTAACTACTGTGCAACTTATCGAATAGATACAAAGAAATATTTTGATGCAAACGTTGAAGCCTGTTTGTTATTTTGCAAGTTTGATACAACTTCAAAAAATTACTACTGTGATGTATTTAATAGCCTTGAGAGTTTAGAATATCAACAAATTGGATATCGAAATAATCTTCTAATTAGAGATGTAAACTCTTTCGATAAATTGAGTGATTTTTACACAGTTAAGTCTGGAGTAAAATGGAGATCTGGGATTAAACACGACTGTTCAAGTGTAATGGAACTTCGCAAAATTGACGATCTTTTTGTAAATGGAATAGGAGAAACTATTGAACTTGAAGATAGATATCTTTTTCCTTTGCTTAAAGGCTCGGATATTGCTCAAAGTCGAATTAACAATACAGATCGATATGTTATCGTCCCTCAAAGATTTATAGGTGAATCTACTGACTCTATAAGAAAATTTGCTCCTAAAACATGGCAATACCTTGAATCTCATTCACAATACTTGGAAAATAGAAAAAGTAAGATATATCAAAAGAATCCTAGATTTTCTATTTTTGGAGTTGGAGAATATACCTTTTCACCTTGGAAAATAGCTATTTGTGGACTTTATAAAAAATTAGAATTTCAGTTAATTGGTCAGATTTCTGGCAGGAATGTTGTTTTTGATGACACTGTTTATTTCATAAGCTTTGATAATGAACAACTGGCGCAAAAAGCTTTTCAAATTCTTTTATCACCGTCAATAGTAAATTTTTATTCATCTTTGATTTTCTGGGATGAGAAGCGCCCTATTAAGTCAAGCATCCTTAATAGTTTGGACATAAATGCTCTGCTGCAATTGGGAAATTTATTGGTTGATGATGTAAATTTGACGAATTGAAAACCTTCAGCACGATCGCCAATGCCCTTGCCATGCAAGAAAAACTGATGCTCTATGGTATCCGCTATCGTCCCAATTACAAAAATGTGATCGCCGATCGCATTTTTGCGATTTTGTTAGCGATTGGGTCTAGTATTAAACAATTAGATTTTTAATCTAGAACGGAGTGGTATTAATGGACGGTGAATCTTGTAAACGTAATGGCTGTAATGGCACTTTAGAAGATGGCTATTGCAATGTCTGTGGACTCGCGGCACTCAAATCCTCCACGACAGGGCAATCCCGCCAATATACCGCCGAAAGAATTACTGGGCGCAGTTCGCCAATTACGACAGGAACAGGCTCATCGCCGCTCACCAACCGCTCGAAGGGATCGCGCCGCACCAGTACCACGGGACGCAGCAGTCGCAAACAACTGGGAGCGGGGTTAGTTTCCGTTCCCGAACTACCTTCCACTGAGCCAGAAAAGGCAATCATGCTGGAAGCGAAAGTGCCTGAAAACAAACGCTTTTGTGCTAATTGCAATCAGGCTCTCAAGCGTGAGAAAGGATTTTGTAGTCAATGCGGTCAAAAATATTCTTTCATCGCTTCGCTGCAACCAAACGATCTGATCCTCGATCAATACGAAGTCAAAGGGGCGATCGCCTATGGCGGTCTGGGCTGGATTTATTTGGGCTTTGATCGCACCCTATCGCGCTATGTGGTGTTGAAGGGACTTCTAAATACGGAAGATGCTTCCAGTGCTGCTGTTGCGGTTGCCGAACGTCAATTTCTTGCCTCCGTCAAACATGCGAATATTGTCGGGATTTATAACTTTGTCAAGCATGGTTCCGAAGGATTTATCGTCATGGAGTACGTGGGCGGTCAAACCCTCAAAGAAATTCGGAAGAGTCGGGGGGCTTTACCAGTTACTGAAGCGATCGCCTATATCCATCGCATTCTCTCTGCTTTTTCTTATTTGCACCAACAGGGGTTAGTCTATTGCGATTTCAAACCTGACAATGCCATGGTAGAAGGGAACGATGTCAAATTGATCGATATGGGTGGGGTGAGGCGCATTGACGATCTGACTGGGGATATTTATGGCACGGTTGGCTATAGCGCTCCTGAAGCTGGCGAAGGTCCTACGGTCGTGTCAGATTTATTTACGATTGGGAGAACCCTAGCAGTTTTACTTGCCGATATTCGTGGGTTTACGAAAGAGCATCTCTATACCTTACCCAGTCCTGAAGAAGAACCTCTCTTTAAAGAACAGGAATCGCTATATCGATTTCTCTTAAAATCCACCGCCGAAAATCCCGACGATCGCTTTCAATCGGCCGATGAGATGGCGGATCAATTATTGGGTGTACTACGCGAAATTGTTGCGCTCCAAACAAATACTCCCCGTCCCGCCTCTAGCAGTCTTTTTGGTGGGGATATGTTAGCGATCGCTGTCAGTGGTGATTTTAAACCGATCGTGGCGGACTATCATCAACTGCCAGTGCCGAATCTTGACGGTAGCGATCCTGCTTTTAATGCAGTGTTGAACGCAGGAGCGATCTCCGATTCCGCAAAGCGCGTTGAAAATTTGCGGCAAGTAGTCCAAAAGACTCCTAAATCCATCGAAGCAAAGCTCAGGTTGGTAAATGCACTGATCGATAGAAAAGCCTATACCGAAGCGGAATCAATTTTAGCGAAGGTGGAAGAACTCGACGCTTGGGATTGGCGCATTCTCTGGTATCGGGGGCGATCGCTCATGGCGCAGGGAAAATATCAAGAAGCACAAGCTGCATTCGATCAGACCTATTTCGATCTTCCTGGAGAGCTAGCTCCGAAATTAGCCCTTGCCCTTGCTGCCGAACGCGCCCATCGCTATCCCTTCGCGATCAAAATGTATGAGCTAGTCTGTCGGACTGATCCGAGCTATGTAACCGCTTCCTTTGGCTTAGCACGGTGTCTGTTGGCGACGGGCGATCGCAATGGTGCAGTTGCAGCCCTAGAGCGAGTTCCTCAAGCTTCGAGCCTGTTTGCGCGATCGCGGGTAGAAGTGACTAGAACTTTGATTAATACGAAGGTAGCGAATCCCAGTAGCCAAGAATTAAAGGATGCTGGCAATGCAATTGAAGCGATCGCCTTAGAAGGGATGGAGCGTTATCGCCTCACTAAACAGGTTTTGGAAACAGCGCTTACCTTAGTTACGACCCAAGCGTTATCGCCCAACACCAGTCTTATCCTTTTAGGTAAACCATTAGCCGAAATCCATTTGCGCGAGGGGCTAGAAAAAGCGCTAAGATCGATGGCACATCTGGCAACTGGAGAAGAGAAAATCCGCTTAGTAGATGAAGCCAACCGCGTCAGACCCAAGACTCTTTTTTAAAGAGATCTCGGCATTTTATTTTGAAAATCCCCCCAAAAGAATACTAAGCAGTTAAGCAGAGAGCGTACCGCCCGCGTAGCGGGCGGTACGCTCTCCTAGGTTTTAAGTTTACTTGGCATTGGTCAGTTAATCAGGGATAGGTTCTGAAATGCCCATTTCATGACGATAAAAAGAACGAAAATTCATCGATCACATTTTAACTGACCAATACCTGAGATTCCCAAAATGGCGCTGCCATTTTGGGAATTGATATTACATAGTAGGATAATCGGTATAGCCTTTGGCATCTCCACCATAAAATGTATTGCGATCGGGCTTATTTAATGGTGCATTGGCTGCAAAGCGTTCCACTAGATCGGGATTGGCGATATAGAGACGACCAAAGGCAACGAGGTCGGCTGAGCCAGAAGCGATCGCCTCATTGCCAGTCTCAAAATTATATCCGCCCGCCGTAATAATCGTTCCATTATAAATTTGACGGAAGAAATCTGCATTTAAATCAGGTTGATCTTCAGCAGACCCAAATCCTTCTACTCTAGGGGCAACTAAATGGAGGTAGGCAAGATTAAAATGATTCAGTTCCTTGGCGACATAGCCAAAAATAGCGGCTCGATTGGAATCATACATACTATTAAATGTGCCGCTAGGTGATAGCCTCAAACCAACGCGATCGCCACCCC
This sequence comes from Pseudanabaena biceps PCC 7429, assembly GCF_000332215.1. GTDB lineage: Bacteria > Cyanobacteriota > Cyanobacteriia > Pseudanabaenales > Pseudanabaenaceae > Pseudanabaena > Pseudanabaena biceps. The sequence continues at coordinate 19,114 of NZ_ALWB01000097.1, forward strand.
AGACATCCACTACGGCTGCTGTTACTTCTAATAGTAGACGGGCGCGATTCTCTAAAGAGCCACCATAGATGTCAGTGCGATGGTTGGTATTGTCCTGTAAGAACTGATCTAAAAGGTATCCATTGGCACTGTGGATTTCTACGCCATCAAAGCCAGCTTCGAGAGCATTTTTGGCTCCAAGGCGATATTGCTCAATGATCTGAGGGATTTCCTCTAGTTCCAGAGCGCGAGGCGTGACGTAAGGTTTCATACCTGTATAGGTGGCAACCTCACCTTCAGGAGCGATCGCCGATGGTGCGACGGGAAGTTCCCCATGAGGTTGTAAATCTGGATGGGAAATTCTGCCAACATGCCATAGTTGCAAAAATATTTTGCCCCCTTTAGCATGAACTGCATTGGTCACCAAGCGCCAACCTTCTACCTGTTCGGAGGAATAAATGCCTGGGGTATTGGGATAGCCTAAACCTTGCGGGGAAACTTGCGAAGCTTCTGTGATCAATAAACCTGCTGACGATCTTTGCTCGTAGTGCAGGGCATTTAAAGTTGTGGGGACATTTCCCGCAGCAGCTCGATTGCGGGTGAGAGGAGCCATTACAATTCGATTGGGTAAGGTATAACGTCCGAGCTTGACCGTGGATAGAAGATTAACACTCATAAATTAACGCCAAGTTTAAGAGGATATATGTTTCTATTGTTCGATTATATGCGAATAACAGAAATTTGTGCAATAGCCCTTGATGATTTGTATGGTAAGTAGCTAGGCATAAGTAAACTTAAAACCTAGAAGAGCGTACCGCCCGCTACGCGAGCGGTACGCTCTCTGGTTTTGGTTTTTAATTATGCCTAGCTACTTAATACCAAGTTATAGCTATAGTCAGTAATGTTGGGACAAAAATCAAATCCAACAGAGAGTTGAGTCGCGGCGCTTCGCGCCTCTCTGTTGGATTTGATGTCCTGACTTAAGTGAATATAGCTTACCAAAAACTGTAAAGTTGCGCCCCGTAGGAGCGAAACTTTACGGTTTTTTATGCTTAGCTACTTACTATTACAGTGCTTGCAGTTTCGCTTTGTGTTGTGGACAAGAGACGATTACGCTAGCCCCAATAAGAGCCCCCGTATATTCTTTCAACTTATTGAGCATCGCTGGAGGAATCGTCTTGCCCGAACTAGTTGGTTTGTCAAATTCCTTTTCTAGGAGATTCAATAGATCGGGCAGAGGCATACCTGCATCTAGGGATTGGCAGGTTACTTTTTCAGCTTCTTTCACATACTTGTCCCCGCCCGTCAATTCATACATTTCTTTGTATTCAGGCTTATCTTGGATCAAATCAACAATTTTTTTGGTGTTATCTGAACCAGCAGCAGGAGCTTCTGAGGGTTTAGGAGTTTCTGAAGGCTTAGGAGCTTCAGGAGGTTTAGCAGATTCTGAAGGTTTAGGAGCTTCAGGTGGTTTAGGAGCTTCTGAAGGAGCGCTTTTAGGTGCAGCCGCTACAGGTGTCGCAGGTGGAGGAGTCGTTACACTTGGAGGTTGTTGACATGAAACCACTGCTACAGAAACTGAAACTGGCAGTAGGAAATACTTTGCAAAGCGTTGAAGCATTTTAATATTTAATAGTAGGTTGCATCAGCTTTCAAATATTATTTGAAAAACAAATGCTAGTAAAGTACATTTTGATACAAGCGATTGCGAGATCGCTCCATTCTTTCCTTTGAATAAGGCAATTAGCAACAGCTATATTATTTTTCTCTAAAAGAAAGATGTGTTATAAAGTGAATAAGTTGGTAATTTAAAGCGCAGCTTTGTAACAATTAATATTCACTGTAATAATATTCACTGTAAGAGAAGTAGTGATGCTTATATGGAAATCCTAAAGGGAGCATCTCAATTAGGCACTGAGTAAATATACTTAGGGGCATAGAAGTAGCCATTGAGATAAGCACAACGATGTTTCAAAACTTGAGCAACATTTTGCTGATTCCACTGAGCACCCGAAATCTTGACCCGACGACCAATTTGTTTAATTGTCGATTCAACTGAGCCAGAGCCAATGTTAATTCCCTGTTTTTGTAGGTAACCATACTCAGGTATACGATGGCGATGATTGCGTAAATAAGCAAGAAAATTGATAGCTCGTTTGAATTTAC
>NZ_ALWB01000098.1 GCF_000332215.1 Pseudanabaena biceps PCC 7429
CCTTAATTCCTAATCCTAAATATTCTCCTTTTCATTCTCTTGGATTTGCCCAGTTCTCCATTCTCTGGGTTACTTTTTCCTGCTCTTTTTCTGATTAGCTTAATCAACTTAGTCTAAACTCCAGTGATTTTAGCTAACTAGTTTTAACTCTTTTAAGTTTATTTACTCGTTGCTAGTTAACCAAAGTATTCTCAATGTGGAGTACTTGTCTGCGTATGTAATTATTTTGCCCCGCTTATCTTTTAACCACTTTTGTGGGTCGGATGGCAAATAGCTTACGGGATAAATTCTGCGGCTCGACCAATCGCCAAAGTAAGAAATGCTTAGCGAATTACTATTACTTTTGCGATCGTAAATATAGGATTGAGGATCGCCTAAATCGGGATTGAAATCTACAACGATTTTACAATCATGGTTTGATTTTTCATGGCAATTATTATTGACATCGCTAACATCCCTAATATTTCTGACATTTTGAATAGTTCCATCTTCGATGCTAGTAATTTCATAGGGTTGTAATAATGGATTCTCTTCATAGGCTTGAGCCTTAGGATTCGCCAACCATAAATAAGGTACGCGCGGATCATGATGGGTTTGCGATCGCTCGGCAGCAAAGTTAAAGGATAACCATCGCCTTAGTACTGGATGATCGGTAGGAATTAATTCTCCATTTCGATATCGCCATTGCTGTCCGATGATTCCCGTAGTTTCTCCAATCCATTTCCATTCAGTCGTCCAAACTTCAAAGCGATCGCCATCAGGAACAAAAGTTCCTAACTTGCCATATTCCTGAGTTTCAAATTGCATGGGCTTTGGCAAGGGATAAGAGGGATCGGGAAAAATATAAATAGTCCAATAGGCAACTCCCAAACCGTTACTAGTTGCGTTGTGCTCTGCAATAATTAATTCCTGTCTTCCATCTCCATCCAAATCAGCCTCAAATGCATCAAATCTCAAAGAAAATTTTGCTTTCCAATTACCTATTTCTTTATTGTCTTGTTCAAGAATAAATTTATTTTCGCGCCAGTCTAAACTATGGCATTTCCTCAACTTAAATTTTTGGCTAGGCATTACTGCTTTCGCTTCAGAGCATTTTTCTACAGTATCTGTCTTTTGTGATGGGGAAATAGCTACTGATGGAGTTGCTGCAATTTGCTGATTTGGGACATTCGCAGTTCTGATATTTGAAGTTTTGATGCCTTCGTTTAGTTGAGGATGAGATGCAAAAATGCATCCACTTAAAGCGATCGCGAAACTCGACAAACCCAGCAAACCCAATGCAAACTTTATCTTTCTACGCTTCACAATCCAAATCCACCTTAACCCAAAATACTCAATAGATTTAAGGCAAAGAATTACAGCACTCTATGCTGCATTTCTTTACCGAGTCAAAAATTTGAGGTGCTAAGTACCTCAGCACAATTAAAATCCAGATCTAAAACCTGCGGTGCGCCGCAGATTTTAGGGTTGCATAGCTACTTACAGCAACTTCCGATCAAAAGAACCATAAGAAATTTTTTAAAAGTGTTGCAAAGCAACACTTTTAAAAAATTTCTTGGTTCGGATTGGAGCGCAAAGCGCTGTAAGGGTCAAACGGTACTCCTAAAAACCAAAAAAAGATGGGCGGCGCAAAGCACCACCCATACTTACCTATTTAGAAAACCTGCTCAATTTCGCTAATTTCAGGAATTTCTTCCTTTAACTTCCGCTCAATACCCATTCTGAGAGTCATTGCCGAACTAGGGCAAGAGCCACAAGCACCCTGTAAGCGCAATCTTACGATAGGACCTTCAATATCGACTAGTTCCACATTACCGCCATCGGACATTAGATAAGGACGCAACTCATCTAAAACATTTTCTACATTCTCTCTCGTTAAAGTCTGACTCATATTTTTTCCTATTTTTTCAATATTGATTGCAAGATTAATAAGCACATCCGCATATTTAAAGAATAAAAACAGACCCTGTGCCGACCGCTGCGCGGTCGGCACAGGGTTTTATGCTTTTAGTCTATTTATACTCAGCTACTTAATTATGCTAGCAGAATTATTGAGGGCGATCGCTAAGCTCCAGCCCTCAATGAATGGAATTTTGGATTAAGTATCCACAACGATGCTCACCGTTAACCATCCAGTGAGTCCGTTCCACAGGACAGCCTAGAACGGTCGCAAACATTTCCAGCTCATGCCCACACACATTCGGAAATGACTCGGCAACATGGGCGATCGCGCAGTTATACTCCGTAAAAATAAAGTTCTGATTTTCCAGATCATTTCCCTCAATAGGAAACCATTCCGTCACATAACCTTCTGATCGCCGAATTTCCGCTAATTTCTCCAGTCTTTGCCTGAGGGAACCACCTCCCAATTGCGATTTATAATGCTGAGCTTTGCGCTGCCACTGTTTGTGTAATACCTCCGACACCTGCTCCTTGCCAAGGGTATCGATGAGCGTATCTAAGAAATTTACGGCAAATTGGTTATAACTATCGGGAAAGCGATCGCGTCCTGCGGCAGTCAAAGCATAAATAAACTGAGGACGACCCATACCTAACTGCTCGGCGGTGTGATAGATCGCCCCCTCAGCTTCCAAATCTTTTAAATGCTTGCGAATAGCCTGCGGACTAATATCTAACTTCTCAGCAAGCTCTTGTGCGGTTGCCTCGCCACGCTTTAGCAAATGCTGCAAAATATCATGCTTAGTATCATGCTTGGGATCATGTTTAGCATCACCTTTACTGTCTGGTTTATTGTCTGATTTATTGTCTGGTTTTAAGTCTGGCGCAAACATTTCAACAAGACCAAGGGGAGTTTGCATAAAATAAGCTCCTAATCATATTGTCGATTTTTGTCGATTTGCCATGCTTTGCAATTCAGATCGCAATATTTATAAAAAAATTGACTTTGACAACCTATGTGTTGTTAATGTAACCTACAATTAGTAAAGAAACAAGTAAGTTGTTTTAGTAGCATTATAGCTAAATATATAGCTATGTACTGCTAATAACTTTTTTCAATGTCTCAAAGTGACATTGAAAACCTTATTCGAGCCTTAAATCGAGTCCTAATTCGAGCCTTAAATTTATCAGGAGCCTCCACTGACATGACTGCAACGGTTCAAGCACTTGTCAACCAACCATACAAATACGGATTTGTTACGTCCATTGAGTCGGACACGATTCCTCGCGGGCTTAGCGAAGATGTCGTCCGCATGATTTCGGCTAAGAAAAATGAGCCAGAATACATGCTGGAATTTCGTCTCAAAGCGTATCGCCAATGGTTAAAGATGCAAGAACCGACTTGGGCGCATGTGGATTATCCTGCGATCGATTATCAAGATATCGTTTACTATTCCGCCCCCAAACAGTCTAAGAAAAAGGCAAGTCTCGATGAAGTCGATCCCGAACTGCTCGATACCTTTGAGAAATTAGGTATTTCTCTATCTGAGCAAAAGCGCCTTGCCAATGTAGCTGTCGATGCAATCTTTGACAGCGTTTCCGTGGCGACTACCTTTAAAAAAGATTTAGCCAAAGTCGGTGTAATTTTCTGCTCGATCTCGGAAGCGATGCATGAATACCCCGAACTTATCAAAAAATATTTAGGAAGTGTTGTCCCGATCGCTGACAACTATTTTTCAGCCCTAAACGCCGCCGTATTTAGCGATGGTTCCTTTGTCTACATCCCCAAGGGCGTGAAATGTCCCATGGACTTGTCCACCTATTTCCGCATTAACAATGGCGATTCTGGACAGTTCGAGCGTACCCTCATCGTTGCCGAAGAAGGTAGCTATGTGAGCTATCTCGAAGGTTGCACTGCCCCGATGTTTGATACTAATCAACTGCACGCCGCAGTTGTGGAATTAGTCGCACTCGATGATGCGGAAATCAAGTATTCCACCGTACAGAATTGGTATGCTGGCGATAAGAATGGCAAAGGCGGAATTTATAACTTCGTGACCAAGCGCGGCTTATGCCAAGGCAAGAACTCCAAAATCTCTTGGACTCAAGTGGAAACTGGTTCGGCAATTACTTGGAAATATCCTAGCTGTGTATTAGTCGGCGAAAATTCTGTCGGTGAGTTTTACTCGGTTGCGCTTACTAATAACAAGCAACAAGCCGATACTGGCTCCAAGATGGTGCATATCGGCAAAAACACCCGCAGTAAAATCGTTTCTAAAGGTATTTCCGCAGGTGGCTCCCAAAATAGCTATCGTGGCTTAGTGAAGATTTCCCCAAAAGCGGAAGGCGCGAGAAATTATTCTCAATGCGACTCAATGCTGATTGGTGATTGCTCACAGGCGAATACTTTCCCCTATATTCAAGTCCAAAATAATACTGCCAGAGTTGAGCATGAAGCTTCTACTTCTAAGATTGGCGAAGAACAACTCTTCTATTTCCAACAACGCGGTATCGCCGTAGAAGATGCAGTTTCAATGATTATTAGCGGCTTCTGTAAGGAAGTATTCAATGCTTTGCCGATGGAATTTGCAGTGGAAGCAGATAAACTCTTGGCTTTGAAGTTAGAAAATAGTGTTGGATAGTTATTAGCTGTTAGCGATTAGCTGTTAGCTTTAGTGGATTTGGTGATTAGCGGTTGGCTTTTAGTCTTCAGTTCTGATAAATATTTAGTCATACAGTAAATTAAAGCTAAAAGCTAACAGCTAAAAGCTAAAAGCTAAAAGCTAAAGGCTAAAAGCTAATAAAAAACAATATGGAAGAACTCATAGAACTGCGATCGCTAATTCAGAGAGGAGATACCCAATCTGCTCTAATGCTGATTGATGAATTAGAAGAGATGAGCAAAGACGATAAGATCAATAAAATCGAAAGTTATGCCGTGATTCTTTTGCTACATCTAATCAAGCAGTCTGCCGAAAAGCGTTCTACCAGTTCTTGGGATGTATCAATCCGTAATGCTATTTTCTCAATTCAACGTACTAACAAACGACGTAAGGCTGGTGGCAATTATCTAAGCGATCGCGAACTTCAAGAAATCCTCGATGAGGCATACGATCAAGCTTTAGACAATGCCCGACTTGAAGCCTTTGGTGGTGCTTATGATGCGATCGCCCTTGGTAAAATGGTAAATCAGTCGGAGATCTTAAAGCGAGCCATGCAATTATTAACAACGGTTTGAAACTATGGAGGTGTTGAAATGCTAGCAAATCCGAAAACAGATTGGAAGATGATGGCAATTAACTCCCAGTTTCAGACCGCAGAAGCTGCTCAAACTTTGCTCCAACAAGGACAAACGGAAGAAGCAAAAGCTGCACTGAACGCACTAGTTGAGGCAATGTCAAGATCAGAACGTCAGGCTCTTAAAAGTCAATTAACTCGCTTAATGATGCATATCATTAAGTGGAAAACCCAACCAAATAAGCGTAGTCGCAGTTGGATTGTTTCCATTCTCGATGCCCGTGATGCGATCGAAGATAGTCAAGAAGAGATGCCTAGTCTCAATCGTGAATTTATCGAATCGCTTTGGGATCAGGCTTTGATCAAAGCAAAGCGTAAAGCCGAAGCTGAGATGAATTGTAAATCTGATATTCTCGTTCTAACATGGACAGAGGTCTTTGAAGATGAATATATAGGTATTTAATATGGCTGTTAAATTTATTCTTAGTGACTATGTAGAGCAAGCTCTCAGGCAAGCAACCTACGACAAGTTAGAGGATAACTCTTTTGTTGGACGTATTCCAAGTTGTCATGGCGTAATTGCTTTTGGCGAAACTCTAAGGGAATGTGAATATGAAGTGCAATCTGTATTTGAGGACTGGTTATTTTTAGGTTTAAAGCTAGGTCATCATTTGCCGATTATTAGTGGAATTGATCTAAATCAGGAGCTAAAACGTGAGTCGATTAGCACCATGTAAGCGTAAAGAGTTCATCAGAAAGCTACAAAAACTTGAATTTGAAGGTGTATTTTCTGGCACAAGACATCAATTTATGATCTATAAACAATGTCGGCTCACAATTCCATCAAATTTAGAATATTCCGTTCCACAGCTAAAAATGATGATAAAAGAAATTGAAAATATTTTAGGTAGAGAAATCACAATTGATGAGTGGAATAACTTGAATTAAAGTACTCTAAATGTATTTATCTAGAACGAAAAGCATTACAATTGAAGTTAACTGTTAAGAAAAAAGAAATGATTGTCGAAAATAGTGAAGTAATTTTATCGGTCAAGGATCTGACTGCGGAAGTGGATGGAGTCCAGATTCTGAAAGGACTAAATCTCGAAATTAAGGCTGGTGAAGTCCATGCGATTATGGGACCTAATGGCTCTGGCAAAAGCACCTTCTCCAAAGTATTAGCGGGACATCCTGCCTACACCGTCACGGGGGGTGAAATTTGGTATAAGGGCAAAAATCTCTTAGATTTAGAACCTGAAATTAGATCTAGAGAAGGGATATTTTTAGCCTTTCAATATCCACTGGAAATTCCAGGAGTAACTAATTCTGATTTCTTGCGCTTGTCCTATAACAACTTGCGAAAGCATAAGGGTTTAGAGGAGTTAGATATTATTGATTTTGATGATTTCATTCAAGAAAAGTTGGAAATTGTGGAAATGAATCCATCATTCTTGAGCCGTAGCGTCAATGAAGGATTTTCAGGTGGCGAGAAGAAGCGTAATGAAATCTTGCAAATGGCGATTCTCGATCCCACGTTAGCAATTCTGGATGAAACTGATTCAGGGCTAGATATTGATGCCTTGAGAATTGTTGCAGGTGGCGTTAATAAGCTCTCCACACCTCATAATTCTTCTCTCGTTATTACTCACTATCAGCGCTTGCTCAATTACATTATTCCCGACTTCATTCATGTCATGGAAAATGGCAAGATCATTCTTACGGGTGGTAAGGACTTGGCCCTAGAGCTAGAAGAGAAAGGCTATGACTGGCTCAAGGAAGAAGAGGCGGTGTTGGCATAATGGCTATTCAAGTGTCTGAACAATTGGAAGATCAAGCGGAATTGAAGGGTGCGTTAAGTTCGCGCAGCCGCTTATCTGTGGATAGTCAACAGTTTGTTTCACAGATTGTGGGACTAAAATCCGATACTTCAAATATCGATCGCGATACGAAACAGTTTGCGGTCGAGCTAAGTCGATTGGCTAGCGATCGCCTATTCAACCTTTCTTTCCCGACAACAAAAGATGAGGAATGGAAATATACCGATGTTTCGGCTTTAGGTAGTTTGACCTTTGCCAATCCCGAAACGCGCACCTCTCGTAATTCTGATATTGAAGCATTAATTACCAAGCATATTGCGCCAGAGTCCCTCGGTAGCCGTCTGGTATTTGTAAATGGACGATATCGCCAAGATCTGTCGGATCTCAGTAATATCGTAGGGGGTTTGGAGATCGGCACTTTAGAAACCCTTGGCGATCGCATTTTGCCAAAGTTGCGATCGCATCTCGCTCAACATCCTGAAGCAAATGATTATTTCGCCAGTCTCAATACAGCCTGTATGGAAGATGTCGCGATCATTCTCGTGCCTAAAAATTTAGTAGTTGAGAATCCCATTCAGTTGATCTTCGGTTCGGTTCCCGAAGTCGGACAAGCAACATTAATCAATCAGCCTCGTTGCTTGGTAATCGCCGAATCCCATAGCAATTTGACTTTTGTCCAAACCTTTGTGGGTGAAGATCATCAAGTCTATTTTACCAATGCCGTAACGGAAGTTTGGTTAGCGGAAGGCGCTCAGGTCAATCATACCAAGGTGCAACAGCAGGGTAATGAAGCGATTCATATTAATACCACAGCAATTGCTCAAGCTAGAAATAGTGTCTATAAGAATCAATCTATTAGCTTTGGAGCAAAAATCTCGCGTCAGAATTTGATCGTGCATCAAATGGCGGAACAAACGGAAACTTCGCTCACAGGTTTAGCTTTTATTGATGACGAACAGTTAGCCGATACCCATTCTTGTATTGCCCACAACTATCCCCACGGCTCTAGCAAGCAATTGCATAAATGCATTGCCGATGGTCGCTCCCATGCGATCTTTAATGGCAAAATTCAAGTGGCGAAGCTAGCCCAACAAACTGATTCGGCACAGCTTAGCCGCAATTTGTTGCTATCGGGCAAGGCGCGGGTGGATACCAAACCTCAATTAGAAATTTTTGCGGATAATGTCAAATGTGCTCATGGCGCAACAGTCAGTCAATTGGATGCAGAAGAAATCTTCTATCTCCAAAGTCGGGCGATCGATGCCGAGAGTGCAGCGAATTTACTTACCTATGCCTTTGCGACGGAAGCTATTTCTCAGATTCCGATTTTGTCGGTGCAGCGATCGCTAAGTAGCTTTGTACTAGCCAAGACAAAGGATAATTAATACCAAAGCTCAAAATGGCTAAGCCATTTTGAGCTTTGAAAACCCTTACTGAGTTTGGTTTTTAATTCACAAAAGTGTTTTCACACAAGAGGAGAAGGATGGCGCGAAGCACCATCCTTCTCCTCTTGGTGTTTATAATAATCAACGTGAATTCGGGATAATTTGAAACTGGCTTTGAGAAAGGGTTTACGTAGCAAATGTTGATTTTTATATTTAATTGTCCCTATAGCAATGATTGATTGAGTTAGTACAAATCAAATCAAAAAAGACGAGTGGTCGTGGGAAGCGCTGCTACTCATCTTTTTGAGTTTATGACTAAAGCAAAACTTACATTGCTATAGCTAAATAATATTAGTTAAGAATCATCATTTAAAAACAAAAATGAGAGCCTATAACGACCATTAGACAATCAGTATGGGTTTTTCAGTGTTAACTTTATCAAACTAACTTATCTAATAATTATTTGTTTTATTTCATTACTTTTACGTATTCACCCAAGAAACAGAAAAATAACTAGCAAATTTTTTAGAAAGTTATACATTCCCAGATTACCTCCTAATTCCCCATAATTATTTTTCGCAAAATTTTGTTTTATCATATCTATAAAAAATGCTAGGATGCTGACCATTAAGAATGTATCGGGATGAGAAAATTAATGCGTTGGTCAATTGTGCTTATGCTCAGTGCTACATTAGCAGGAGCTAGCGCCCCACTAATCTCAGCAACTTCTGAGGATAATCTCAGTCTGAATTCCAGCCTTGCTAGTAATACCAATTCCTTCGACCCTTTGATCTACTCTCCGATCGATCTAAGGATTGCTAAACTCGAAACTCAAGCCAAAACACCGAGTTCTAGTAATGATGCTGAGTCCATGCGGGCTCGTTTGGTACTTGCTGATATCTATCTCAATAATCGCAAAGCGCGTGAAGCGATCGCCACTCTTGATCGACTGGAAGAAAATTATCCCGTCCTCGCCGATTACATTCTGCTGAAACGCGCACAGGCCCAAACCCAACTCCGCGATCTGCAAGCAGCCAAAACTACTTGGGAAAGTCTCTTAGCCAAGTTCCCCGATAGTCCTGCTACGGCTGAAGCTCTGTTTGCACTGGGGCAAAACCAACAGCTTTTACAAAAATTTCCTGCCCATGGGCGATCGCAAGAAGTTGCGCTGCGTCTATTAGCGCAAGATCCCAGTCGAGTCGATCTCATGGCGCACTTAGCAACCTACTTTAGCGATTACAAAGAAATCGTCCCAATCCTCAATCGTCTGGTAGCGAGTTCTCCTGCGCTTAGCACTGATCAGTGGTGGGCAGTTGCTGATGCTTACTATTACAATTTTGAATTTGGCAGAGCCGCTAATGCCTACAGTCGGGCTACGCCGAACCCCATCACAGCCTATAACTACGCCCGTAGCCTCCATCGGGGCAAACAATTTGATGCGGCGATCGCTGCCTATAATCGTGTCGTGCAGCAGTTCCCGCAGAGCCCCCAAGCACCGCGTGCCCTAATTCGGATTACACAGATAGATTCGCCAGAAGGAGCCCTTGCCGCAGCTGATCGCATTGTTGCCAGCTATCCCGATACCGCAGGCGAAGCATTAGCTCTCAAGGCAACTATTTTGCAGGATAAATTCGATAGCCCTAAAGCGGCTAGTAGCGCACGAAATCTATTATTAGAAAAATATGGTAATAGTGAGGCAGCCTCAGATCTACGGTGGCGGATTGCTAAAGGTCAAGCTCAGGGAGGACAAACCCCTAAGGCGATCGCCTCAGTTGAAGCATTAATTGCCAATGCCCCCGATAGTAAATCCGCCGCCGAGGCAAGTTTTTGGGCAGGGAAATGGGCAAACCAAACTGGGGATAAGGCGAAAGCTAAAAGGTTTTTTGAGTTTACAATTCGACAACACCCTGATTCTTATTACGCATGGCGAGCAGCAAGTTCGCTAGGTTGGCAAGTGGGAACTTTTACTACGGCTCGTTACACTATGCCAAAGATCGCGTTGCCCAGTGCCCGCCAGAGTTTGCCCGTGGGCTCGGCAAAGCTGCAAGAACTGTATATTCTTGGTTTGGATCGCGATGCGAGATCTCAATGGCGATCGGAAATAGCTGGTAAGCGGAACCTTGAACCCAAGGAAATCTTTAACGATGGGGTATTGCGCGTAGCAAATCAAGACAATCTCATCGGTATTAAAACCCTCGAAAGTTTAGATTGGATTGATGTGCCTCAGTCGCAAAAGTCAGATATTGCCCAGCTTAAGCAGCATCCTGCCTATATGAAATCCCTTTACCCCTTCCATTATTGGGACTTGATTTCCAATTGGGCAAACGATCGCAAGCTCTCTCCAGCCCTTGTCATTGGGTTAGTGCGCCAAGAGTCACGCTTTGAAGCGCAAATTCGTTCTCGTTCAGGTGCGATCGGACTGATGCAAATTATGCCCGACACTGGCTCATGGATCGCCAGTAAAAAGGGGATCAACAACTACAACCTCGACAATCCCGAAGATAATATCAGTTTTGGAACTTGGTACTTAGACTATACCCATAGTCGCTATGGCGATAATTCGATGCTTGCCGTAGCCAGTTATAATGCGGGTCCTGGGGCCGTAGGACGATGGGTAGAGTCTAGGGGAATTGGCGATCCCGATGATTTTGTCAACAGCATTCCCTACGACGAAACTAGAGATTATGTATCTAAGGTTTTAGGTAACTATTGGAATTACCTGCGTTTATACTCGCCATCGGTGCAACAGCAGATATCAGCCTTGCAGCAAGCAAATAATCTCAATGCTTCTAGCAAATTCTAAATCAATTCTTCGGTTTTATAGCAAGTTAAGAAATGGCAACACCATTTCTTAACTTGCTATTATTCAGCCTTGATTAGCTATTTTTTAGGCTGTTCTGCAAGTGGGGCGATCGGCGCACCGTTGCGGAGTTGGAGAATTCCAGCAACGACGATCTTATCTTTAGAAGTTAGCCCTTCTAATACCTCTTGTTTGTTACCAGTAATTTTGCCGAGCTTAATGGCTTTTTGGTTAGCAACTAGTTGTGTTTGCCCATTTACCGAACTTTCTTCGGCAACAAAGATAAAATCTTGACCGCCAAGGCGAGAAATTGCGGAGGTAGGAACGACAACGCCAGAACGAGAATCCCAAATCAATCTCGCTCTAACAAACTGATTTGCCTTTAGCTGATTGTTTCCATTATTAAAGTTCGCTTTTACCAAAACTGATTGATTTTGAGAATTGATATTTGGCGAAATAAAAGCCACATTTCCTTTAACAAGGGATTTATCCTGAGCGTCTAACAACTCCACAGGCATTCCCATTCTCAATCTTGGTGCATTCTCAATGGGTACGGCAATCTGTACTTCTAATACTTGGTTTTGCGTGACCGTCGTTAGTTGGGTCGTACTATTTACATTATCGCCGACCTTAACGGGAATATCGCCCACGATACCTGCAAAAGGAGCAGTTATCGTATAGTAATCTAATTGAACTTCTTGTTGAACTGCTCCAGCGCGAGATGCTTCAATCCTTGTTGCTGCACTGTTAATACTAGCTTTTTGAGCTTCGATCTGGGCATCGATTTTCCCTAGTTCGGCTCTAGCATTTCTTAAGTTATTAGAAACTTCATCAAGCTTTTGCCTTGCGAACGCTCCTTGTGTCACCAAATCGGAATAGCGCTTATACTCTTTTTGATTGAAATCAAGACTAGATAAGGTGGACTCTTTACTGGCAGTTAGTTGGGCAAGAGTAGCTTTAGCACTTTCAAAGTCGGACTGGGAAGTTGCTAAGGTTGCTACTGACTGCTGTACTGCGGCCTGTTGAGTCGCAGGATCGATCCGTAAAATAGGCGTTCCTGCCTCGACCCGATCACCTGCTTTAACATAAATCTCTTGCACATAGCCGTCAACTCTTGGTTGAAGGGTGACAGATTGGCGCGATTGTAAATTGGCGACGTAATCTGAGCTATCGGTGACGGTTCCTGTCTCCACCGCAGAAATTGGTACGGGAACTGCGCGCACTCCATTACCTTGGGGTGCAGCAGAGCAAGAAACCAGCAAAACACCAATTACAGCGCCTAATGATTTACTCAATGATTTATCCCTCAATGATTTGTTTGGTATAGCGATTGGCGATCGCGGTCTTCGGTTTTGATGTTTAATCATGAATATTGGCAAATGATATCTGATGTATCGGCTTTCTTTGCCTATAGATAATAATCAACATTCATCATCACTAAATCACCCTTTAGGAGCTATTTCCCATTAAGTATAATTGAGGCACAAAGTGCTACTTGCAAGGTTTGAGTTGGTGATTAAGTAGCTAAGCATAAGTAAACTTAAAACCTAGAAGAGCATACCGCCCGCGCAGCGGGCGGTATGCTCTCTGGTTTTGGTTTTTTAATTATGCCGAACTACTTACAAGTCGAAACCCCAAGGATGGATGACAGTGCGGAGTCCCGTCACTCATCCTTGGGGCTTCATGTCCTAAGCAAAACTTGCGTTGCCATACTTAATATTCGGAATAATGTCAATTTACTGAAGTGAGCCAACACTTCAATGAATTAAAAAACAAACCCCATATTTTTTTGAGATTCCCAAAATGGCAACGCCATTTTGGGAATTGATATAATCAGATCCCTGCATGTCCCATGGCAATTCCTGCGACCAACATCCCGATTACCAGAAATGGTTGGGCGCTAGCTTGATATTTCACATCATTTTTAAGCGGATCGCGGAGGAAATACATATCTTGGAATGTAATTTGCGGAATCACCAATAGTACAATCAAACTCGCTAGTAACTGTTCGCCAACAGTAACCAAGTAAACGGCGATGCCAATTTGGAAGACATCGATCGCTGTTGCTGATAGTAAAGCGGCTCTCTGGACTCCAAACATTACAGGCAAAGATTTTAATCCTAATTCGCGATCGCCTTCGACGCTCTTAAAGTCGTTAACTACGGCAATCCCTAAACCTGCGAAGCTGTAAATCAAGGTCACAACTACCACTGTCCAGTTGAGATGTCCATAGAGGGCATGTCCTGCCCACCAAGGTAGGGCGATATAGCTGGCTCCGAGGGCATAGTTACCCAGCCAACCATTCTGCTTGAGCTTTAAAGGTGGTGCAGAGTAGATATAGGCAACGAAGGAGCCGCCCAGAGCTAATTTGGTCATGATGAAGTCGGCATGACCTGCGGTGATATCGAGGATCGCCGCTACTCCAATACCGCCGAGCAACAAAATCCAGATCTGAGCAATGACTTGATTGAGGGGAATTGCTCCCGATGGAATCGGGCGATATGGCTCGTTAATTGCATCAATTTCGCGATCGTAGTAATCGTTAATTGTCTGGGTATAGCCTGTCAGGAGGGGACCTGACATGAGCATACAAAGTAGCGATCGCAATACGTTTTCTATCGACCATGTAAATTCGCCCGATGAGGCAGCACCGCAGAGTACGCCCCACATTAGGGGTATCCATGTAATCGGTTTCATCAATTGCAAGCGGATCTTCCAGATCGAAGCTTCTTTAATGTCCGCACCTTTCATTCCGAGCATTTGGCGGGTACGGGCTTCGCGAGACTCGCTCGCTGGTACGTCAGGGGTTGGAGACGACATATTTACAAAAATTTATAGACTTGCGGTTGATTATAGCTTTTAGGCGATCGCACCTTAGTCATAAAGCTCTAAAGAATTTAATTGTTAGTCTAATTTGAAGCTTTGCCAAAGCTGTTAGTGCATTGCTGAAGTGTGTCTAGATATATTAGTCAATTGTTTTTTATTAAGCTAAAATCAGACTAAAAACTATCGGGTTGGACATAGTTTATGAAAAAGTCTATTGAGCCAATAACTTTACTTTTAATTTGGTTTGCTTTATCTTTCTTTTCACGTTTAGGATCTCCTCTAGTTATTCAGATAATTCTTTGCCAGATGACATCAGTTCAAATAGCGCGTCGAGCAGAAAAAAATCTTGCTCTAACTTTTGGGGACGATCGCGATGATGGATTTAGGGATTTTGTTTTAGCTCGTTGGTTTGATTCAACTAATGGATCGGCTTACACTTACTTTAGTTTTCTTGGTCAACGTTTAGGTTTATTAAATAATTACAATCCAGATCCAACAGAAGATTACTCACTCATAATTGAAGATATTCAGCGCAAAATTGCCAACGCTCAGTTTGAGTTTTCTGAAAATGCTGTCGATCAGCCAACCTCTCGTCAGCTCAAATTGAATGAGATTATAGAGGCGATCTCTAATGGTCAAATTATTGAAGATTACCCAAATGATAGTGATGAGTCTAGTTATCTCATTGGTGGCTTGACTAGTTCTGGACGAGCTATTCATGTGCAAAGTAGCTATCCCAGCAGTCCATTGATTAAAATCATGGCTGTATATGAGCCTGATTCTCAGGAATGGAACAGTGATTTTACAATCAGGCGAATTAACGATGAATGATGGTTAAGAACAATTTGTAGAGAAGTGAGTAACTTACACATTATTGGCAAATCCTTATAGTTGCTATAAGCGATCGCAGTACCATCTTAAAGCAATGAAATAAGCTATGACATAATAATTAGAATAGGTTTGCTATTGTTTTTATCTAACCAAAGGAGGCACGTATGACTTACCTCTGAGTTACGAGAAAAAAAAGGACAATCTTTACAAGTTATCTAAATCCCTCGACATAAAATAGCTATGAATGTATTATTTAAGGAAAATAATCTTAAGAAAAGAATAGAATGGTAACAATAAAAGGTGTATCTGATTATGGAGGTTTCTTCATCCTTGATCCTAGCTTTTCAGATTTTGATTCTATGTATGACTCTATTGAAGGTAAAGGCAACGATGAAACTTTGTGTGAAAGAACACCAGCAGGAGTTATGTTATTGACTTCAGACAAAGTAAATTCGATAGAGATAAACTTTGAAGTGCTACTAGAAAAACCCAGTATAAATAAATTTGAAGAATGGAGTAAAGTTGTTGAATCATCATTGGAACTTACATCAGATACTTTAGTATTTTGTACTCTTCCTGACGGAGTAGAATATCCTTTTGGAACAATCTTCATAAACCCAGCATCTTATGTTTTAAGGATTTATTATAGAGATGAGTTATATGGACAGAAGGATGAAGATATAGATAATGAAGACACTGAAGATCGTGTAGAGCAATTTAGAATTCAAGCTTGGTGTGGTAGTTTAGTTGAAACGACAGTTTTGTATTCTAAATAAAGGCATAACATCAGAAAGTCTTAAAAGATATACATTGGTACTCTTGTTTATATTTATAGCAATTCCAATAGCGATTCTAAAATCAAACAAAGTCAGAATATATTCGAGATTTTTATTTTGATATATTTCGTTGTACCAATTACCAAAATTTTGCCTACACTTTCGGGAATTAAAGACCAAACACAATCAGAATTTGGTTTTCACAAAATAGCGTTGCCATTTTGAAGGCTGGTATTACAAATTATTAGTAGAGAAGTTATGAGCATTCAAGAACTTGAAACAGCAATCAAAAAACTGTCTACAAAAGAGTTAGCAAGCCTAACAACATGGCTGATAGATTACCATGAGCAAATATGGGATCAGCAAATAGAAGAAGATCTTGATTCTGGAAAACTTGATCAATTATTAGATGAGATTGATAGCGAGTACGCAGCAGGATTAGCAAATTAAAGCCTGTCTGGTTTTGAAATTGCGATTATGATGCAATTCTAGATCTGTAGGGGTTGAATGTTGTTTAGAGGCGATCGCTATAACTTATATTTCAAGTACCAAATGGCTATTTGGCAATATTCACTATAGTAACCATTTGCATCTTTATCACTCAGATCATTGATAACTTTTTGTCGGATATTTGCAGTCCAATTTGTCTTTGGAAATTTTTTCTGAAGTTGATCAAGTACGACATACAGAGCAGCTTTACGATTCTTTTTTAGAAATTCGAGATTTAAGTTTAAAGTCTCATTCAAATCACGATTTATAGATTCATCAGTAGAATAAATTTCACCATCAGGACGATATTTGATTAATCTTTCACAATTTTTATCGCCTTCGATGGGATTGATCGTAATTTCACTATCCCCTTTTCTAGTATCACAATGTTGATTTTGAGGACGCGCTCCTTGTTTACCCATGCAAGCACCGAGCAAATTCCTATAGTCGAGTTGACGAGATATGTATTTGGTTTGAGGTTGCCAATGTTCTATCTTCATTTCATCTAATTTGATGCGACTCATACAATAGCAACAAATATATCCTTGTTCTTTTAGCAAAGATTCTCTAAGTTTATCTTTGTCTGGATAGTTGTCATAGTTAGCATTAGCTTGAGATCGATGTTCTACAAGAGATCTAGGCTCTGATTGTTTGATGATCTTTTTCATTTCACCTTAGACAAAAAACTAATCAGAGTATTTGCCTTCACAATTTCTGAGTCATTATGACCAAGTAAATCAGATAATTCATGCAGCAATATTTTGGCTTCTTCGATTTGACCATCATCGATTTTATACAGGCATTCAGTTAGTTTATTTTGAATTTCTACAGGTCTTTCAGTGACTCCCATTAGTTCGGATAAAATCGAGTTACTATCACGTCCAAAGGTATAGGAATCGGCAGGATAAACTTGAAAATCTTCAACAATAAATACGTTCTCTTTTTTTACGTTACTCAGAACTTGAGGAGAGTGAGTTGTAACAATAAACTGACAGTTTGGGAAAGTACTTGTCAGCCGTGGAATAATGTCACGTTGCCACTGAGGATGTAAATGTAATTCTATTTCATCAATTAAAATAATCCCTTCGCCTTCTAATGCATTTTTTGTAGGATCTGGATTAGCGATCGCCAATCTTCTCGCTATATCCGCAACCATTACCAACAAATTTTTCTCACCATCAGAAAGTTGATTAAGCACTAGTTCATGGTCTTGTTTTTTTAGGACTATCTGCATACGCGATCGCTTAACCTTGATATCTGTATAGTCGGGTAATATTGATAAAATTGCTTGTCTTACAAAGTTTAATTGGTAATCTTGATAATTCAAATCACCATCTAATTTAAGCTCTTGTTCTAAATCTTCATTGTGTTTGAACCATGCAAAAAATGTGTGGAAATCAATTTTATTCTGATTAGTAGCATCTGTATAACAATGAAGTTGAGATGGCTTAGCTCTATTCGGTGACCAAGGATCGCTTCCAGATAAACTATAATATGTAACTGATCTTTTGGTAGAATAACAAACCACAATCGGAATGCTTCGGTTTGATTTACTATCTATTTGAGCATGAATAAATTTTTTGAAATTTTCTGCATCGTCAAATTTGCTAAGTTCAAAATTACGCCGAGGTTCTTCGTCGCTACTTGACGGATATCCAAAAAAATATAGTAATTGAAGATTTCTAGAAAATTGTTGCTTTAGATCTGAAGATGAGAGTGTTAACTCATTTATAGTTTCCCGACATTCGTTAGAAATATCAATTTCTGCAAAACTGGAATTCAAGTCATATAAAGAATCTCCTTTACCATTTCTTTGAACTATAAGAACTTGACGCACTAATTCAAATAATAAGTTGTCTAGACAATCAATAATGCTTGATTTACCTGAGCCATTCACACCAATAAAAACAGCAAGATTTGAGGGAAAATCTATAGTGACATCTTGGAATCCCCTAAAATTTTGCATCCGCAATTTTTCTATATGCATAGCTCCTTTACACCAAACAAACTTGATTTTCTATTCATTGTAGCCATATCTAAGGAAATTTAGACTAAATCACCTGAAAGCAATCGTGAGCAATATTTTTAATGGAGAACTAATTGCTATGAAAAATTTGGGAGCCTTACATGGATAACTTGGGCACTGGTCAGTTAAAACGTGAGGGAGTGAAAGCCCCGTAGTGAGAGCAAATCCAGCATGGAAAGCGGTCGATGATATAGCCCGATCGCCATAGCAGGAGTCTTATTCTTCCCTAAGCCCACATGAGGTCTCACCCAATTGTGAACTAATCTTTGCACAGTGGCTGCTCGTTGTAATCCTTCGGTATTCTTCGCATATAGGTTTTGTCTACGGCGATAAGCGCTACACCTCCTTCTCAAAGCACTGTTGTATGATTCATTCTTCTTCAGCGCTAAGGATACGCACTCGCTGGTGTTCTCAGCCTTGACATTGGCGTTCCTGTTCTTTCACTAAATCTCTTGCCGCAACAAAGCCATTGGTAATCTTGAAATAAGGCGATCGCTGGTTGGTGAAATGCATGATGGGGCGATCGCAGTATCAGTTGCTGCGATTTTAAGAATTAGCGCTAATGTAGAATTGAGCAACGTGATGAGCATAAAGGAAGCACGATGATTGATTTTGCGGTTAACGGGACTTTAATGCGTGGGTTAGAGCTAAATGCCAACTTACTGAAGGTCGGGGCTACATTTGTTAGAGAAGATATCACTGCGCCTATCTATAGGCTTTGGTCGATCGGCGATCGCCATCCTGCCATGTTCAGGGTGAAGGAAAATGGACGGGCGATCGCTTTAGAAATTTGGTCAATTTCTCCTGCTGCCTTGGGGGAAATTCTATTGTCCGAGCCAGCAGGTTTATCTATTGGTAAAATTCTTTTGTCTGACGGACAAGAAGTTTTAGGGGTCTTAGGGGAACCCTTCCTATGTGAAGGGCAAAAGGAAATTACAGAATATGGTGGATGGAGAGCTTATATCAAACATAGCAATGTTTGATATAAGCTAGGACATATAGCTGCCGCCAGTCTTGTTAGGACAAAATTAAAACCCAAAAGAGGGTTGCCGCGCTCCGCGCGGCAACC
>NZ_ALWB01000099.1 GCF_000332215.1 Pseudanabaena biceps PCC 7429
TGCGAAGCAACGCTTTCAAAAATTTCCTTGTGGTTCGTTTGATCGATAATTGCTGTAAGTGGCTGGCGATATTTAATTGTACCCAGCTACTTATACCGAATTACTTACTAAGTAGCTAGGCATAATTAAAAGACAAAACCAGAGAGCATACCGCCCGCTAGGCGGGCGGGTATACTCTTCTGGGTTTTAAGTTTACTTATGCCTAGCTACTTAGGATAGTCATAAATTTCAAACTACTGGCAAAATTTTTATGAAATCCCCCAATTGGCTATCACAACGAGCCGTTCAGAAGAAAGACGCGATCGCTTTGAGCTTCAGAGACGGGGTTAATCTAACGGCAAACACTTGGACATACGCTCAATTAGAGGATGAAGTCAATCTATGGGTAGCCCAACTGCAAGCATGGGGAATTAGATCGGGCGATCGCGTTGGTCTATTACTCGCAAACCAGCCTCGATATATTACACTCGTCCATGCCATGACTAGATGCGAAGCCGTGGCAGTCTTTCTCAATATTCGACTTACGGCTAAAGAAATAAGCTGGCAAATAGAAGATAGTCAGGTCAGTTATTTGCTATATGACCAATTTACGCGATCGACTACTCAAGAATTTAAGGATTTAGAATTTAAGAATTTAGAATTTAAGAATTTAGAATTTGAGAATCCCATTAAAGTTAGTTATTCAGACATTTCAGACATAGATTACTCATCCCTAAATTCTCTATTTAGAGATCGTTGCAATCCATTAGAAAAGAGACAGTTTGGTAGTGAAAGTATCAATCTGGAAAATCTCCAAGGAATTTTTTATACTTCGGGAACGACGGGTAAACCCAAGGGCGTACCATTAACCTATGGCAATCACTTCCATAGCGCGATCGCTTCTGCGTTAAATCTAGGATTGCAGTCCGATGATAACTGGTTGCTATGTATGCCAATGTTTCATGTGGGGGGATTGGCGATCATCTGGCGAAGCGCGATCTATGGAACTAAGTTAACGCTATTACCGAAATTTGACGAGAGGGAGGTGCTAGAAGCGATCGCCTCCGAACGGGTAACACTTATTTCTCTAGTGCCAACCATGCTCACAAGGCTGTTAGAGCATTCTCTTTGGCAAAATTTACAACAACTGCGCGGCATTTTGTTGGGTGGCGCACCTGCAAGTCCCGAACTAATAGCTCACGGCCAGCAATTAAATTTACCGATTATGCCCACCTATGGCATGACCGAAACTGCCTCGCAAATCACCACGCTACGCACGGAGGAAATCGCTCTCAAGCAGGGATCGTCAGGATTACCGCTATTGGGCAATAGTTTGCGGATAGTCGATCTCGATGACGCTCAACGCGAACTTCCCTCTGGCGAAATCGGACAAATTTTAGTTCAAGGGGCAAGCGTTATGTCGGGATATCTACATACTGATCATACTGATCGTACTGATCGCCAGCAATCTCAATTCCAAGGGATTGCCGATGGATGGTTACATACAGGTGATATGGGCTATCTCGATAGGGATGGATATCTCTATGTTGTCAGCCGTCGTTCCGATCTAATTATCAGTGGTGGCGAAAATATTTATCCGACAGAAATCGAGACAATTTTATTATCTCATCCTGCGATCGCTGAAGCCTGCGTGGTGGGTATATTAGATCGTGAATGGGGGGAATTTGTCGCGGCTATATTAGTCACTAATCACAATAACAATCAACTGACATTAACAGAAATCAGAGATTTTTGCGAACAAAAGTCTCTGGCACGATATAAACTACCTAAAGAAATTTATGTTTGGAAATCTTTACCAAAAACTGCATCTGGGAAATTACTGCGCCAGCAAATTCGTAATCAAATAAATATCTAGATATTTTAGATTATTGCTATAGAAATCCTGATTTTTTGATCGTAGATTTTGCTTAAAAATGTCATCCTACCGTAAAAATCATGAACCCACAAAAGGGTTTAGATTTAATTTCGGACTGCAATATTTATGATTTTATATAAGTAGCTGGGCACAATTAAATATAAATAAATATAAAACCCTAAAACCTGTAGCGCAAGCTCAGCTTGCACTACAGGTTTTGATTCTGGGTTTTAATTATGCCCAGATACTTAATTAAAGAGTAAAGCTTAAAGAACTTTACTGAGTCAAGCAATATTGGTAAAGGGCTTTAAGCTTTTATTTAGGCTTTGAATTCATTTATGATTCATCACCAAGAAGGCGATACAAATTATAGTAATATTTACAGCTAAAATAATTATTTCCTGTAATATAAAAATAGGTAATTAAGTACCTCAGCATAATTAAAATCTAGATATAAAATCTGCGACGCACGCACAGCGTGCGCCACAGGTTTTAGGGTTTTATATTTAATTAAGCCCACTTACTTACAAGTAGATAATACTTATTTCTACTTGTTTCTAATTTGGTATTACCTAATTATTGAATGTTTTTCAGTATTTCCAATCACCCGAATAAATCCTGAGACAAAGACTGATTTGTTTGTCTAAATCTTTCCATTATATGAAAAACATTGGCAATCTCAAGCGCAGCAATATTCCTACAACTAAGATTTTGCTGGTTGAAGACGATCTAGACGATCGCTTGTTTTTTGTGCAAGCTTCAGAACAGGTGGGACTTTTTTATGACTATGTTATGGCAGCTTCTTTCACGGAAGCGATCGCTATTCTCTCTCAGCATGAATTTGCGATCGCCATAGTCAAATCCCAACTAAGAGATGGCGAGGCAAGCCAATTATTACCAATCCTGCAAAACATTAATTGCCCATGCATTATTACTATAACTAACGGGGAAGAAGAAACCGCCACCAAGTTAATCGCACAAGGATCTGCGAATTATCTCATTAGAGATAGCGATCGCTACTATCTCAAAATGCTTCCCGCAATCATCAAGGCGACCATTAGCTCCCATCAAACCATCGTAAAATTACAGGAGCAGAACCAAGCATTAAATATCGAGCTACAGGAACGAATCGCAGCAGAGAAAAATCTGCGCGATCGCGAAGATCGCTATCAACAAATTCTTGACTCGATTCCCGATCTAATTTTGGTCAAGGAATCTGGCTCGCGTGTAGTTTGGGGGAACAAGACCTTTCGAGACTTTTATGGAATTTCCTTAGAATGCTTAAAAGAGAATATTGAGACCCAATTCAACTTTCCCTTTGATACTCGCCAATATATTTGCGATGATAACTTTGTATTTAGCACTGGACAAACATTGCATATTTCCGAAGAATCTGCAACTCGCCGAGATGGTTCAGTCAGGCTGATGAGCACGATTAAAACGCCAATATTTGATGAAGATGGCGAAGTTAGGAAAATAGTCGTTATCAGCCATGATATTACAGCCCGTAAAGAAGCTACTAATTCGTTACAAGAAAGTGAAAGACGATTTAAAACCCTAGCGACCGTAGTACCCGTGGGGATCTTTAGGACAGATAAGAATGGGAATTGTATATATGTGAATGAGCGGTGGAGCGAGATTGCGGGATTGAGTCTAGAAGAAGCGCTTGGCGAAGGTTGGACAACCGCTTTACACCCAGATGATCGCGATAAAATCAATAACGAATGGTATCTCTCAGCCCAACAAAACCGTCCCTTTAAGTTGGAATATCGATTTTTGCGAAAAGATGGTAGCACCTCATGGGTACTCGGACAATCGCTAGCAGAAACTGATCTCAGTGGGCAAATTTTTGGCTATGTAGGCACGATTACCGATATTAGCGATCGCCGTAAAGCCGAATTAACCCTTCAGAAGTTAGTAGAGGGAACTGCGGCTCTCACTGGGCTTGAATTTTTCCCTGCGGTAGTGAGCCATATTGCTGAAGCTTTAGCCATTCCCTTTGTGAGTGTTACCGAGTTAATTGGCGATCATCTCCATACCTTAAGTTTCTGGGCTAAGGGAAGTTTGCAACCATCTATTGCCTACCCCGTGAGGGATACTCCCTGCGAATATGTCCTAAAGGATGGAGAATTTTACTGTGAAAGTCAATTACAAACTTATTTTTTCAACGATCCCTATTTAGCAGAGATGCAAGCCGATAGCTATTTGGGCATTGCGTTAAAAGACAATTTAGGAAATGTGATCGGCAATCTTTGCATTATTGACACCCAACCCCTCGATAAGTCTAAATACAATGAATCGATCGCTATTTTAAGAATTTTTGGAGCGCGGGTTGCGGCGGAATTGGAACGTAAAGCGGCTACCGAAGCGCTATACCGACTCAATCAGGATTTGGAAATTCGTGTCGAGCGTCGTACCCAAGCTTTGCAAGAGAGCGAAATCCGATTCCGTCGCATGTTTGACTCTAATGTGGTCGGCATGTTGTTTGCGGACTTTGATGGCAATATCCTCGATGCTAACGATCGCTTTTTACAAATGATTGGCTACAGCCGAGAAGAATTTAATACGGGAAAAATATTTTGGCATAACCTCACTCCCCCCGAACATGTCCCAGCTGACTATGCCGCCATGGGCAAGCTAATGGAACATGGTTTTATCCATCCTTGGGAGAAAGAATACTATCGCAAAGATGGTAGTCGCATTCCCGTGTTAATTGGTGCGGCTTTTCTTCCTGGCACGGAAAATCAGACTATTTGCGTGGTTATCGATATTAGCGATCGCAAGCAGTACGAAACTCAGCTCAAGCAAACTAACGCCGAACTAGCGATCGCCACCAGACTCAAAGATGAATTTCTCGCGAACATGAGTCACGAACTGCGTACCCCTCTCAACGCCATCCTCGGCATGACCGAATCTCTCCAAGAAGAAGTATTTGGCAGTATCAATGAGAATCAAAAAAAATCCTTAAAACTCATCGAAAATAGCGGTTTTCATTTACTTAAATTAATTAATGACATCCTCGATCTGGCTAAAATTGAATCGGGGCAGGTCGAACTAGATCTGGCTTCTAGCAATATTGAAGTTCTCTGCCAATCAAGTCTTGCCTTTATCAAACAGCAATCCCACAAAAAACACATCCAAATAGAAACAAAAATCTCTCCAGATTTACCCAATGTATCGATCGACGAACGGCGTATTCTTCAAGTTTTAATCAATCTGCTGAGTAACGCCGTTAAGTTTACCCCCGAAGGAGGAAGGATCGTCCTAGAAGTTAGCGATCGCCAACAGGCAACCCTCAACCATTCCGACCAAACAGTAGAAGTTCCTTCCCTTCAAAAGTATCTGCAAATCAAGGTAATCGATACGGGTATCGGGATTTCCCCTGAAAATATTGATAAACTATTTCAGCCTTTCATCCAAATTGATAGTGCCCTTAATCGCCAATACGAAGGCACGGGATTGGGGCTATCCCTAGTCAAACGAATCGTGGAATTGCATGGTGGGCAGGTAAGCTTGGTTAGCGAAGTGGGGGTGGGCAGTAGCTTTACGATTACGCTTCCCTGTGCTGACTGTCAAATTGCCTCTCCCGCCCCCGAAACTCAGCCCGAAGCTCTTACAGCCACAGATGAGAATGGCTCGGAATTCAAAAATCCCTTTAAAATCTTACTAGTGGATGATAATGAAGCGAATCTAATGACCGTTGCGAGCTACTTATCCGCTAAAGGTTACGACATGATCTTGGCAACCAATGGGGAAGAATCAATCACCCTCGCACAGTTACAGGCTCCCGATCTGATTTTGATGGATATCCAAATGCCAGGCACGAACGGGCTCGAAACCATCAAACAAATGCGTCAAATCCCCAGTCTTGCCAATCAACCAATTATTGCTTTAACTGCCTTAACCATGCAAGGCGATCGGGAAAAATGTATCGCCGCAGGAGCGACTGAGTACCTAGCTAAACCAGTTAAGCTAAGACAATTAGTGCTTACTATCCAGCAATTACAAACGGCAAGTTAAGCCCTAGAAGCTCGTAACGCTCGCTAAGCGAGCGTTACGAGCTATGATTCTGGTTTTTAATTATGCCCAGCTACTTATAATAAAAACATCTCCATCATTCCCAATTCAAACAGATGAATCTACCGCCTGGAAAGTTTGGACTACCAATTATCGGACAAACCTTACAGTTCCTCTTTGACCGTAAATTTGTTGACAAGCAATATGCCAAGTATGGTGCTATATCTAAAACCAGCATTCTGGGCAGACCAACCGTGTATATGATCGGCTCCGAAGCTGCCGAATTTCTACTATCCAGTCACATGGAATGCTTCTCATGGAAGGAAGGATGGCCCGATAATTTTAAGATACTTTTGGGAGAATCACTCTTTTTGCAGGATGGAGAAGAACATCGCCGCAACCGACGACTGATGATGCCAGCATTTCACGGACAAGCCTTAAATGGTTACTTTGCCACGATGGCAGAGATCTCGCAGCGGTATCTGCATAAATGGGAAACTAAGGGGGAATTCAATTGGTTTGATGAATTCAAACAGCTTACCTTTGAGATTGCCAGTCAACTTTTAATTGGCGCAAAGGCAGAAGATGACGTAGAAAGATTGAGTAAGTTATTCTCCACCCTAACGAATGGCTTCTTCGCGATCGCGCCTTTCCCCTTACCATTTACCGCCCTAGGGAAAGCGATCGCCGCCCGCGATCGCCTTTTACAACATATTACTCAAGTCGTACGCCAACGCCAGCAAAATCCAACCAATGATGTGTTGAGTATGTTAGCCCAAGCCCAAGATGAAGATGGTGGACGTTTCAGTTTAGAAGAATTGAAAGCCCAAGCAATGTTAATGCTGTTTGCAGGACATGAAACCACCACCTCAATGTTGACTTGGTTTTGTCTGGAATTAGGCCGCCATCCTGAAGTTTTAGAACTGGCGCGACAGGAGCAACGCGAATTAGCCCATACGGGACAACTAACTCTCGACCAGTTAGGTAAAATGCCCTATCTCGACCAAATTTTTCAAGAAATCGAGCGCTTGCGTCCACCAGTGGCAGGTGGTTTTCGCGGCGTAGTCAAACCCTTTGAGTTTCAAGGCTATCACGTACCCAAAGGTTGGCTTGCCATCTATTCGATCATGGTTACCCATACAGAGGCAAATATCTATCCCAATCCCGACCAATTCGATCCCGATCGCTTTAGCCCCGATCGCCAAGAACACAAACAAAAACCCTTTAGTTTGATTGGGTTTGGTGGTGGTCCAAGGATTTGCGTCGGTCTTGCCTTTGCCAAACTAGAGATGAAAATTATCGCCGCCAATCTATTACGCAATTATCAATGGGAAATTTTACCTTCTCAAAATCTTGAGCCCTTTCCCATTCCCACTCTTCGTCCTAAGGATGGGCTTAAGGTCAAGTTCTATCCTTTGAATAAACAAGCTTAATAAGAGAAAGGCGGCGCTACGCGCCGCCTTTCTCTTATTAGTCTACATCAAGACATTTCAGGCTCATCGTTAGAAGTTTCTGACTCTAGAATATCGGTGTTTTGTGAGATAGAAGTATCCACGGTATTTACGACATCTACAGCGCTTTGAATTTCCACTTCATCATGCTCCTCTTCTAGAGCTGGCGGGACTAGAGTTGCCCCCACGATCGCATCCGATGCATCCAGTCTTTGCAGGCGGACACCTCTGGCTGTCCGAGATTGGCAAGCGATCGCATCGGTAGATTGGCGCATGACAATCCCTCGACTCGTCACGATCATCAGCTCATTTTGTTCATCAACCAAGCAAAGGGAAGCCAGTTGATCCTGACCAGATTTGAATTTGGTGACCCGTAGCCCTTTCCCAGCCCGCTTCTGAATGCGGAATTGACTGACGGGAACGCGCTTACCATAGCCGCCTCTCGTGACAACTAGTACCCAAGGACCTTGAGCCTTATCGTTGCCAGTCTCGGCTTCTAGATTCTCATCTTCTGATACCGTTGCAGTGAGATCGATTTCTTCTTCGGATTCATCCGCCTCAATTTCCGCTAAACCTGCGGGGAGAATGTCCATACTCACGATGAGGTCGTCACCTGTCAGCCGCATCGATCGCACGCCGCGAGTATCGCGTCCCATCGGACGCAACTGCTCATGGTCGGTACGGAAGCGGATCGACATGCCTTGCCGCGAACCGACAATAATAGTGTTATCGGCTTTAGCTCTTCTGACCCAACGCAAGAGATCGCCTTCTTCAAGGGCGATCGCAATGAGCCCATTGGAACGAATATTGGCAAATGCAGGCAGCTTGGTCTTTTTGATATAACCACCCGCTGTCAGCATGACGAGATATTCATCTTCATTAAAATCGCTGATGGGCAATACCGTCGTAATTTTCTCATCGGCAGCGATCGGCAGTAGTTGGACGACAGCCGTACCGCGAGCAGCCCGTCCCGATTCTGGCACTTCGTAAGCCTTGACCCCATAGACTTTACCGCGATCGGTAAAGAATAGCACCTTGTCATGACTGCGACAGGCAAAGAAATGGGCGATCGCATCATCATCCTTGACGTTCGCACTTGCCTTGCCGCGCGTAGCACGATGCTGCGCTGTAAAGGTATCGACGGGCATCCTTTTCACATAGCCTTGCTCCGTCACCATCACAATCGTTTCACGATTGGCAATTAAATCGGCAGTATCGATATCGCCTTCATTGGGAAGAATGCGTGAGCGTCGCGGAGTGGTGAATTCGGCTTTGATGGCTTCTAATTCTTCACGGGTAATCGTGAGAATGCGATCGCGATTTTGCAGAATATGTTGTAGATCCGCAATCTTCTCGACTAACTGATTATGCTCGTCATTAATTTTATCGGCATCCTGAGCTGTGAGGCGGCGCAGTTGCATTTGTAAAATCGCATCGGCTTGGGCTTCTGTTAATCCATAGGTCTCGATCAAGCCCGCCTTCGCCGTACTACTATCCTCAGCAGCCCGAATCAGTGCAATGACAGCATCCAAGTGATTAAGCGCTATCAGCAAACCTTGCAATAGATGATCGCGTTCTTCAGCCTTACGGAGTTCGTACTGCGTGCGGCGGGTAATCACTTCATAGCGGAAGTCTAAAAATACTTGCAGCGCATGACGTAGCGTCAAGGTGATCGGCTCCCCATCGACGAGAGCAAGCATATTGCAGCTAAAGTTCGATTGGAGAGGTGTAGATTTATAAAGATTATTCAGAACTACGCGAGGATAGGCATCACGCTTGAGTTCGATGACTAACCGCATACCATCGCGATCGCTTTCATCCCGAATATCGGAAATGCCATCAATTTTCTTCTCATTGACCATTTCCGCGATGCGTTCGATCAGGGCTGCCTTGTTGGTTTGGTAAGGCATTTCCGTAATGATAATCGCCTCGCGATCCTGCCTTCCCGCAACTGAAATTGTTTCAAAATCCGCCACGGCACGCATGGTAACGGAGCCCCGTCCTGTGGTGTAGGTTTCGCGTGCGCCATCGGTTCCCAAAATCAAGGCTCCCGTCGGGAAGTCAGGGCCAGGGATGTAATGCATTAATTCCAAATCCGTTAGGGATGGATTGGCAATCAGTGCCACTAAGCCATCCACCAGTTCACCTAGATTGTGGGGGGGAATGTTAGTCGCCATCCCTACGGCAATACCTGAGGAGCCATTAAGTAATAGCTGCGGAATTCTGGCGGGCAATACCAAAGGCTCCTGTTGCGAGCCGTCATAGTTATCGCCAAAGTTGACCGTCTCCCGCTCGATATCCTGAATCAACCCGACTTGAGAAATACGGGTCAATCGACATTCGGTATATCGCATTGCGGCGGCGGGGTCGTTATCGACGGAGCCAAAGTTACCGTGACCATCGACCAAGCGATCGCGCATCGAAAAGTCCTGCGCCATCCTCACCAATGCTTCGTATACGGCGGTGTCACCATGGGGGTGATATTTACCAATTACGTCACCGACCACACGGGCGCATTTCCGAAAGGGGCGATCGGCAGTCATACCCAACTCGTGCATAGCGTAGAGAATGCGACGATGTACAGGTTTGAGCCCATCACGGGCATCGGGCAGGGCGCGACCGACGATCACGCTCATGGCATATTCCAAGTACGATCGCGACATTTCGCCGCGCAGGTCTGTGGGAATAATCCGATCTTCTAAGGTATCAGTCATACGGCTACTAAATTTCTCCTTGCATGGCTTGGCAGTGCTTGCCCCGTGTGATTGTTAGGCAATTCTTACTAAGTGTCTTTATATTATAAGGCTTTGCGGGTTTGCTTTGCGTCTATACTTACGCCTGAGCAAGCGGCTTAGCACTTAAGAATAAAGCAAATGATTTGGGGCTAGCCAGCGCTGGACAGTTAAAATGCGATCTTCGCATTTGCGTTTTTTGTCGGTATGAAATAGACGTTTCAGCAAGTATTCCCTATTAGCCAACCAATACCCTATCGCCATACCAACAATGACTCGACAAGACATTATTGCTATCATATATTATTGGCAAAATGTCTGGTATGGTTTATATTCATATTTAGTTGTCTTGCAAAATCAAATTTAGGTCAGGACTTGGGTAAGGTTTAATGCTCTCAAATAGATGGTCTGTATCTTTTTTTTAATTCTCACGATCATAGACCTCCACACTTTCACGCCCGTAAGGCAGGCGCATGGGAGATCCGCGTTGATATTTTGCTTTGCAGTAAAGAGAATGGTTTAGTTTTTACGGCTAAATATCCTCCAAATCCTCAAATATCAGGTAATGACGAAAAACAAATTTTGAAACTCGTTTTAGAAAATCGGTCTAAGCTTCTCATCGAATGGGAGCAAAAAGTATGTATCAAGGAAGATCAGTAATGTCCAGCCAACAGACAATGACTGTTCTAGTTCAAGATAGTGAGAATAAACATCTTGTAACCCGTTCTAAGTCAGTGCAAGTTCTACAGTCATCTGACTCTCAGGGTTTAGAATCAGCCCTAAATTTGTTTGTTTTAGCTTCTGCAACTGGCTTACAAGAGATTGCGGATATTGTGCGATCGGCAAATCAGAAGCATCACTTACGGGTGCTATTTATTAGAGAAGATATCGATCCCACTTGGATGCCTCAAATGTTTGATCGAGCCAACCTCCGAGTGATGCGAAATACACTGGTTCATACTAATTCTGTTGTGCCTAAAAGGGTGATGAATGCTTGGACTATGGGAGCGCAAGAACAATTAATTGCTGATGCAATAGCAATTGGTGATCGCTTATTAGTTCTTAGCTGTTCTATGGAGAAGTTGGAAATTCCTTTTGATTCCTTACCAGCATTAAAATGTATTTCTATCAAAGATCGTAGTAACTTTACTATTGATGATGATGGTAGTTGTCTCTATTGGCAAGATGCGGATATCCATCTCGATCTTGAAGCTTTGCGCTCTGCAAACGATCCTGAATGGAAGCAAAAGTTTGAAGCTCTTAAGTCGGAGCATAATCAAGTTTTTGGCAAGGCGATCGCCACTTTACGCAAGCAATATAAACTCCGTCAGTCGGATATCATTGGTTTATCTGAGCGTCAGGTGCGGCGGATTGAGCAGGGTGAAGGCAGCACAAAGATTGATACGCTGAGGTTATTTGCTAAGGCTCATGGTATGGAGTTGGATGCTTATCTTGATGCTGTTGCTAGTGCGATCACTAGTGTGCCAAGAGGATTTAATATAACATCCAACGTAGAGAAAAAAGAGCTAAAATCAATTAATGACCTAAGAAAGCTTATGGGTACTGAGAAACAAGCTACTGTTATCGAAACAGTTTCAAATTCTAAATGCTCAAATTTAGGAGAGTAAAATTAGTGAAAATACTCCTTGGTTCAAAGCTAATTGTAGATATTTTCATTAATAGAAGTATATCTGACTCTCCATTCTTTCAAATGTTTTGCGATATGATTTTTAGTGATTTACCTGAACAATTTCATGTAACTAGAACTAGCTTAGACAGGATTCATAGCTATACTAGCTACTCTACGTCTGTTAAAAATGCTGATAGTTTAGTTTTCTATCTTGAGTCTATACTTACTATTTGTGAAGTTTCTTCCAGAATTTTTGAAAATGCACGCCATCGAGTTACAGGAATCGATAGTGGAGAATACTAAAATCTACGTCTTAGAGCCAATATATTTGTGTCATGAGAAAATTTGCAGCGCGATCGCTGATTACCTTTGCAGCTATGACTACAGCGATATAACACTAAGGCGATCGCCTAATCTGCATAGATTCACACTTTATACCCAAGCGTAAATAAAACGATACTTTCTAGATCAGCGATCAACCCCGAGTCTAACTGTCCTAATCTTTTAATCAATCGAGTTTTATCAAGTACTCGAAGTTGATGGCAGAGTGCAACTGAATCTTGACTTAAGCCACCCTGATCACTAGAGATTAACAAACATGTTGGCAGAGCCGCCCGCCGCAAGTTAGTTGTGAGGGGAATTGTGATGATAGTGCTGGTGAATTTAGAGATTGTGTTTTCTTGAAAAATGATAATTGGGCGAGTGCCAGCTTGCTCTGAGCCTTGAGTTGGATCGAGAGTCGCTAACCAGATTTCACCACGGTCTACTTTCATTTTTGTCCTCACTGCTCAAGAGTTCCGCATACTCAGAAATCCCTACTTCAGCCAGTTCTCGATCTTCCTGCGCGAACTCTTGATAGAGATTAGCAAACTGACTAATATCAGCTGTCGGTTGACTACATCTCGTTTGAAACTTGATAAAAGCAATAAAATCTGCAACTTGCTTTAGTTGTTGATCATTAAATTGGTCCAACTCTTGCTTAAGGTATTCCTTAGTGATTACTGTCATTGCTAAACACCTCGCTCCCATCACAACTTCTCGCTCGATTATAAAAGAATCTGGTTTTCCGTTGTGGCTAATGCTAAAATCCATCTCTTAGAAACCATACCTTTGTGTCATGAGAAAACTTGCAGCCCGATCGCTAATTACCATTACAGCTATAACCACCGCGATGTTGGCTGTGGCTACGGCAGTGCGATCGCAAACCAACCAAGGCACAAGCATTGAAATTTCGCGCCCCATAGTCCAACCTGAGAAACCCGAAATTAGCTCCAGCAAAAAGGCTAGTTTTGTCAAAATGTTTGAAGATATTGCGATCGCCCCCAACTTTGCACCTAAGACGATCGAATTGCGCGGCATTAGTGGCGGTGGGGTCGAAACTCAGAAAACCTCAAAGCGAAAAACAACTGAAACGGGTGAATGTATTGGATTTATTGACTCGACCCCAGATCATAAAATTACACTGACAAAAGCATTTCGCTATCTTAAGCTGCAAGTTAAAAGCTCTGGCGATACGATTATGCTCGTGCGCGGACCTGGAGGGATCTGGTGTAGTGACGATGTAAGCGATCGCAATCCAGAAATTAGTGGTGACTGGCTCGAAGGAACCTATGAGGTGTGGATCGGATCCTACGAAGAAAACACCTCTTTTCCTTATTTACTCCAACTTACCGAGCAGCCCTAACCACCACATCCAAAAAGAGGTAGAGATAGGCGGTGCTTTGCGCCGCCTATCTCTATAGAATTAAATTGGACAGCCTAAAGTTTGGCGGCTGTCATTTTTAGTAAATGGATGCGTACCGCTAGCGACCGTACAAAGGTATAAACGCATTCGCTCGTCTAAATTACGAACCCCCGTAAAATCAGTATCAGCACAGGTTCGCAAATTTTTCAGCATCGCCCCGCGCAAATTTGTGCCCCGAAGATTTGCTCCCTTCAAGATGGCTCCCGTAAAATCCGCCTCAATTAAATTTGCCCCACTAAAATTAGCAACACTGAGATTAGAACGCACAAATCGGCTATTAGAGGAGTTTGACCAAGTTAAATTTGCCCAGCTCAAGTCTGCATCGGCAAAGTTAGCACCTCTCAACATTGCCCCCCTCAGATTTGTTTCAATTAAATTTGCTCCAGTTAAATTAGCATCAATTAAATTAGCGCTACTCAAGTCAGCCTTGTTCAAAGTAGCTCCCCTTAGATCAATACCAATTAAGCTGACACTACGCAATAGACCATTACTAATGTCTACATTGGAAAAGTTACGATGTCCCTGTCTATACAAGTCTAACATTTGCGCGACTTCCAAAGTGATTACTCCTACCAATAGTACCGTATTACCAACATCTCATGAAATTTATAGAGTTGAGGATTGGAGCATTAGTTTAACGCATCTTAAGCATATAGTAATCCTAAATCATTTGTAGATTTTTGGCTTTGTGGAATTGCCCCCCTTCTAAGTGCGCTCCCACAAGGCACCTGAGATCGATATACACCGTATCCTAAAACCCAGTTCATTCCTTATTAAATGTTATTAAAAATCTGACTGTTTAACAAGCATATATCTCAATTTGTAAAACTATTAGTGTAGACAGTAAAACTATAGAATGTCCCTAAAAGCCAAATTTAACAAGTTTTTTGCGAAGAGTACACAATGATTGTTATCTCCACATAACGCATTAATTCTTATTTATAGCGATCGCCGTTCTTATGTATCACCATTCTCGATTAAGCCACAAAGATTAAGCGAATAATTAGTGGCATTTGACTTAGATTTATATCACTAATTATTCACCGCATCAAACCTAATCCTTTTGCTAATAAGTAGCTGGGTATAAGTAAACTGAAAACCCAGAAGCGAGTACCGCCCGCTACGCGGGCGGTACTCGCTTCTGGGTTTAGCTTTTATCCCAAGTGAAGAAATGGCGTAGCCATTTCTTCACTTGGAAACCCTTACTAGGCTTAGTTTTTAATTCACAAAAGTGTTGCCACACTTTCGTGAATTGGTATAAAAAGGGAGAAAATAAAAGATGAGGGGCGACGCAAAGCACCGCCCCTCATCTTTTGGGTTGTGCTCTGTGCTCAAAAAACTGTGCTCAAAAACATTGTCTATCTGGCATCTAATGTACTCAAATAAGGAACTAATCGGGAGAAACACTATAAAATATAAGCTGAAGATAAACATCAACTAAGTTTCCCAATTTTTAAGTAACCTGCTATGAGTACGACCGAACTTCCAAAACAATATAATCCTCTCGAATCTGAAGCTAAGTGGCAAAAATATTGGGAGGAAAGTGGCGTATTTGTAGCAGCTAGTCAAAGTGATAAAGAACCCTACTGCATTATGATTCCGCCGCCCAACGTTACGGGCAGTTTGCATATGGGACATGCTTTTCAAGAAGTGCTCATCGACATTCTCATTCGCTACCATCGGATGCGCGGGTTTAATACCCTCTGGCTACCTGGAACCGATCACGCCAGTATTGCTGTACAAACTATTCTCGACAAGCAAATCAAGGCAGAAGGAAAAACCAATCAAGAAATTGGTCGCGAAAAGTTTCTCGAACGGGCTTGGGAATGGAAAGCCCAATCGGGGGGCACGATTGTATCGCAACTGCGCCGCCTAGGAGTATCGGCTGACTGGACTCGCGAACGTTTCACCATGGATGAAGGATTGTCCCATGCCGTTATAGAATCCTTTGTCAAACTCTACGAAGCAGGCTTAATTTATCGCGGTGAATATCTCGTCAACTGGTGTCCTGCTTCCCAATCCGCCGTTTCTGACCTCGAAGTCGATAACAAAGAAGTCAACGGACATCTCTGGCATTTCCGCTATCCTTTAGCTGATGGTTTGGGGCATCTGGTGGTAGCGACTACTCGTCCTGAGACCATGTTAGGGGATACCGCCGTTGCCGTAAATCCTGAGGACGATCGCTATAAATCTCTGATTGGAAAAACGATCCTGTTACCGATCGTGAATCGGGAGATTCCCATTATTGCCGATGCCTATGTCGATCGCGAATTCGGAAGTGGCTGCGTTAAAATCACCCCTGCCCACGATCCTAACGACTTTGAAATGGGCAAGCGCCATGATCTCCCCCTCGTTAATATTCTCAATAAGGATGGATCCATCAATGAAAATGGTGGAGAATTTCAAGGACAAGATCGGTTTGTAGCAAGGAAGAACATCGTCGCCAAACTGGATGGGTTGGGATTGGTAGAAAAAATCGAAGACTATACCCATACCGTTCCCCATTCCGAACGTGGCAAAGTACCCGTGGAGCCATTGCTGTCCATTCAATGGTTCGTCAAGATTAAGCCCTTATCGGATTTTGCCCTCGAACAATTCGATCGGCATAACTCGCCTACATTCGTCCCCGATCGCTGGGGCAAAGTATATCGCGATTGGTTGGTTCGTCTCAAGGATTGGTGCATTTCCCGCCAATTATGGTGGGGACATCAGATCCCTGCTTGGTATGCCCCCGACGGCACAATTTTTGTTGCCCGTAACGAAGCCGAAGCCTATGCCCAAGCCAAAGAAAAATTTGGCGAAGAGATCACCTTAGAGCAGGATCCCGATGTACTGGATACTTGGTTTTCTTCAGGTTTATGGCCATTCTCCACTTTGGGTTGGCCAGAAGAGACGCAGGACTTCCAAACTTTCTACCCCACTAGCGTGCTGGTAACGGGGTTTGACATTATCTTCTTCTGGGTAGCGCGGATGACGATGATGGCAGGATATTTTACGGGTAAAATGCCTTTCCACACGGTCTACATTCACGGACTAGTGCGCGATGAGAACAATCAGAAGATGTCTAAGACTAAGAATAATGGCATCGATCCTTTGATTCTGATCGACAAATATGGTGTTGATGCCCTGCGCTATTCTCTGGTTAAAGAGGTCACTGGTGCAGGTCAAGATATTCGTCTTGATTACAATCGCAAAACCGATGAATCCACCACTGTAGAAACCGCCCGCAACTTCGCCAACAAGCTTTGGAATGCCTCGCGATTTGTGATGATGAATCTTAGCGGCTTGAAAACCACTGAAGGGATACAAGAGAATTTAGAACTAGCCGATCGCTGGATTTTATCGCGCTATCACCAAACCGTATTACAAGTACGTGAGCAGTTGGATGCCTATAGCATGGGAGAAGCGACTAGAAGCCTGTATGAATTCTTCTGGGGTGATTTTTGTGATTGGTACATCGAGTTAGTCAAGTCCCGTTTGCAAGAAGATGCCGATCCGATTTCTCGCGCTACGGTACAGCAAACCCTTGCTTTTGTATTAGACGGCATCCTACGCTTACTACATCCATTTATGCCCCATGTTACGGAGGAAATTTGGCAGCTACTCACCTATGGTACGAGCGAGCCCTCCAGCGATCGCCCCGTTTTGGCAATTCAGCTCTACCCTGAAGTTGATACTGCACCGATCGATCCAGAGCTAGAAGAGCAGTTCCAATTATTAATCGGCACGATCCGTACCATTCGCAATCTCCGTGCTGAAGCGGAGATTAAACCCAGTGTCAAGGTTAAGGTCATCCTCCAATCTGATAGCGATCGCGAAAGGGCTTTGCTGGAAGCAGGCCAAAGCTACATTCTCGATCTAGCCAAGGTGGCAGATTTAGCGATCGTTGCCTCCGTTGATGCCTCCGCCACCGAAGAGGCGATCGCAGGCGTGGTGGGAACCGTACAGGCGATCGTTTCCCTTGTCGGCGTGGTGGATATCGGGCAATTGGTCGCCAAGCTAGAACGTGCGCTCAAAAAGCTAGAAAATGCGATCGCCTCCAGCCAAGGACGATTGAATAACGAAGGCTATATCAAAAAAGCGCCCCCTGAAGTTGTCGCCACAGCCCGCGCCGAACTGGAAGAATCATTGAAACAGCAGGAAATTCTCAGGGCTCGGTTAGAACAACTACAAGGCAAATAGAGTAATACCAAAGCTCAAAATGGTGTAGCCATTTTGAGCTTTGAAAACCCTCACTGGGTTTGGTTTTTAATTCACAAAAGCTATAAAACCCAAAAAGATGAGTGGCGGCGCTTTGCGCCGCCACTCATCTTTTTTTGAGCTAAAATGACTGTCAAGAATGCCTAAGCAAATTTACAAAAACTCGATATGTCCAATCCAGAAGCCATCAAAGAAAAATTCAAAGAAAGATTTGTCGCGATCGCTAGCAAACGCGAACTATTAGTACAGTTGTCGCTTAATGATAATTTAGGTAGCTTGAGCATTGATGTGATCCAAGCTTTAGAGGAATTAGATGATCTGCTCATTGAAATTCGGAAAGTATTTCCCGACTGGCAACAAGACTAGGATATACCATGCCCCCGAAACTAACTGCTTTCCATTCACAGGTTAACGTGCAGCGGCAGGTCAAAATCCCCATGCGCGATCGCATTCATTTGACGGCTGATATTTATCGCCCCAAGAATGTCGATATGCCTTTACCCGTCCTATTAATGCGCCTGCCCTACGGTCGCGCGATCGCTTCCACCTGCACCTACGCCCATCCCAGTTGGTATGCTAGCCAAGGCTATATCGTGGTCATTCAGGATGTCAGGGGTTGCGGTACTTCTGAAGGCGAGTTCTATCCATTGAGAAATGAGTACGAAGATGGATTTGACACGGTGGAATGGTGTGCCAATCAATTAGAAGGCAGTAGTGGCAAAGTGGGGATGTATGGCTTTTCCTATCAAGGCGTAACCCAATTTCAAGCTGCTGTAATGCAGCCGCAAGGATTGGTAACGATCTGTCCGAGCATGGCAACCGCTGACTTGTATCATGGTTGGTTCTATTTTGGGGGTGCGGTCTGCTTGGATTTTGATTTAGGCTGGGCTTTGCAATTAGCCCAAAATCGCGCGTGGTATTTAAAAAAAGAACCCCAAGCATCCCTACTTTTTGCGGCCCAAAAGCAAATGGCAAAGTGGTTAGAGAGCGTTCCCTTAAACTCGATAGAACTATTTAAAAATCAAGAATTTGGCGATTTTGGCTCCTTCTTTTTTGATTGGATCGGCAACCAACAGGCAGATGATCCCTATTGGCAAAAACTCAATCCGCTCAGTTACTTCGATCGCTTTGACTTACCCGCCTTACATATCGGAGGATGGGCAGATATTTTTATAGAAGCAACGATTAACACCTATCATCACGCCCAAAAGGCAACCCGAAAACCCCAGCACTTAGTAGTTGCTCCTTGGCAACATTTGCCTTGGTTACCCAAGGTAGGGGAAATTGATTTTGGTGAAGCAGCCGTTTCCCAAATCGATCGATTGCAGGTAGATTGGTTCGATTTCTGGCTCAAGGGGCTTGAGAACGGTATTAGCGATCGCGCTCCCGTGCAGCTTTTTCTAATGGGAAAAAACCATTGGCTCGATCTGCCAGAATTCCCTAAGGATTCCCATACCAAGAACTTCTATCTTTCTTGCCAAAAACAACTAAGTCTATCGCCAACTCTCAATCACCAATTACCAG
Organism: Pseudanabaena biceps PCC 7429; assembly: GCF_000332215.1. Taxonomy (GTDB): domain Bacteria; phylum Cyanobacteriota; class Cyanobacteriia; order Pseudanabaenales; family Pseudanabaenaceae; genus Pseudanabaena; species Pseudanabaena biceps. The sequence goes on from NZ_ALWB01000099.1 coordinate 19,154, forward strand.
ATATTTACGTCTACGATCCTCGCAATCCCAATCCTTCAACTCCCTACGGGTTTTACAACCAATGTCACTTGCATCAACGGTGGGATGTGTTGGTTTATCAAAGTGAAATCCTAGAGGAAGATTTAGCGATCGCTGGCGTTCCCGAATTTATCCTTTATGCGGCTACTTCTGCCCCAGACACCGACTGGGTAGTGAAGTTGTTAGATATTTATCCCGATGGGAAGCAAATGCTGGTGTCGATGGGTGTATTGAGGGCGAAGTTCCGCAGGGATTGGACTAAGCCTGAGTGGGTCGAGCCTGACGTAGTCCATGAATATCGCATTCCGCTACGTCCAACCTGTCAGAATTTCGCCCTAGGACATCGAATTGGCATCGCGATCGCTAGTTCGGCTTTTCCGATCATCGAACGACATTCTAATACCCAAAAGCTCCCATCCACAGCAATAGTTAGCGATTTCGTCGAAGCAACACAACAAATTTTTTACGGTTCCGATCATCCTTCTCATCTAAAACTTCCGATCAAATAAACAATCCCCAAAAGGTAAGTGGTGGCGCGAAGCGCCGCCACTTACCTTTTGGGGATTTATAGCTGCTGTCAACTGTATCACCCAAAAGAGG
>NZ_ALWB01000100.1 GCF_000332215.1 Pseudanabaena biceps PCC 7429
AAAGCGTTGCTTTGCAACGCTTTCAAAAATTTCCTTGTGGTTCGTTTGATCGATAATTGCCGTAAGTGATTATAGCTATATAAGAGATAGCGAGGACGCATCAAAACCCGAAAGATGAGTGGCGGTGCTTCGCATCTTTCGGCTTACGTTGCTATACAGGTCTATACATTGAAAAAGAGCATCTTTATCGTTGTTCGGGGGCTGGCAGTACTAATGGGGGAGCAGGAGGATTCTGCGGCTGGGCATTGGCAGTCCCAGTCTGGCTAGCATTAGGATCCGTCGCGCCAGCAACTGCTGCACCGACAGGACGAAGCACTTCAACTCCATTTTGTTGCAACACCACAATTGGTGGCTCCGCATTAGTATCAATGCGCTTCACTAATACCTTGCCATTGGAAATCAATTGACCTGCCTTCACATAGCGAGAAGTTGACTCACCCGAAGCGCTGACAATCGCAAAGATTGTACCTGAAATTTCAATAGTCCCCGTGACTTTTGTCCCTTCAGCAGCTTTTGTATCAGGAGGTGTAAAGATTTTTGCACTATTAGAGGTTTTGACTACAACCGCAGCTCTAAGCTTTGGTGGCTCTGGTGGCTTGGAGAGCAAAGTTTCTAACTTTGGTACTGGGTTAATAACTGAGCTAGTAAATGGATCGCGAGATTGTTTAGAGTCAACGCCAATTTTTTTCTCTAGTTCCTGAACCCTTGCTTGCTTATCAGTAGTAGCAATGAGGTCTTGGGGCTTTTGTTGTCCTGCCACGAAGGGAGCATTAAAAGTTTGAACTTTAGGCGTTGCCGCAGCTACTGGCACATTACTTGTGGTTACATCAGCAATAGTTGGCAATGGTTTGCCCTCCTCTGCAAGCTTTCTCATTTCTTCGCAATCAGTGCCAGCCTTAAACTTAGCGGATTTGGTAACTCCTTGTTTGATTTCTCGCGCTGTACTGATCGTACATTCGGTTGGTGTACTATCACCACAAGCACTAAGGATTGTAGTAACGCTAAGAATCACGCCAGCTAGGTAATAGATACGCATAAAAAGTTCCTCTGCTGCCTACTTAGTTTTCGGTACAGCGTCATCCGATGTTTGTCGATTTTGACTGCAAGATAGTAAAGCATTATGGTAGTTTTGGCAATCACTAAAAATATAAAACTGCTATTCTAGAGATTGCCTCAGGGTTGATTCTTGATTAACTAGCACTAATTCAAGGATGAAGTGCAGCGTTGAGCGCTGCACTTCATCCTTGAATTAGTGCTTCATGGCTATTGATGGAGAAATTTGTGGAAGTTATATCGGAAGTTTATCAAGGTCAGTTTGGCAATTTTACGATTACTAAGAACGATCGCCTGAGCGTAATCGTCTATCGCACAGCTTTAGCGATCGCCGCCTTATGTTTTAGCCTCGGCACTCTATTGGTACTATGGCAACCCCATAACCCCGATGTTCTTAATGGTCTGACTTGGCTATATATTGCTTTCTCCGTCAGTTTGGGTGTGGCTCTTTGGACAATTCATATTTATTTGGAGTTATTACATCGGGTTTTACAGTTTTTTTGGATGATTGGCACGATCGCTTCGGTGGCGATCGCTATTTATTTCCCAGAGCCACTAGCGATCGCTATTTACAATCACCCATTAGCCTTAATTGGTATCGGGTCAAGTTTTGCCGCTTTAACAGGCATTTTTTTCAAAGAAACCTTTTGTTTCAATCGCTTTGAAACTAAGTTTTTAGTACCTTTAGTCCCTGTGCTAATTCTTGGGCATTTAGTGAATTTTTTACCTGTAGCGATCGAACAAGGTTTCTTAGCTGCTTGGGCGATTTTGTTTATGATCTTTGCGATTCGGAAAGCAACTCAAGAAATTCCCTCAGACATTGGCGACAAATCAGTATTTGCCTATCTCAAAGCTCAAAAACAACAAGCAATTTAATCCAGAGTTTCTAAGTAGCTAAGCATAAGTAAACTTAAAACCTAGAAGAGCGTACCGCCCGCGTAGCGGGCGGTACGCTCTTTTGGTTTTGGTTTTCACTTATTAGCTACTTATACCAATTCACGAAGGTGTGACAACACTTTTGTGAATTAAAAACTCAACCTCGTAAGGGTTTTCAAGTTAAGAAATGGCGTAGCCATTTCTTAACTTGGTATTAGGAGTAAATATGAGCCTGAAGATCGTCTTTTGTTGGTCTGATATTTCTGGATATATGGCAGCCTGTTGGCGTTCCTTACAGGCGAGGCAAGAGATCGACCTATTTGTGATTGCCTTTCAAGCACGAACTCAGACTGCATTTTCTGATGGGTTAATGCAGGGAATTCCCTGTCGTCTTTTAGGCTTGCAGGAACGCAACGACACAAAATTAATTAAGGAATTGATAAGCCAACAAAATCCCGATGCGATCGTTTTATGTGGTTGGTTTCATCATCCCTATCGGCAATTAGCCTTTGCTAAAAATTTGCAAAATATTCCCTTAATTATGGGAATGGATACCCCTTGGTGGGGAAACTGGAAGCAGCATTTAGCCCCTTGGATATTGCGTTCCTATCTAAAACAGATGGCGCATGTGGTTGTCACTGGCGAACGGAGTTGGCAATATGCCTATCGTTTGGGCATCCCTTTAGAAAATATTTCGTTAGGTTTGTATGGCATAGACTACGAGGCTTACGCACCTCTGCTCGCAGCAAGAAGGCGATCGCCTTGGCCGCGTTCTTTTCTCTTTGTCGGTCGCTACAGCCATGATAAAGCGATCGATCTGCTGGCGACAGCCTACCGTTTGTATCGATCGCAAGTTGGCGATCCTTGGGATTTAGTTTGCTGTGGTCAGGGTGATCTCGAATCCCATCTACAGGATCAAGTAGGTATTACCAACCGAGGCTTTGTCCAACCCGCCGCAATGACAGATATTTGGTTAAAGGCAGGGGCATTGGTCTTACCAAGTCGATTCGATCCTTGGCCCATAGCTTTAGTGGAAGCGGCGGCCGCAGGATTGGCTATAATCTGCACTCAGGTTTGTGGTTCGGCGGTTGAGGTGATTCGCTCTGAATATAATGGCATCATTATTCCCCCCGATCGCCCTGAGGCTTTAGCTGCGTCTTTGCTAACAATTCACAATCACTATAATGAGTTAGCAATATGGGGAACTCGTTCCCAAGATTTAGCCCAGCCCTATAGATCAGAAATATGGGCACAGCGATGGCTCGCCATCTTCAATTCTGTGCTCCATCCAGTACACTGACAACAAGCGATCGCTTAACTTTTCTGCCGACAGCAAAAAACTAGTAATTACTCGCCTTATGGATTTTTTAAATCAATTAGTTGAATTTATTACTACTCCCTTAGGTTTGATGCTCTTAGGTGGTGGTTTAGGTTTAGCCTTACAAGCCGATCAGAAACGTCCACTTTTAAGTTGGATTTTGGTCTCGATTTTTGGATTTGCAGCTTCTCTGAGCAAGTTCGCCGATGAATTTATTAAAGAGCCACCATCGCTAGTTTTTCCACTTCAGCAAATTCGCGAGGTGGGGCGACCATTAGCGATCGTTTTATTGTTAATGCTGATCATTGTTGCCTTAAAGACTAAAAGTTACTGGCGGCAAAAAATTATTCCTAAGCCTGTAATTTATATTGTCTTAGTTCAATGCATGATTTTCATTAAAATCCTAATTTATGGGGATGTAGGCTTTGCTTTTTTAAGTGCGACTACGTTTGGTGGATTAGTTTGGTCGATTCTGTGGGGACCATCGCGATGGCTACAGGACGATCGCAATTTCCAGTTAGGTATCTGGGCGATCGCGATGGTTGGCACGATATTTATTATTGCTAATGGCTATCAAGCATTAATCGATCCCTACGCGATTACCTTTGTGCATGGTTGGTTTTTAGGTACTACAGGTAACCCACACCATGCGGCTGTTTTGATTACCGCGACGATTCCTTCCTTCTTATTTCTCTACTTTCAGCGCGAACAAAGTCGATGGATGCGAGGTCTATGGATTGGACTTTTGGCCATGTCGATATTTGCATTGTTAATGACTGCCTCGCGAACTGGGGCAATCATGGCGGTGGTCTCAGTCTTAATGTTTTTCCGTTACCGAGGTGGGAGCCTATTACAGATGGTGCTATTTATCGGTGTGATCGCGGCAATTACTTTGCCATTCCTCAATCCCAGTGATGCTGACACCACGGGCATTTTAACCAGTACAGTGGGCAAATGGGATAACTTAGATAGTAATACGCGTGAAAATGTTTGGAATGGTTATTTGAACCTCTTCATTGAAAATCCCCTGTTTGGTGCTCCATTTCAAGGCGATCGCCTTCTGTTTGGCGAGAGCTCGTGGTTGGGGGTATTGGGAAGTTTGGGCTTAATTGGTGCAGTTCCCATGTTCATGTTTGGTTTGAGCAGTTTGCAAATGATATATAAGCTCGATCGATTGTGCAAGGCTAGACCAGAATACTACCTCCATTGCAGTGCCGTTATGGCTGGACTATTGTCTTTACTTGTTGGCGGTATTTCGGAAGCCTATCTACTCGGTAATTTGACCTTTTCCATTCTGGCGGTGCTTTTATATCTTGTACTTGGTAATTATCTTTTAGAAGTTGCCCATCGAGATGATTATTTAGATTTTGTCAGTCATCAGTAGCTAGGCATAATGTCAGTTCCACATAAGCTATGAAAGTTTTGCATCTAGTTCCATCTATTGCGGCGGTGAGGGGCGGCACGAGTATTGCCGTCATTGAGATGGTTAAGAGCTTACGAGCTATTGGTATAGATGCCGAAATTGTAACGACCAATGATAATGGTAAGACTTTGCTAGACGTTCCGCTCCACCGACTGATTGATTATGAAGTTGAAGGCGAAAAAGTGCCTGTAAGATTCTTTCCCAGATTCTCGCCACCTATTCATGCTATGCGCGAATTCGCCTTCTCAGGCAGCTTAACAATTTGGTTGTGGCAACATCTCCGCGATTACGATCTCATGCATGTTCATGCAATTTTTTCCTATCCTGCAACCATTGCTATGACGATCGCACGCCAGCAAAATATTCCTTATGTTAATAGTCCCCATGGATTGCTATGCCAATGGTCATTACAGCAAGGGGCACAAAAAAAGCATATTTACCTGAACTTGCTCGAAAAAGCGAATTTATTTGGCGCTAAAGCGATTCATGTGACAGCAATGCAAGAGCAGGTAGAAATAGAACTACTGGGTTGGTCTTTAAAAACTATCGTTCGGCCGCTGGGTTTGCAAATACCACCAGCGATCGCCGATGCAAGAGAGCAGCTACATCGAATGCTCGATATTCCCTCTCAAGTTCCGATCATGCTTTTTTTGTCGCGAATCCATCCTAAAAAAGGGCTAGATTACCTCCTCCCCGCCCTTGGGAAATTGCGCGATCGCCATTTTGCGTTTGTGCTGGCGGGTAGTGGCGATCCAGAATATGAGGCAGCATTGGAGCAACTGCTCCAAGCTCATCATTTAGGCGATCGCACCTACAAACTGGGTTTTGTTACAGGGATTAAAAAAAATATTTGTCTGCAAGGATCAGACCTCTATGTCTTGACCTCCCATTCAGAAAATTTTGGGGTATCGGTTTTAGAAGCCCTCGCCGCAGGGACTCCCGTACTCATAACTAAGGGTGTAGCCCTTGCTGAGCTAGTACGATCGCAACAATTAGGCTGGGTGGTGGACTTGGAGATTGATGCGATCGCCGCCGCGATTGCCCAAAGCCTCGATCAACCTCAAGTTAATCAGCAAATAGGCGATCGGGCTGCAAAATATATTGCCGAACATTACACTTGGAACAAAATTGCAGTTAATCTCCAACAGCTATACATATAGTTGCCGCCAGTCTTGTTAGGACAAAATTAAAACCCAAAATAGTGTTGCCGCGCTCCGCGTGGCAACACTATTTTTTTATGTTCTGATACAGTTGACGGCAGCTTTAGCTTTGCTCAAGTGATACCAAATTACAAAATGGCTACGCCATTTTGTAATTTTAAAACCCTTACTGGATTTGGGTTTTAATTCCCAAAAGTGTAGCCACACTTTTGGGAATTGGTATGATTAATAAATCAACCCTAAGAATAGAAGGGCGGCACTTTGCGCCTCCCTTCTATTCTTGGGGTTGATCAGGATTCTTAGAATTTAAGGATCGACCCAGCGATCGTCGGATTTAATAAGAGCAATTAATTGTTCTACCCCTTCCGCTTCAGGTACGCGCTTGATCTCTTCCTTGCCACGATAAAGAGAAATGGTGCCTGGAGTTTTACCAACATAACCATAGTCGGCATCTGCCATTTCTCCTGGTCCATTGACAATACAGCCCATCACCGCAATGTCTAGCCCCACTAGATGACTGGTGGCTTCGCGAACTTTATGTAGTACTTCTTCAAGATTAAATAGGGTACGACCGCAAGATGGACAGGCGACATATTCCACCATTGTTTTGCGCAGCCCTAGGGATTGCAAAATGCTGTAACAGACGGGAATTTCTTTCTCTGGTGCTTCGGTGAGCGATACCCGAATAGTGTCGCCGATTCCTTGGGATAGTAATGTGGCAATGCCTGCCGTGGACTTGATCCGACCATATTCCCCATCACCCGCTTCCGTTACTCCTAAATGCAAGGGGTAATCCATACCCAATTGATCCATACGCTTAGCCATCAACTGATAGGCGGCGATCATCACGGGGACGCGAGATGCCTTCATGGAGATAACGATATTTTTAAAGTCCAGATCTTCACAAATACGAATGAACTCGATCGCAGATTCAACCATACCCTGAGGCGTATCGCCATAGGTAAATAGCATCCGCTCAGCGAGAGAACCATGGTTTACGCCGATCCGCATCGCTTTGCCCTGTTCTTTGAGAGACAAAACAAGCGGCTTGAGGGTATCGCGGACTTTTTCGGCGATCTCGTCAAATTCTGATTGAGTATATTCGGTACGATTTGCCTTGGGTTTCTCAAATACGTATAGTCCCGGATTAATGCGGACCTTATGGATATGCTTGGCGACTTCGAGGGCAATTTTCATACCGTTGTGGTGGACATCGGCGACCAGAGGCACATCAAGATAAGTCCGTTTGAGCTTTTGGCGGATTTCTGAGAGGGCGGCGGCGTGAGCCATACTTGGGACGGTGACGCGGACAATTTCGCAGCCAATTTCATGCAAACGGCGAATTCCTGCTACCGAGCCATCTATATCGAGAGTGTCTTCGTTAATCATCGATTGCACCACTACAGGTGCACCTCCGCCGATGGTGATATTACCCACTTGGACGGGGCGAGTTTTGCGTCTGACGATTACACCAAGATTTTCACTGCCATCCACGATCGGTTCGGCTGTAGCTTTTTGTGTGCCGTTTTGTGTGCCGTTTTGTGTGCTTTTCGTATTCTCAGAAACAGTCGCCATAACACTTTTAGTTACTTTCTCTCATTAGTCTATCTGAAGTGGGGGACAGTAGCTTTATTTTGCGCTTTTAATTTTGCGCTTTTAATTTTGCGCTTTTAATTTTGCGCTTTTAATGCTTTTAATTTTGTTGTGGAAAATATTTTGAGCGCAACTCAAAACCCTAAAGATGGGTGGCGGCGCTTCGCGCCGCCACCCATCTTTAGGGTTTTATGTACTACAGCAATTATCGATCAAACGAACCACAAGGAAACTCTTGAAAGCGTTGCTTTGCAACGCTTTCAAGAGTTTCCTTGGTTTGGGTTTGAGCGCGAAGCGCTGTAAGTTGCTATAGAAGCGCAATTGTGACATACCCAACACTCATTTTGTAAACAAATAGAGTGCGGACTTCCTCTTTCATTTGCCAAAGCCTAGACTAATTAAAGCTGCAAAATAAAAAAGTGCTGTATGAGTAAAATGTTAGCCATGAATTACTTTCCCGCCCATCGATACTTTGCTTACCTGACTTCCCCAGCGATCGCAGCAATGCCCAACAAGGAGAATGTGGTAATTGTTCAACCCATGGGAGCGATCGAGCAACATGGTGCGCATTTGCCATTGATCGTTGATGCGGCGATTAGTATTGGAGTGTTAGCAGGGGCTTTAGAGCAGTTAGCTCCTGCGATTCCTGCCTATGCATTGCCACCGTTATATTACGGCAAGTCGAATGAGCATAGTACCTTTGCAGGAACGATTACGATGAGTACACCGACAATGTTGGCGGTATTGACGGATATTGCGGAGAGTATTTATCGAGCGGGATTTCGGAAACTGGCACTCATGAATTCCCACGGTGGACAGCCGCAGATTTTGGAAATAGTCGCGCGTGATCTCCATGAGAAATACCCCGATTTTCTGATTTTCCCCCTCTTTACTTGGCGGGTTCCTAATGCAGCGAAGGATTTATTAACGCCAAAGGAATTAGAGTTGGGAATTCATGGTGGCGATGCGGAAACCAGTTTGATGCTAGCCCTCTTGCCCGAACAGGTCGATATGGATCAAGCGATAACCGAATATCCCTGTGGCTTGCCCGAACATAGTATGTTAAGTATGGAAGGAGCAAATCCCTTTGCATGGGTGACAAGGGATTTGACTAGGAGTGGGGTTTTAGGTGATGCTAGGGCAGCAACTAGAGAAAAGGGAGAAAAGATTTTGGCTTCTTTAGTGAATGGGTGGACAAAATTGATCGAAGATATCTATAAATTTGAACAGCCGAGGGCGTATGGCAATCATCTCCTCTAAATTAATTCAAGAGCCAAATCCTGAAGGCGATCGCTCTACCGATGGGGTTGTCCCTCAAAATTCATCCACATCGGTTTCTGAAAAGGTTGCTAGTCAAGCATCAACGCCCCGATCCCCTAAAAAATCAGCTAAAAATGATCGCCCGTCGCCCGAAATGCAGCAAGCCCTTGATTTACTGCAAGCGGAGGCGACTCCAGAGGAGAAGTTAGCGGATCGATTGGCAAAAGATAATAAAGATAATTCGGCTGAGGCGGCGCAATTTGGCGCGGATATTAATATTCGTCCGAAAAGCCTTCAGGATTATATCGGTCAAAAGGATTTAAAAGAATTATTAAATATTGCGATCGCGGCGGCAAAGTCCCGATCATCAGCTCTCGATCATTTGTTGTTATATGGTCCTCCTGGGTTAGGGAAAACTTCCCTCGCCTTGATCGTCGCTCAGGAAATGGGCGTACAATGCAAAATTACTTCTGCCCCTGCCCTTGAGCGTCCCCGTGATGTGGCTGGTTTGCTGGTATCTCTGCAACAGGGGGATATTCTCTTTATCGATGAAATTCATCGTTTACCGAGTGTAACCGAAGAGATTCTCTATCCTGCGATGGAAGACTATCGTCTTGATATTACGATTGGGAAAGGTCAGGGAGCAAGGATCCGCAGCGTGCAGTTAAATAAATTTACCCTGATTGGCGCTACGACTCGAATTGGCGCATTATCTTCGCCATTGCGCGATCGCTTTGGATTTGTGCAGCATTTCCGCTTTTATGAGCAGGACGAACTGACGCAGATCGTGTCGCGTAGCGCCAAGATTCTCGCGACCCCGATTGATGATGATGGGGCGATTGCGATCGCGGCAAGGTCGCGGGGTACGCCTCGGATTGCCAATCGTTTGTTAAAAAGGGTGCGAGACTATGCGGAGGTAAAGGCTAAGGGCGAACAAATTACAGGGGCGATCGCGGAATCGGCTCTAGAATTATTTAATGTCGATCCTAAAGGTTTGGACTGGATCGATCGCAAACTGCTAACGGTATTGATCGAGAATTTTCATGGAGGTCCCGCAGGTTTGGATACCTTGGCGGCGGCGACGGGTGAGGATGCCCATACGATTGAAGAAGTGTATGAGCCATATTTATTGCAGATCGGCTATATCAATCGCACGCCTCGCGGTCGGGTTGCCACGGCTGCCGCATGGAAGCATTTAGGCTATCCCGTCCAAACGGCGATCACAGGGTTGTTATAAGTCCCTAATCATTAAACTTAAGATCTTGGCGATATTACCGCATAATTATTTATGGCTTTAGGTATAACATCGTGGCATCAGTGGTTAAAACCCAAACGGATCGCCATTTTTGAAGCTTGTTTAATAGGTTTAGTGGCTGGCTTAGCGGCAGTTTTACTAAAACAGGGGATCGGCTGGCTGGGAGGGTGGCGCGTACGGGTTGCCCATGAAGTATGGTTTGTACTGCCGCTGATTGGTTTAGTTGGCGGATTTCTATCGGGACTTCTAATCGATAAATTTGCGACAGAAGCCTCTGGTAGTGGCATTCCCCAAGTTAAGGCGGCGCTCAGTTATGTGCCGATCGCGCTCAATCTCCGAGTTGCGGTTGTCAAGATCGCCAGTACGATTTTAGCCTTGGGATCAGGGTTAGCCCTCGGTCGTCAAGGACCAACGGTACAGATTGGAGCGGCGATTGCAGGACAGGTAAGCCAATGGATTCCTACATCTCCCGAATATAAGCGCCAATTGCTTGCCGCAGGGGCTGCCGCAGGGCTTGCCGCTGGATTTAATGCCCCGATCGCAGGCGTACTGTTTGTGATCGAGGAACTCCTGCACGATGTCTCTAGCCTGACTTTAGGAACCGCAATTCTTGCCTCCTTTATTGGTGGAGTCGTTTCGCTGGTCTTGTCTGGACAAGGGCTAAATACGACGATTCCAGAAATCCATTTTTCTGCTCAAGAGATTCCATTTCTCCTATTGTTGGGACTGCTGGTCGGTTGGTTTGCCGCCTTATTTAATCACAGTGTGATCGCCGTTACGAAATGGAATCGGCGGATTTTCAAAACGGGATTTGCGGGGAGAATTGCGATCGCTGGTTGTGTTTCTGGAATCGCCATCACCATGCTTCCCGATGAATTTCGAGACAGTACGGGTTTGCAGATGTTCCTCGCTATGGGGCAACCAGACTGGTCGGTTACCGCTGGAACCTTTGCCGTGAGATTTATTCTCACTTTAATTGCTTGTAGTGCGGAAACTGCGGGGGGCTTATTTGTGCCTAGCTTGATCTTGGGGGCAGCACTCGGATCGTTAGTGGGAAATTTGGAGCATTCTACCCTAGGAATTGGCACTCTGGGAACCTATGCCTTGTCAGGGATGGGGGCATTTTTTGGGGCAGTGGCGAAAGTACCAATCACCGCGTTTGTGATTGTTTTTGAAATCACAAGGGATTTTAATATTATTCTGCCTTTGATGATTACCAGTGTTGTTGCCTATCTTTGTGCTGAAAAGTACGCTCCTGGATCGTTGTACACCCACTTATTAGAACTTAAAGGCATTCATCTCCAGACCGAAATAGTTACCGATGGATTGTGGGATGGATTAAGGGCGATGGATGTCATGCAGCGGCAGGTTGAGACCCTAAATAGTGAAATGCTGGTTACTGAGGTAATGCAATCGTTTGCGCGATCTCGCCATCGCGGGTTTCCTGTCATGAGTGACGATCACGTAGTGGGTATTATCACCCAAATGGATTTGGTCAAGTTCCAAGAGCAAAATATTCTCTCTAAGAATATTTCTGAGAATATTTCTAAGAATATTTCTGAGAATATTAAAGTTGGTCAAATTATGACCAAAAATCCCATTACCGTTAGCCCTGAGGAGAGATTATCTCAAGTTCTTTATCTTCTTTCCTATTACAAACTCTCACGATTACCCGTCATCGATCGCTATAAACTCGTGGGGATTATCACGCGCAGCGATATTTTACGTGCTCAAGCCAAGCGTTTACGGGGAGTTAGTTCTCAAATCACCAAACAATCCTATTTAGTCTATCAACAGCGAGGGACTGCTACGGGATCGGGACGATTGCTCCTTCCTCTCAGCGATTTGCAAACGGCGGAGTACTTAATCGCCATGGCGCTCGCGATCGCGGAAGAGCGCAATTAAGAACTAGAGTGCCTGCATGTTATCTCCGTCGCTCAACACCTCGCTCCATCAGAGACGACCGTTGATCTAAATCCTAGTTTGGAACTTTTTCAACGGGTGATGATGGCAGCTCAGACTAGGCGAGTTCCCATTCATACTCAGGTGCGGGTCGCCCATGATATTGGGCAAACGATTTTAGAAGTTGCCCGCGATCGCAAAATCGATCTGCTATTAATTGGCTGGTATGGTATCTCTAAATCCTCTGAACGTATATTTGGACATACAGTGGATACTGCGCTGGAGCAGGCAGCCTGTGATGTGATGTTCGTTAAATTTAGCGATCGTTTACAAAAGGCGAATCCATTTAATCAAGAGTTTCGCAGACCGCATATTTCCTTTAATCGTTGGCTCATTCCCATTACGGGGGATTCCAATAGCGCAAACGTCATCCAACTCCTTCCAGATCTGATATCTATGTCTCCCTATCCAGAGGTATGCCTCTGTCAGATCTTTTCGCCAATGGATGAAAAGCAACAAGAAAGCCAATTAGAACAATATGCAGACTTATTATATAAATCTCTCCAGTTTAAAGTTGATGCTGTTTCCGTCTGTGCTAAGTCAGTTACCGATGCAATTGTAGACCTAGCAAATCAGGAGCGAAGTGATGTCATTATCCTAGAAGCAAGTCATGAAGGTATTTTGCACCAGATCTTGCATGGTAATGTTTCCGAAGCGATCGCTCGTAATAAGAACATGTCTAATCGCACAATTATCATTTTCCGAAAGGCAATTTAAAATCTAAAAATAGGGCTCTAAAAATTGGACATCGCTCTAGATTAAAGTAGCTAAGGTAAACTTAAAACCTAGAAGAGCGTACCGCCCGCTACGCGGGCGGTACGCTCTTCTAGGTTTTGGTTTTTAATAAAGCTTAACTGCTTATATTGTCAAATCTTGATTTGTCAGCTATATTAGATTTCAGGTTGAATAAACCTTCGGTGTCAAGTCGAACCCCACTTGATAATAAACACTTGATAATAAACATTTAGACAACAGGAGGTGATGCCCATGCAATCAGATAGTAGTAACGGTAAACGTGTGGGTCTTCAGATTTCCGAGCTGTGTGCTGGGGCTGTTCTGTAGATATTTAGTTAATTGGTTTTACTATTATCGTTAACTAGTAAATCTAAGATCCTTCCAGCAGTTGACTGTAATCTCAAGATCCTAAAGTATTCCGAAACAAAAAGACCCAGCCAATGGCTGGGTCTTTTTGTTAAGTAAGTTCGGGATAATTTGAAACGGGCTGTGAGAAAGGGTTTGCTACGCAAACCCTTTCTCACAGCCCAAAATTAAAAGCCTTTCGTAGCAAGGCTTTTAATTTTGGGCTTTTAAAATTTGCCAGCTTAATCCGAACTAACGTTAAGTACATCAAAATAGCTTGTGCCCCCTGCGATACAGACGTTACCAACCAAACCAATAAAGAGTGGCGACGCAAAGCGCCGCCGTCCTTTATGGGCTTAGGGACTTGCGAGAAAATAAGATACCAATCCAGATTTACCAGAATCGGTGGCGCGGCGGAGCCGTGCCACCGATTCTGGTTTTATATTTGGTAATTCATTAAATTGCAAGTCCCTTAATTGGTTTTAGCCAATTTTGACAGGAGTTTTGACGGCTTGAATCTCGTAGATGGCTTTTTCTAGCAAAGAAACCCCTGTCATTTCTTCTGGCTGCTCAATTTGAAGGATTTCTAAAATCGTGGGGGCAATGTCAGCTAGACGACCGCCTGTCGGTTTGAGCTTGACATCAGCTCCATGACCGTAGATCTTGAGAACTTCACCTTCGACTAAAATAAATGGCACGGGATTGCTGGAATGGGCTGTCCAAGGATTGCCATGTTCATCCCACATATACTCAGCATTACCGTGATCGGCAGTAATTAAAGCAGTACCGCCCGCATTGCCGATGCTAGATAATAATCTGCCCAAACATCGATCGACATGTTCGAGAGCCTTGACGGTAGCTTCAAAATTACCCGTATGTCCAACCATATCGGGGTTGGCATAGTTAATGACGATCAGCGAGTAAATTCGTTTGGCGATCGCCTCTGAGGCAATGCGCGTCACTTCGGCAGCGGACATCTCTGGTTGCTGATCGTAAGTTGACACCCTTGGGCTATTTACTAAAATGCGATCGTCGCCTTCACTGGCTTCCTCCATCCCACCATCAAAGAAGTAGGTGACATGGGCATACTTCTCAGTTTCGGCGAGACGCAACTGTTTCATGCCATGCTTTGCGACCACTGGCCCCAACAAATTAGTTAGGTTTTGTGGGAGAAAGACGACAGGGACAGGCAGGGCACTATCATACTGGGTAAAAGTAGCATAGGCGAGATGTTCGATCCGCTTGCGCTCAAACCCCGTAAAGTTCTCCGCAACTAGGGCTTGACTGATCTCGCGGGATCGGTCAGGACGAAAATTAAAGCAAATGACACCATCACCAGAGGCGATCGCACCGTGGGCGATCCGCGTCGGCGGCAAAAATTCGTCGGTAATTTTTTCTTTGTAAGCGGCTTCCAGAAAATCTGTCGGCGAAGTTAGCTCGGTGGTGATGCGATCGTCGGTCATGACCTCATAGGCTTTTTGGACGCGATCCCAACGTTTGTCACGATCCATCGCAAAGTAACGACCGATAATGGTGACGATGCGACCGACCCCAATCTTATTGATATGAGCCTGTAAAAGCTTAATAAAGTTGATCCCAGAATGCGACAGGGTGTCGCGACCATCGGTGATTACATGTATACAGACATCTTCAATTTGCTGAGCCTTGGCTAAATCTAGCAGTCCCAATAAGTGATCGATATGTGAATGCACGCCACCATCAGAGCAGAGCCCTAAAAGGTGTAATTTACTTTTGTTGGCTTTAACTTTCTCACAAACTGTAACCAGTACAGGATTTGACAGCAGGGAGCCATCATCTACAGCATCGGAAATTCTAACTAATTCTTGGGGGACAACTCGACCAGCCCCAATATTCAAATGACCAACTTCTGAGTTGCCCATTTGACCTTTTGGTAGACCGACATCTTTGCCAGAGGCTTGGAGGAGAGTTTTGGGGTAAGTACTCCACAGACTATCCATAACGGGAGTATTTGCTGCGGCGATCGCATTGCCCTCGGTTTCTTCCCTATATCCCCAGCCGTCTAAAATTATCAGAACCAGTGGAGAAACAGACCCCGTTTGCATAAAAGACAGTTCCTTATTGAGTACACGATCACTCCTAAGTTGGTAATCATACCACTGGAGTAAATCTACGGATTACCTTAACAATACTTGGCAATTAGCGAGATCGCAATATATCATAAAAAACTTTTAATAGTGCCCAAAATTGCATAGTTTTGCTACAGCCTAACTCAAGAACAATTTAAATTGTCCCTGAGTTAGCGATTCGTTTTACTGGCTGCTCGCTTTCTTGATCCCATAAAGTAATTGGTGGAGCGATCTCTTACCTTTATATAGCTGCCTGCAAATGTATCAAGGACATAATACCAATTCACTGAAGTGTTGGCTCACTTCAGTGAATTAAAAAACAAGCCCAGTAAGGTTTTGAGATTCCCAAAGTGGCAACGCCACTTTGGGAATCTCAAAACCCAAAAGAGGATTGCCGTGCTCCGCGCGGCAATCCTCTTTTGGGTTTTAATTTTGTCCTAACAAGACTGGCGGCAGCTATATATGATCTCTATATAAATAGAAAACCCTAAAATATGTAGCGCACGCTACATATTTTAGCTCTGGTTTTTAATTATGTCCAGTTACTAAACGAATGTATGAACGAATGTATGATGGATATTCTGTAGTGCTTTGTCTTGACTTAAGCCAGTTAAACTAAGCGAGTTAAACTAAGCGAGTTAAACTAAGCGAGTTAAACTAAGCAAGTTAAACTAAGCGAGTTAGCAAAATATTGCAATAAATTCTTTCATCGGTTTAAAAATTTCCCTAACGAATGGCGTTAATAGTTCAGAAATATGGTGGCTCCTCCGTAGCCGATGCCGATCGCATTAAAGCAGTACGCGATCGCATTAAGCGGACAGTTGATGCTGGCAATCAAGTCGTGGTTGTAGTTTCCGCAATGGGTAAAACCACGGATGGTTTAGTAGCTCTTGCCGAGTCTGTAGCCTTAACCGATAACCCTACCCTCGAAGAAATCGCAGCGAAAGAGCGCGAGATGGATCTGCTCTTAGCTACGGGCGAACAGGTAACGATTGCTACGCTCAGTATGGCTTTGCAAGCAGTGGGGCAACCTGCGATCGCCATGAATGGTTCGCAGGTTCGGGTAGTTACCGAACCAAACCATACGCGCGCCAGAATTTTATACGTTGAATCGGAGCGGATCTTAGCTGCCCTCGCTCGGGGTAAAGTCTTAGTCATTGCAGGGTTTCAAGGTGTGGCGATCGATCCAGTTACTGGTTTACCTAGCAGCGAGATTACAACTTTAGGGCGCGGTGGCTCCGATACTTCAGCAGTAGCCATTGCGGCGGCGATTGAAGCCGATATTTGTGAAATTTATACCGATGTGCCTGGAATTTTGACCACCGATCCGCGCATTGTCCCTAAGGCGCAAATGCTTTCGGAAATTACCTGCGATGAAATGCTAGAGCTAGCTAGTCTAGGGGCAAAGGTATTGCATCCGCGATCGGTGGAAATTGCCCGTAATTTTGGCGTAAAAATGTGCGTGCGATCGAGCTGGCTAGATGATGCAGGTACGGTCATCACTTCGCCAAGGATTGGAACTGGCAATCTTCAGTCTCTTGAGGTGAATCGTTTTGTGGAAACGGTCTCGATTGACTACGATCAAGTTAAGATCGCCCTTCTCCAAATCCCCGATCGCCCAGGCATCGCCTCGCAATTATTTAAATCTCTTGCCGAGCAGGGTATAAATGTTGATTTGATCATTCAAGCTGTACAAGAGCAAGAAGGTGTAAACGATATTGCCTTTACAATTCCCCAAAATCAATTACAGTTGGCGGAAGTCGTCACGCGAGGTTTGGAAATTGGCGCAAGCCTTGTAACGGTTGATTCCGCCATTGCCAAAATTAGCATTATCGGTGTTGGCATGATCGGGCGACCTGGAGTTGCTGCCCAGATGTTTACAGCGCTTGCGGATGTGGGTGTAAATATCCAAATGATCTCCACTTCTGAGATCAAAATAAGTTGTGTGATCGCAGCCTCCGATGGCGAAAAAGCGATCGCTGCCATTCAAGCCGCTTTCGATGTTCCCGTGCGATCGCATCAAGCCTGTGAAATTATTTCTGACAATAATCCTCATATTTCTCCCGTAAGAGGGGTGGCTCTAGATCGCAATCGAGCAAGAATTGCCGTACAGCAAGTACCCGATCGTCCTGGCATGGCGGCAAAAATTCTTGAGCAGCTTGTGGAACAAAATATTAGTCTGGACATGATCGTGCAGTCTCAATCCGATCGCGATGTTAACGAAATTGCCTTTACCGTAGCGATCGCTGATCTGGCTAAAGCTGAAACTGCCCTAAAACAATTTGCACCAGTGCTAGGCTATGGTGAAGTTACCTGTGATGGCGACATTAGCAAGGTTAGTATTGTGGGTGCAAATATGATCCATCAGTCAGGAATTGCGGCGCGAATGTTTAGCGCCCTTGCTGATTCAGACATTAATATTGAGATGATTGCTACTTCTGAGATTAAAGTTAGCTGTGTAGTGCGCGATCGCCATGCAGAAAAAGCACTCAAGGTGATTCATCAAGAATTTAATCTGTCGGGAGATCTTGCTATCGAAGTTCCCAGCATCCTGAAAAAGTAGTAAGTAGGTTGCTAATCGCCACACTTACTAAATCCGCTTTAAGATAAACACATATCCCGCGAGCATTTCTATGTCATCTGATAATTCTAGCGATCGCACTAATAATTCTCCAGTCACGCCTCCGACCGATCCCAAACAAGCTCCCATTGCACCCAAGGAAAACTCAGTTAAGAACTTCTTGACGGATAATTTGCCCACGGTGACAGTTGCCATTCTGTTGGCTGTCGGTGTGAGAATATTTGTTGCGGAACCACGCTTCATTCCCTCTAGCTCTATGGAGCCAACTCTATTAATCGACGATCGCCTAATTATCGATAAGCTCTCTTTCCGCTGGCGTAAACCCGAACGTGGCGAAATCGTCGTATTCAATCCGCCCAACAATCCAGTTGTTCCCGATGCCTCTAAGGTCTATATCAAACGGGTGATTGGTTTGCCTGGCGATCGCCTGAGCATTCATGACGGCAAAGTATTTGTCAATGATGTACCTCTAAATGAGCCTTACATTGCTTCACCACCTAGCTACACTTTGCCAACCCAAGATGATGCTCTCTGTCCTAACTGTTTTCGTCCTGACAATGTCCAAAATGGGAGGGATAATTATCCCTATTTCACCGTGCCCAATGGTAAATATTGGGTGATGGGCGATAATCGCAATAATAGTTTGGATTCCCATGCTTGGGGATTTATGCCCGAAGAGAATCTTGTCGGACGAGCCATGTTCCGTTACTGGCCCTTTGACAAACGGGCTGGTAACTTAAATGTGCCTAAATACTAGAGCAGATTTCTCCATTCTCTTTCAGATCATATTTTTAGAATATTTTCAAATGAGCCTACAGCAATTATCGATCAAACGAACCACAAGGAAACTTTTGAAAGCTTTGCTTCGCAAAGCTTTCAAAAGTTTCCTTGGTTTGGGTTTGAGCGCAAAGCGCTGTAAGCTCATTTGAAAATAAAAAACAATCTTCACAATCTCAATCATGTCCACAGAAATTAAGCTAGATCCGCAAGCTCCTGTTCAACCTTGGTGGCAACGTCATGGTGAAACCATTCGTATTTTTGCTGTTGCCCTTGCGATCGCTATTTTCCTGCGTACTTTTATAGTTGAACCACGCTTCATTCCCTCTGGCTCAATGGAACCAACTTTACAGGTGGGCGATCGCATTTTAGTCGATAAGATTTCACAGCAATGGCAACAACCGAAATACGGCGATATTTTAATTTTTTATCCACCTGCTTCTCCTGCGATCGGTGATACGAGCAAGGCTTACATCAAGCGCTTGATTGGTGTGGAAGGCGATCGCATTGCTGTCAAAAATGGCAAGGTTTATCGTAATGGCGAGGCCCTTGATGAGTCCTATATTGCGGAAGCTCCGAAATATGCCATGCGTGAAGTGGTCGTTCCTAAAGGGTATTACTGGATGATGGGCGACAATCGCAACCACAGCAATGATTCTCACATTTGGGGATTTTTACCAAAAGAGAATATTATCGGCAAAGCGACGATTAGGTTCTTTCCTTTTGGCGATCGGTTAGGCGTAATTAGTGACTAGCAAAGAAATAAAGCACCGTAGAAATGCAATAGTTCAGTTTAAGAGGGAAATACCAAGTTAAGAAATGGCGTAGCCATTTCTTGATACCAAAACTATACTCCCTTCCCATTAAAGAAATAGACATCAAAACCAATAAATAGAGTTGCGGCGCTACGCGCCGCAA
>NZ_ALWB01000101.1 GCF_000332215.1 Pseudanabaena biceps PCC 7429
TAAGATTTTACGTTGGTATACTTACCGTTGGCGGGTGGAAGATTTCCATAAAATCTTTAAGTCTGGCTGTCAGTGTGAGCGCTATCGACTTGCTGCTGAAGGGATGAAGACCTTGTTAGGCTTTTTAAGTGTCTGTGCCGTTGAACTTTTACAGGTTACTTATCTCCATCGCAATCAACCTGATGCTCCTGCCGTTGAGATTCTTTCTCCTCTCCAAATTCAGGTTTTAAGGCTCGATTCCTAAATCTCCTCCTGTTTAACCGTTGCTTGGGCGATCGAATCCATTGCTTCCTTGGCGGCTATCTTGAACATCGTCGTAAGTCT
This sequence comes from Pseudanabaena biceps PCC 7429, assembly GCF_000332215.1. GTDB lineage: Bacteria > Cyanobacteriota > Cyanobacteriia > Pseudanabaenales > Pseudanabaenaceae > Pseudanabaena > Pseudanabaena biceps. The sequence goes on from NZ_ALWB01000101.1 coordinate 325, forward strand.
CCCATTGGTATTCAAGTTCTCTGGCGTGGTTGGTCTAATTTACGCGATCTTTGCCAAGGTTGGCTTCTTGCCCAAATTTATACTTAACGGGAAAAGTAAGCTAATACCCTCTATAGAACTTTCTGATAAAGACGATCGCCATATTCTCGCAGCAGCGATCGCTTGTAAAGCTAGTCAAATCATCACGTTTAATATCAGAGACTTTCCGAAAACTGTTCTTGATGGGTACAAAATTGTAGCTTTGCATCCTGATGAATTCATTGCTAGCCTGATTACCCTAAAACCGATCACAATGCTTAATCAAGTAGAAACGGTCAGAAAACGGCTGCTCTATCCGCCCAAAACTAGCAATGAATACTTAGAAATTTTGTTAAAGCAGGGGCTACCACTCTCTGTGTCAATGCTAAAAGAACTCCAAAACACGCAAAACACAATGTAAAAAACGTGAAAAAGCAAGGAGATCCTATGACATCAACCTTCGCCGAAGTGCGATCACTATTAGTGAGATTTTCAAGAATTAGATTGATGCCCCATACAAACTTTAAACAAAATTAAATTTAAGTACGGCGGCGCGATCGCGGACGATTGCGCTCGGCTTTATCCCGTTCGTAATTAATCAATCTACCGTAATATTCATGTTTAGCGAGATTTAGCGATAGGAAAACATGCTCTCTGGCATTGCCGAAACCTTTGCGAGTAAAGAAATTAATCGCGGGGGTATTGGCGGGGTCAGTATCAACGAGCATAAACCTGACGTTATCCTCGATCATCCGCTCCACGATCTTATCGACAAGGCGATCGGCAATCCCCTTGCGCTGAAAGTTGGGGCTAATCCCCAACCAAGTGATATAGCCATATTTCCATGAAGCCTTAATAATAATTGTGCCGAGAATAAACCCTGCTAGTTGATCGTCAACTTCGGCAACCAAGCAATATTCGGAGTCCGTATTGTACATGCCGATTACCTCCCATTCGTCCCATGTTCGATAGAGGTATGGATAGAGATCGCTAGTAAATAATTGCTCGCCTAAATGAAAAATTGGGGCGATATCATCGATATTCATCTCGCGGATGATGGTGCTATGGCTTTCGGGGCGATCGCTATCTTTATCGGTAGATTTATCTGGTAAATCATTCATAGTCATAATTTTTAGGTGATTAATTAGGGTGATTGATGCGGCAACTGGTCAAAGAATCCTTAAACCCAAGCCAGCCAGTCAAGCAAGTATTTGCTTTATTTGCTTAGAGTTAGCGCTTAAAGCTCGATAAGCACTGGGGAAATCTGATATAAGTTTTTAAAGCCTGTTAAAAAACTATGTTTAGCTTTGCTTACATCTGTCAAAAGCATTAAAATATATTACAGCTATCAAAAAATTGTTAACTAGTTCAGCAATCTTGGGTTTTTCAATTACATGAGTAAAGTTTACGATTGGTTTAACGATCGCCTTGAAGTCGGGGCGCTTGCAGAGGACGTTACGAGTAAGTACGTTCCTCCTCACGTTAATATTTTTTACTGTCTTGGCGGCATAACCCTCACCTGCTTCCTGATTCAGTTTGCGACAGGTTTCGCGATGACCTTTTACTACAAGCCATCTGTCACGGAAGCCTTTGAATCCGTCCGCTACATCATGACTGATGTTAACTTCGGCTGGTTAATCCGCTCGATTCACCGTTGGTCGGCAAGCATGATGGTTTTGATGATGATCTTGCACGTATTCCGCGTTTATTTGACTGGCGGTTTCAAAAAGCCCCGTGAATTGACATGGATCACTGGCGTAATCCTTGCCGTTATCACTGTTACCTTTGGCGTAACTGGCTATTCTCTACCTTGGGATCAGGTCGGCTACTGGGCGGTAAAGATCGTATCTGGCGTACCTGAAGCCATTCCTGTTGTCGGCGGAACCTTAGTAGAACTACTCCGTGGCGGTCAAAGCGTCGGACAAGCAACCCTTACCCGTTTCTACAGCTTGCATACCTTTGTATTGCCTTGGTTGATTGCTGTGTTCATGCTTGCTCACTTCTTGATGATTCGTAAGCAAGGCATTTCTGGTCCCTTGTAAACTTCTGTTTGTAAGGTTTCTTGTATTTGCCTCCCCCCTACGATTTCCGTACTACATAATTTTAGAAAACCATTACTCCATAACATAGAGCGATAAAATGGCAAAGACTGAAAAGCTTCCCGATTTGAACGATCCAATTTTGCGGGCAAAGTTGGAAAAGAACATGGGTCACAACTACTATGGCGAACCAGCCTGGCCAAATGACCTCCTATACATGTTCCCCGTAGTTATTACTGGCACGATCGCTTTGATTACTGGTTTGGCGGTGCTTGATCCGACGATGGTTGGCGAACCTGCTAATCCCTTTGCAACTCCTTTGGAAATTCTCCCTGAGTGGTTCCTCTATCCTGCATTCCAAATTTTGCGGATCGTCCCTAACAAGCTTTTGGGTGTATTGCTCCAGAGCTTGATTCCTGTTGGTTTGATCCTCATTCCTTTCATTGAGAATGTAAATAAATTCCAAAATCCTTTCCGTCGTCCTGTCGCCATGGCAGTTTTCTTGTTTGGTACTGCTTTTACCCTATGGTTGGGTATTGGCTCTACGATGCCTATCGACAAGTCTTTGACCTTAGGCTTGTTCTAAGTAACTAAAATGCTTCACAAAAGAGCTACGAGCTATGCTCGTAGCTCTTTTGCGGAATTATATCAAACCCAAAAGGGGGTTGCCGCGCTCCGCGCGGCAACCCCCTTTTGGGTTTGATGTCCTGAATTAAGTGAATATAGCTATATAAAAAATAATCGCTAATTCTTGCAAATTATCTTTGTTAGCGTACGATATTCATATAATCGCATTCTTATATCTGTGGCGATCGCCTTAATAATAATCGTCATGATATTCGGTTCACTTATTAATTTAAATAGCGAGAGAGAAAGACTATGCCGCGTGGTGGGAAGCGTCAGGGTGCAGGTCGTCCTGTAGGTACTGGCAAATATAATGAAACGACTAAAGCTGTGCGCCTGCCAGTAAGTATTGCCGATGAGATTTTAGAAGCATTGGCGAGAATTCCCCAAAACTTACAAAACCCCCAAAAGATAGAGCCATCAACTATTGTCGCATCGATATTTTCGACCAATAGCGATACTAGATGCAGGATACCTCTTTATCTTAATCCAGTTGCCGCAGGCTTGCCCGCCCCGACTGAAGACTATATAGAGGGGAAAATCGACCTCAATCGCCATCTGGTGAAGCATCCAGAATCGACCTTTTTAGTGCGGGTTATCGGTGATTCGATGCTGGATGCGGGTATTCATCCCAGTGACTTGTTAGTGGTCGATCGCGCGATTGAACCCATCAGCGGCAAGGTGGTGATCGCAGTTGTGAATGGAGAGCTAACTGTAAAGCGCTTGCGCAAGCATCGGAATAAGTTGTGGTTAATGCCCGAAAATCCAAATTTTCAACCCATTGAAATCGATGAAAATGTTGATTTACATATTTGGGGAGTGGTCACCAATGTGATTCATGCGCTCTAAGTGCTCTAGGTATAGCTATAGTCAGCAATCAAACCCAATAGAGAGTTGCGGTGCGAAGCGCCGTAACTCTCTATTTGACTTAAGTGACTATAGCTATAACATGCCATTAATGGGCGACTGATCAAGAGCTTGAGTCTGTAAGAATCAGTAAAATATTTGCCAAGCTATTTTTTGCCTGTTTTTGCATTTTTTTACCTATAAATGGGGGGTGACTTTTTCATTTGATTATCGTACATTAATCAAAGAGTTTTTGGTCTCCTCTATGACGCGCTTTCCTGATTCATCTGCTCCAATCCTCAATTTATCGGCTTCTAAGGCTCGCTCTTTTGGCATTTCGGAAAATGTTGTTGGTCAAAACGAGTCTTCGGAATTCTTTACGGTTTGGCAAATGCTTTGTTCGCGCCTAGATGCTCATAAGGATAATTGGCAAGTAAGCTTTTCCTCGCCTGTAGCTGTATCGGACTACATCACCATGCGCTGTCTGCTGACTGTGGGTGGGATTACCCGCGAGGCAACGGGCAGTGACAAAGGTTGCTTGATTCAAGTGGGAGAAAATGCCATTGGCGTTCATGCCCCTGAACGGGCGATGCTCAATGCTTTTTGCAATGCCGCTCTTCATTTTGGGATTGCGCTACCTTTCAAACATCTTCGCGCCAAGAAGCCTCCAGATAATGCCCATGACTTAGAGGCTGTGGTTAATATTCTTCGCAAGATGCAGCGAAAGCAAAAAATGAAACGCGGTTTTACTGCTCTAGCTAATCTTGCTGGTTTAATGGGTCGCCATGCTACCTAAACCCAATTCAAAAAATGGCTATGCCATTTTTTGAATTGGTATTCATGTCAGTTCAGGTTATACCAATTCCCAAAAGTATGGCTACACTTTTGGGAATTGAAAACCAAACCCAATAAGGGTTTTAAAATCACAAAATGGCGTAGCCATTTTGTGATTTGGTATAAAACTCAAAAGCGAAGGGCGGCATTTTTTGCCGTCCTTCGCTTTTGAGTTTTGATTTGTATCGTAATCAATCAATTCATGCAATTCAGTCAATAGATTAATTATTCATCGATTAGTATGCATTGATTAGGATGACTAAGTATCTACTTCCTTACTATTCCAATGAATAAGCAGTTACGCATAATTAAAAAACAAAAATAGAAGAGCGTACCGCCCGCGTAGCGGGCGGTACGCTCTTCTATTTTTGGGCTTTAACTATACTGCACTAGAGTCAAAAGCTATAGCGTAGTCTGCGTTACAGCTTTTGGAATTTTATATTTAATTGTACCTAGATACTTATATCTAGTATCTAGATACTTAGAAACCATTTAAGAATTACTTTCTGCGGTCAAAAACTCTAAGAGATCCCCCTCAATCCCCCTTAAAAAGGGGGAAGAATTTAATGCTCCCCCCTTTTTAAGGGGGGCTGGGGGGATCTATCCAATTCTTAAATGGTTTCTTAACCCCCGATCTTTAATCCAAAAGCAAATAGCGAGGCTTCCACAAACCCTTGAGGATTGCTATAGTTTAAATTTTTAGTTATTAATTTTAATTATTAAACAGTCCCTTCATGGCAGAAACCGCAGACAAGGAATTAACGAACCTACACGATCGCTGGATGCAACGATGTATTGATTTGGCTCTCCAAGCCAGAGGTCGCACCGCACCAAACCCAATGGTGGGTAGTGTAATTGTGAAAAATGGGCGGGTGTTAGGGGAAGGCTTTCATCCGCAAGCGGGTCAGCCTCACGCCGAAGTATTTGCCATCCGCGCCGCCCAGCAAACGGGAGAGGATCTGCAAGATGCGACCCTCTACGTCAATCTAGAGCCCTGTAACCATCACGGACGCACGCCCCCCTGTTCCGAGGCAATTATTCAAGCAGGAATTGGGGAAGTGGTCATTGGGGCGATCGATCCCGATCCCCGTGTTGCTGGTACTGGGCGGGATCGCCTCAGGGCAGCAGGGCTGAAGGTGACCACTGGGGTCTTAGTCGAAGCCTGTTTAGAACTAAATGAAGCCTTTTTCCATCGCGTGCGGACAAATCTCCCGTTTGGCATTTTTAAATATGCGATGACCCTCGATGGCAAAATTGCCACAACTTCAGGACATAGCTATTGGATTACTGGCGCTGAAGCAAGGCGAGTGGTACATGATCTGCGGGGAGGCTGTGACGCGATCATTACAGGCGGAAACACCGTCAGACTCGACAATCCCCATTTAACAACCCATGGAACGAGCCTCCATTGTCCTTTACGGGTGGTGGTCTCCGCTAGTTGCGATCTGCCCGAAACCGCCAATCTATGGCACATCACGGAAAGCGAGAAAACACTCTTGATTGTTCCTCCCGATCGCCATCCCCAGCTAAAGCAAAAGCTCCGCGATCGCCAAGTGGAAGTGCTCGAACTCGATATCCTATCCCCTGAAGTCGTGATGCAAGAATTAGGCAAACGTGGTTGCAACACCGTTCTCTGGGAATGTGGCGGAAGACTGGGAGCGGCTGCGATTAAAGCTAAGATGGTACAAAAAATCTACGCCTTTATTGCTCCCAAATTAATTGGGGGATTTACGGCTCCCAGTCCTATTGACGATCTGGATTTAACCTTGATGACCGAGGCGATCGCCATCGAGAGATCGCAGTTACAACAAATTGGTACGGACTTTTTGATTACTGGATATCTCCCATGAGCGATCGCTTAGCCTTCCCCAATCCTCAAAAGCCGCGAAAGTTAACCCTTAAGTTCATTCTCATCGGTCAGTTTGCGATCTTGATCATAGGAATATCAGGATTGATGGCATGGCTATCTTGGCACAGCGAACAAGAAACGATCGACAACCTCGTCGGTCAACTACAAAACGAAATTAGCGATCGCATCGAACAAAAGCTCACCTCCTATCTAGAAGTCCCCCATTTAATCAATAGAATTAATGCCGATGCGATCGGTCAAGGCATATTAAAAACTCAAGATCGCGCTAGCGAGAAATATCTATGGCAGCAGATCAATAACTTTCCGATGGTTTCTTGGATCTATTATGGAGAAGAAAGCACGGGTAACTTTGTGGGCATTACCCGCATTGATAACAAACTCCAAACAGCGATTAACATTAACGGAAGCAAGGGTTTACAACGTTATCGTTACAACTTAAATAGACAAGGAGAGCGCCTCAGTCTGGCGGGAAATCCCGAAGCCTACGATCCCCGTCAACGTCCTTGGTATCGGGCTGCTTTAAGAGATCGCCAATCAACTTGGAGTCCGATCTATCAAGATTTCAATCGCCCAGAACAGGTAATCACTGCCAGCCTAGCTGTGTATAATGCCGAAGGGAAGAGAATTGGAGTCTTAGGGACAGATCTGTCTTTAGGCAGCATCAGCCAATTTTTAAACAGTTTGCAAATTGGGAAAACAGGACAGGCTTTCATCGTCGAACCTTCAGGTTTATTGGTTGCTAGCTCCGTTCGAGAGAATCTCTACGATCTAACTTCGCAAAGAGTCCCCCTTAAGAATGTCAAGCAACCCATGATTCGGATGGCAGCGAACTATCTAGAGCAGCAGGCGGGAGGACTGGATCATCTCAACACCGCCCAGAATCTAAAATTCCAATCAGAAGGGAAAAACATATTTCTGAAAGTACTTCCCTATCGAGACAATCGCGGGCTTAACTGGACGATCGTGGTGACGGTGCCCGAGTCAGACTTTACCGAGCAACTCGATCTTAAACGCCAAAGGACGATTTTACTGATTGGGCTATGTCTTGCAGGGGCGATCGCCTTAGGTATATTCACGACTCAATATATCAACCGACCGCTACGCAGGCTAACCCTTGCCAGTCAAGCGGTGACCAATGGAGAACTGAATCGCGAAGTTCCCTCTGCCGCGATTGAAGAAATGGATCTGCTCTCACAAGCTTTTAACCAGATGGCATTTCGTTTAAAGCTGTCTTTTGACGAACTGGAGCGAGCCAATGAAAATTTGGAATCTCGGATTCAGGAAAGAATGACCGATCTCCAAGCATCCGAAGAGAAATTTAGAAGTTTGGTTTCTAACTTTTCGGGAATTGCCTACCGTTGCAACGGCGATCGCGATTGGACAATGGTATTTATTGGCGGCGATGTAGAGGGCTTAACGGGATATCAACCTGAAGATTTTGTCGCGGATCGCGTCCGTAGCTGGACAAGCATCATTTATCCCGAAGATCGTGACTATATCAAACGGGGAATCAATGAGAGCTTAGCCTGCGGACAGCCCTATAGCCTTGAATATCGAATTATCAATGCCCAAGGCAATATTCGCTGGCTCTGTGAGAAGGGACAAGGTATATTTGCGGATGATCGCTTACTGTGGCTCGATGGAGCAATTTTTGATATTAGCGATCGCAAGCAAGTAGAAGCGGAATTACTAGAGCGGGTGCATCTATCCATTTTAATGGCAGAAATCGGCTCCGCTTCCACCCAGCTTCATACTCTCGCCGAAGTACTCCAATCCTTTGTAGAGTCTCTCTGGCGACATATGAATGTTGCCTTTGCCCAAATATGGACACTCAACGCCTTTGGCAACAGTTTAGATATCGATGTCAGTGCAGGAAACTACAACCATACCGATCGCGAGAGACTGCGGCATCTCATCCCCCAAGCCAAAATTTGGTCGATTACCCAAGGGAATTTCCAGCCACTACTGACCAATCAAATTTTGGCGGATATATCTGAAGTCGATCGCCAATGGCTGCAAGAGGAAAACATTATTTCCTTAGTTGGATATCCTCTAATCGTCAAAGGAAAAGTGATCGGTGTCATCTTGATGCTCTCGCAATCGCATTTAGATACTGATATTCAAACCATAGATCTAATTTCTAATGCGATCGCCATCGGCATCGATCACAAACAGTCCGAAGAGAAACTCAGGATTACCAACGCCGAAATGCAAGCCCTATTTGCCGCGATGGATGATGTCATTTTGGTGCGTGATCGATTAGGACGCATTCTCAAAACCCCCGAAACTCGCAAAGGAAACTGGAGAGAATCTAGGGAAATTATTGGCAAGCTGCCTTCGGAAATATTTCCCCAAGAACAAGTAGAACTATTTACAAATTGCATTGAGCAAGTTTTAGAAACCCAGCAAACTCTAAATGTCGAGTATCTCTCATCTAACGATCAAGCCATCGATCGCTCAATCTGGTGGAATGCCAGCATCTCTCCCATTGATCGGGAGACCGTAGTTTGGGTGGCTCGAGATATAACCGACAGAAAACAGGTCGAAGAGCAACTCAAACAGGCAAAACAAACCGCCGAAAGTGCGAGCCAAGCCAAGGGGCATTTTTTAGCGAGTATGAGTCACGAACTCCGCACCCCTCTAAATGCAATTCTGGGATTTACCCAGCTCATGCTCCGCGACCTTAGCCTTACCGATAGCCATCGCTCCTATCTCAAAGTTATTCATGACAGTGGCGAGCATCTACTGGAATTAATTAATGATGTTTTAGATATGTCCAAAATCGAATCGGGGCGCATCACCTTCAATAGCACCTGCTTCGATCTTTATCGCATGTTAGATATGTTGGAACAGATGTTTCGACTGAAAGCTATAGATCGCAAGGTGAAATTGATTTTTAAGCGATCGCCTAAATTACCGCAGTGGATCGTCACCGACGAAGGTAAACTCCGCCAAATCCTCATTAACTTATTGAGCAATGCGATTAAATTCACCAAACAAGGATCGATCACTCTATCGGCCGAGGCGCTCCATCCAGAAGAAACTAATGGATTAGGAGGAGAATCACCATTAAATCCCCAAAAAGAAGCATCCTCAGGCACCATCATTTTCAAAGTAGAAGATACGGGTGAAGGTATTCCACCACATCAACTAGAACGAATATTTGAAGCCTTTGAGCAAACCGATATCGGGCGTAGAGCCTCAGAAGGAACTGGTTTAGGATTACCCATTAGCCTGAAGTTTGCCCAGTTTATGGGTGGGCAAATTACCGTAAGTAGCATCTTGGGAGAGGGTAGCACTTTTCAAGTGGAAATCCCCATCAGTATATCGGCAGAATCCGTCCCCTTACATCAGCCCAACGATCTCTATGTCACTGCTTTAGCTCCCGATCAGCCAGAATATCGACTCCTCGTCGTAGAAGACCGTTGGGAAAGTCGGCACTTGTTAGTCAAAATTTTAGAAGCAGTTGGCTTCCAAGTCCGCGAAGCACAAAATGGGGCAGAGGCTCTCGCCCTTTGGGAAGAATGGCAACCACACCTGATCTGGATGGATATGCGAATGCCTATCATGGACGGCTATGAAGCGACTCGCCAGATCAAATCGCACCTAAGGGGACAAGCCACCGTAATTATCGCCTTAACCGCCAGTGCCTTAGAGGAAGAAAAGGCAATTATTCTCTCGGCAGGCTGTGATGATTTTGTCCGCAAGCCTTTTCAGGAAAATCTCATTTTCGAGAAGCTAACCGAATATTTAGGGGTGACTTATTTATACGAGCATGAAAGCGATCGCCATATTAAGGGGAAAAACAACCTCGATCTAGAAGCCTTGAAGGCAAATTTTACAGCCAATTTATCGCAAATGTCCGACCTTTGGATCGCCCAACTCAATCAAGCAGCTATGCTAGCTGACAATGACTTAATTAATGAATTAGTTGCAGAAATTCCAGAAGATAATACTGTTTTAATCCATTCTTTAATCGCCCTTGTGGATAATTTTTGTTACAATCAAATTATGGGTTTGACCAAACAAGCTCTCCGCAAATAATCAATATCATATCTTCACTAAATATATAAGTAAGTGGGCTTAATTAAATATAAAACCATAAAACCTGCGACGCACGCTGCCCGTGCGCCGCAGGTTTTAGGTCTGGATTTTAATTATGCTGAGGTACTTAGCAGTCCTAACCATTTATGAGAAAAACAGGGCTTCAAATTCGCTCAGCCAAACTATGCTGAAGCACCGTATCTAGTCTATGGCAAGATATCCAGCCAACTATCCTTTTAAAGCTACAATTAACTGCTAAAAAAGCGATTGTTAACTAATTTGACATGGACTATAGATAATTTTTAGAATTATTGAATTCCTAGTCATCAAAGCAATTCTGGGACAACATCTATGGATACGGCTACATAATGACTAGAAATTATAGCGGCGACATATTAATAGTCGATGATATGCCAAATAATTTGCGTTTTCTATCGACAACTTTGACGGAGCAAGGCTATAAGGTACGCAGCGTCACCGATGGATTAATGGCTTTGACCGTAGCAAAAGCCGCTAAACCCGATCTGATTCTGCTAGATATCATGATGCCGAATATCGACGGCTACGAGACCTGTGTCAGGCTCAAGGCTGATGAGAAGACCTGCGATATTCCCGTGATTTTTTTGAGCGCCTTGGATGAGGTAATTGATAAGGTTAAAGCCTTCACCGTGGGTGGGGTAGATTATATTACCAAACCCTTTCAGCTAGAAGAAGTATTGGCACGCATTCAGACCCATTTAAGTTTGAGGTTTGCCCAAAAAGAAATTAGACAACTTAATGCCGAACTCGAGCAGCGCGTGCGTCAGCGAACTGTCCAACTAGAACAAGAAATTGCGGAGCGTCTGCAAGTTCAAGAAAGATTACTTCACTTAGCGCTGCATGATGTCCTGACGGGATTACCGAATCGAACTTGGTTCATGAAGCGATTAGAGCAAATCCTCCAGCAGGCCAATCAACAATCTGGATCGCATTTTGCCGTATTATTTTTAGACTGCGATCGCTTTCAATCCGTTAACGATTCCTTAGGACATTTAGTTGGCGATCAACTACTAGTCTCGATCGCGCGCAGAATTCAGCTTTGTCTGCGTCCGGGCACTATGCTTTGCCGATTGGGAGGAGACGAGTTTGCCATACTGCTGCAAGATACCGAAAAATATGCCGATGCCATCAAAACTGCCGATGATATTCTGCGCGAATTAGCTGCACCATTTCAAATTAGCGAATATCAAGTATTTACCAATGTCAGTATTGGCATTGTGATAGGCAATGGGGTTTACAGACAGCCCGAACATATCCTCAGGGATGCCGATACCGCCATGTACCAAGCTAAAGCGAATGGAAAGGCTCGATATCAAGTGTTCGAGCAAACAATGCATAACCTTGCCCTCTACAATTTTCAGCTCGAATCCGATCTCAGACATGCTTTAGAGCGTCAAGAATTAGAAGCCTATTATCAGCCGATCGTCAACGCCATCAGCAATGAAATCACCTCCTTTGAAGCGCTGGTGCGTTGGAATCATCCCGAGAAAGGATTAGTCGTCCCTAACAAGTTTATTCCGATCGCCGAAGAGACGGGATTAGTAATTGCGATCGACCTATTTGTGTTGCGACAAGCCTGCCAGCAACTGCGAATTTGGCGAGATGCGGGTATTGTCAAACATTCCTTAACAATGAATGTCAATCTTTCGGTAAAGCATTTTATGAGCTTCGATCTGCTGGAGCAGATTGATCGCGTGCTTGAGGAGACAGGTATTGATGGCGATTCCTTAAGATTAGAAATCACCGAAAGCGACATCATGGAGAATGCCGAATTTGCTGGCAAAATTATTGCCCAATTGCACGATAGGCATATTCAGCTAAGTATTGATGATTTTGGTACTGGTTACTCTTCCCTAAGTTATCTCCATCGGCTACCGATCAATCATCTCAAAATCGATCGCTCCTTTGTGATGAGAATTGGGAAAAATGGCAAAAACACAGAAATTATTAAAGCAATTATCGCACTGGCTAAAAGCTTAGACATGTTTACGATCGCCGAGGGCGTAGAGACCCAAGAGCAGCTAGCCCAGATTCGAGAATTACATTGCGATTTTTGTCAGGGCTATTTATTTTCTCGCCCCGTCAATGCCGAAGCTGCCCAAAATTTATTGCTTACAGGGTTTAAAACCCAAGCCTAGAAGGGTTTGCCCAAACCCTTCTAGCCCTACACAAACCCCAAAGGATGAGTGGCGGCGCTTCGCGCCGCCACTCATCCTTTAATACCAAGTTAAGAAATGGCTACGCCATTTCTTACAGCAATTATCGATCAAACGAACCACAAAGAAATTTTTGAAAGCGTTGCAAAGCAACGCTTTCAAAAATTTCCTTGGTTTGGGTTTGAGCGCAAAGCGCTGTAGATAAGTCAATCAACCATTATCTTAGACTGATCGGGAAAAAACTATGAAAATTCTACATGGTACTTGGATTTCCAACTATAGTTCCGATCATAGTAATGATTTTATCCAAACTGGTAATTTTTATATTTGGGTAGAGACTACAGAACCGAGAGCGATCGCCACAAACAAGCGCAAATCATCCAAGACAGTGCAATCTTCTGGGGCGATCGCAAAGCATCCTGCGAGCTTAGGTGAACCAGACTTAAAGTCCTTTCTCTATAAAGATCTAGCCATCAAGGATGAGCTTCTAGAGGAGCCAAATAATAAAAGATACGAAAAGGAAAAGATAATCTTTCCTCAATATTTTCTTTTGCCAACAAGCGATAATCAACCATTACCATCTTTAGAATCGGCACGATATTTAGAAATTGATAGTCCTGAAGATTTTGATTTGCAATATTGGCAAATTGATTGTTATCAGGTGACTACTCCCGTCAAAACAGGTAGCTATACATATCGCCGCGCGGTTAATGTTATCAAGTTACTGAATGATTTACATTTCATCGCGATCAATAATCTCGCGGAAGTACAACTAGGATCGGATTTACTATTTTGGTATCACTATACCCAATCCTTTAAACAGATTATTCTCAAGGATCAATATATTCCTGCTTTGAAGTATCGAGAACTGGAGGTTAAAACTACTAAAGCAAGCAAAACTTCTGCAAAGTCTAAAAAAGGAGCAAGTCAAGCACCAAAATTTGAAATATATCCCGCTTGGGAGATCGTTTCTGAAAAATATAAGGAAGAGCTACAGCAGTATGTGGAATATATGCCCCTAGCCTGTGTTTCAGGATTTAGCGAACCTAATTCTCAACCATTATTTAGCGATCGCCGCACTCTATTACAACATTTCTCAGAATCATTGCTCCATAGCATTCTCACCAATACTCCATCGACAGCCCAATTTGATAAACAGGTATCTAATTCTTTATTACAGAAATGTCTTGATTTTTCCGACAATCATTTCACCGATCCGATGATTGCTGATGATGCAGCTTTGGAAGAATATCAACAATGGCAAGCATGGCGACAAAAAATTGTTCGCACTCAATCGGATTCCGATTTTTATCTCTGCTTTCAACTCCAAGCGCCATTGAAGGAAGAGGAACCTTGGCAATTACAATTTCAAGTTGCTCCTAGACAAGATCCATCGTTGAAATTACTACTAGCCGATTATTGGACTATGACGGCAGCAAAAAAAAAGGTACTTGAAAAGCAATTTGGCAAAGAGTTTGAGCAAAATCTCCTATTAAATCTTGGCTATGCCGCCAGAATCTACAATCCTATTTGGCAAGGCTTAGAAACCGATCGCCCGATTGGGTTAAGTCTCGATCTCGATCAAGCCTTTGAATTCCTAAAAGAATCAGCATGGGTTTTAGAAGATGCTGGATACAAAGTCGTTGTGCCTGCTTGGTGGACACCTGCGGGACGACGCAGGGCAAAAATGCGCTTGAAGGGTTCAGGCAAAAGCGCAGCAAGTTCTAAAACTCAAGCCAAGAGCTACTTTGGTTTTGATCAACTAGTGGAATATCAGTATGAATTAGCGATCGGAGATGAAAGCATCTCCGCCAAAGAATGGGAACAGCTAATCAATGCGAAAACACCATTAGTCAAGTTTCGTGGCGAATGGATCGAACTTGATCGCGACAAAATGCAAGAAATGCTCACCTTCTGGCAACAACAGGGACAAGGCACATCGGCAATGAGTCTGATTGAACTAATGAAGCTAACCGCCACTGATCCTGATTGGGAAGTTGATCGTAACAGTACCCTTGCAGAAATGCTATCAAAGTTGCAAGACAAGCAGCAATTTGAACCAATCGAAAATCCACCACAACTAAAAGGAACTCTGCGCGAATATCAAAAACGTGGCGTAGCATGGTTACAATATTTAGAAAATCTAGGCTTAAATGGTTGTCTAGCCGATGATATGGGCTTGGGTAAAACTGTTCAGATTATTGCTAGATTAGTGAACGAACGTGATGCAATTACAGAAATTCCCGAACCCACTAAAGCCAAAAAATCAACCAAAACAGCAAAATCCAAAAAAGTTCTTCCTGCCTTTGTATCGATAAATGAGATCCCACCCACGTTACTGATTGCCCCTACATCCGTTGTTGGTAATTGGCAAAAAGAAATCGAGAAGTTTGCGCCCCATTTACGAGCGATCGTGCATCACGGTAGCGATCGCCTACAAGATGCGGCCGCTTTTCAAAATATCTATCAAACCCATGATTTGATCATTACTTCCTTTACCCTCATCCGCAAAGACGAAGCTCTATTTAGTTCCGTCAACTGGCATCGGATCGTGATTGATGAAGCCCAAAACATCAAAAATCCGAAAGCAGCTCAAACTAAAGCAATTCTCAAATTAGAGTCCAAACATCGCCTCGCCCTCACAGGTACACCCGTTGAAAATCGTCTCTTAGATTTATGGTCAATTTTCAATTTCCTCAATCCCAACTACTTAGGCAAAGAAGCACAATTTAAAAAATCCTTTGAAACGCCAATTCAAAAGAATAACGATCAAATTCAAGCAGGTGTATTAAAAAAATTGGTCGAGCCATTTATTTTGCGACGAGTCAAAACCGATCAATCGATCATTAAAGATCTGCCCGATAAAATCGAACAAAAGCTCTATACCAACCTCACTAAAGAACAAGCTTCCCTTTATGAAGTAGTGGTTAGGGATGTGGAAAAACAACTTAATGAAGTCGAAGGAATTCAGCGTAAGGGTTTAATTCTCTCGACATTGCTCAAACTCAAACAAATTTGCAATCATCCGCGCCAGTTTTTGCAAGATGGTAGCGACTTTACAACCGAGCGATCGCATAAGCTTAGCCGCTTGTCCGAGATGATGGAAGAAGTCATTTCCGAAGGAGAAAGCCTATTAATCTTTACGCAGTTTACCGAGATAGGTGACGCTTTAGAAAAATATATCCGTCAAAAGCTGCATTACAACACCTACTACATTCACGGCGGCACAAATCGCGATAAACGCGAACGCATGATTAACGAGTTCCAAGATCCTGAAACCGAACCTTCTATATTTATTCTCTCGCTCAAGGCGGGTGGTGTCGGTATTACGCTCACTAAGGCAAACCACGTCTTCCACTTCGATCGCTGGTGGAATCCTGCCGTTGAAGACCAAGCCACCGATCGCGCCTTTCGGATTGGACAGAAGAAAAATGTCTTTGTTCACAAATTCATTACCATCGGTTCCCTAGAGGAGCGCATCGATCAAATGATTGAGGATAAAAAGAAACTCGCAGGCGCGATCGTCGGTGCGGATGAGTCTTGGCTCACGGAGCTGGACAACGACAAGTTCAAGCAGCTTATTGCTTTAAATAAGAGTGCAATTATAGATTAGTTATTGGCTATTAGCCGTTAGCTGTTAGCTTTCAAAAATATCCAATTACTATCAATCTCTCTCTTTTCAACTTTAAAATAATTCATTAAAAGCCAAAAGCTAAACAATAACCACTAACTACCCAAACAAAACAATGGCAAAACATAGTCGGACATGGTGGGGGCAAAAATTTATTAGTGCTCTCGAATCTTTCACCGATTCCGGTAGACTCCAACGTGGACGCGCCTATTCTGGAGACAGTCGCATTATCCATTTTACTATTACCAAAGGAATCGCCACGGCAACCATTCGCGGTAACGTCAATCCTTATTTTGGAGTCTATAAAGAACCACTTTATGGGACTGAAGTAAAAATGACCGCGATCGCAGCCAAAGACTGGACAAAAATCATTGCCAATATGTCCTCCAAGGCAAGCGTAGTAGCTAGATTACTGCTCAATGAAGTACCTGAAAATATTGAAGATAGCTTTACCGCCGTTGGTAAACATCTACTACCCTATAGTCGCAAAGACTTTTACACCGATTGTTCTTGCCCTGACTATTCCAATCCTTGCAAACATATAGCAGGGCTATGTTACCGACTATCGAGCGAACTCGATCAAGATCCATTTCTGTTGTTTGAGATGCGCGGCATATCCAAAGAAGATTTGCAAGCAGAACTAATCAAGTCCCCCCTCGGTAAAGCCCTAGCATCAGAATTAGGAGATCGCACTCTTCAGCCAGACGTAGCAACCTCTTACTTCACCAAACCACAAACCGAAACTATCAAGGAAATTCCTACTTTAAAACAATTTTGGCAAGGACAAAAGCGCCTACCACAGGCAATTCCTTTTGCTGCTCCTGCGAGTGTGTCAGCGATCGTTATCAAAAAACAAGGCGATAACCCCGCATTTTGGCATAAAGATAATTCGTTTGTCGAAACTATGGAAGAACTCTCTATTCGTGTCAGAACCAAGAATTCATCTTTGTTGTAGAAATTTTCAATCTAAAATTATCCATAAGCCCTAAATTGACATAGAAGTGACTTAGGGCAAATAATTGTCACTTATTTGCCATTAAAATAAAACGAATAAGTATAAATACTTATTACTACCAACGTAAATTCTAGGTTTGAGGATTTTGCTTGGCGCGTTGCGATATATTGAAGGGGTATCTGCTTTGTTAGTTAGTTGTCGTTATGCCCAAATGGTTTAATACCGCTGGTCCTTGTAAGCCTGACATTCACTACATGTTGTCAGCTACAGAGCGCTTGCCTGAAATCAAACAACTAATTGCTCAGGAAAACTATTTCGTAATTCATGCGCCAAGGCAAGTGGGTAAGACTACAGCAATACTGACACTTGCCCAAGAGCTAACGGCTAGCGGTCAATATACGGCAGTGATGTTATCTCTGGAAGTGGGGGCGGCTTTCTCAGACGATTTGGGAGCAGCCGAACTAGCTATTTTAGGGGAGTGGAAGCAATCGATACGGTTTCGTTGACCTAAAGAATTGCAACCTCAAGAGTGGGGCGATGCTGAAGCAGGGGCAAGAATTGGCACAACCTTGAGTCGCTGGGCAGAGTTATCTTCTCGTCCGTTAGTGGTCTTTTTGGATGAAATTGATGCCTTGAGTAATGAAACTCTAATTTCAGTGTTAAGACAAATCCGCTCTGGGTTTCCAAATCGTCCACAGGGATTTCCGCAGTCAGTTGCTTTGGTGGGGATGCGGGATGTGCGGGATTATAAATATGCTTCAGGTGGGAGCGATCGGCTGAATACCTCCAGCCCTTTTAACATCAAAGTACGCTCCTTTACCTTGAGTAATACCAAATCACAAAAGAGAGGCAACAGATAGAGCATCCAGTATGGAACCTCTACCGACAAGGGAAGCAATTACAGATTTAGACATTTCGGAGAGACGATTCTTGACTAAAAGCCGCAACTCATCCATATTTTTGGGTAAAGAAAATCTCAACCCTTGCTTCAAATGTAGCCAAACCCGCTCAATTGGGTTTAATTCTGGAGAATGAGCAGGCTGAAATATCAAAATGATATTGCGAGGCAATCGTAAACGCTTAGCGCGATGACAACCAGCCTGATCAACTTGCATGATAATGATGCTGTCTGCAAAATTCTCTGAAACAAGGTCAAGAAATATTTGAAAACAGTCAGAGCGTGTTTGAGAAGTTTTCTGGGGTCAAAAAGGTGAAAAAAAGCTCCCCAAGGTATAGCCTGTCAATAGACAAAAACAAAGACAGTCTTATGGAAGCAACAAAGAAATCATACCCCACAGACTTAACTGATGATCAATGGGAACTGGTAAAAGAGTTGATTCCCGCCGCAGGAACAGGAGGACGCAAAAGAAGTGTGGATATTAGAGCCATACTCAATGCTATTTTCTACATCAATGCCACAGGCTGTGCATGGCGGATGTTACCTCATGATTTTCCTGTATGGCAGACGGTCTATGGTTACTTTCGGCACTGGCGTATTACCAACACATGGCAAGATATCAAAGCTAAATTGTAACAATGGTATCGAGTCAGTGAAGGAAGAGAAGCTACACCTAGTGCAGGTTGTATTGACAGTCAATCAACCAAAATCGCTAGCCGATTAGCATCACCAGAAGCAGTTGGTACTGATGGGAACAAGTTCGTCAATGGCAGAAAACGACATATTTTTGTGGACACATTGGGTTTGCTATTGATGGTGGTAGTTACTGCTGCGAATCTTGATGACCGTAAGGGGCAACCATGCTTTTAGAAAAATCAACCAAATTCGTGACCGTTTCCCCCGTCTATCAACGATTTGGGTAGATCGTGGTTATAGGGGTAAAGCTTTCGTTCTGGCGATTCTGCATACTTTTTACTGGTGCTTACAAGTGGTTGTTCCTCCTGTGGGGCAAAAAGGCTTTGTTGTTCAACAAAAGCGCTGGGTGTTGAACTTACT
>NZ_ALWB01000102.1:0-5000 GCF_000332215.1 Pseudanabaena biceps PCC 7429
CGCACGCGCAGCGTGCGCCGCAGGTTTTAGATCTGGATTTTAATTATGCCCAGCTACTTATTGATAGATTTTTTGATAAATTTAAAAATTCAGGATCGACCGATCGCCGACGGGCTCTGGTTATGATCGCTAATAGTTCACTCGTCTAAAAAGAAGGTCATTCTTGATGAATATTTTTGGTATTGGTTTGCCTGAAATGATTCTGATCATGCTCGTTGCTCTCTTGATCTTTGGCCCCAAAAAGCTGCCAGAAATTGGGCGTAGTATGGGTAAAGCTATTAAAGGTTTTCAAGATGCCTCCCGCGAATTTGAATCGGAATTTAAGCGTGAAGCCGAGCGTTTAGAGCAACCCACAACAACTGCCGAGTCAGCCCCTGCGACATCCTCGGCAACCGTATCTTCTCAGAGTCCTGAAGCTGCATCTGTTGCTGCTCCTGTTGCCACCTCTTCAGAACAAACTAAGGAAGTAACAACCGCTGCGGATGCTTGAGACTCAATCCATATCTTTAATTGTCGGACTGGGTAATCCTGGGGCAGAATACGATCGCACTCGCCACAATATTGGTTTTATGGCGATCGATCGCCTATCCACATCTTGGAATATCTCCCTTGGCAAAGAAAAACGCTTTTATGGGCTCTTTGGTGAGGGGCGACTGTCAAGTCGATTGGTCGGTAACGGTAAGATTCGTTTGCTGAAGCCCACTACCTATATGAACTTGTCGGGACAATCCGTCCGCGCCTGTGCGGATTGGTTTAAAGGCAGTCCCGCAAATATTTTGGTTGTATATGACGATATGGATTTACCCCTTGGTAAGCTGCGATTGCGTCCCTCTGGTTCTGCGGGTGGACATAATGGTATGAAATCCATAATCGCGCATCTGGGCACGCAAAATTTTCCCCGTCTCCGTCTGGGTATCGGTCGAGGTGGTAGATCTGGTAGTGATGAAGCGATCGCTACTAAAGCCAATCAAAATGTCACTAATCACGTTCTCGGTGGATTTTCCGCCACAGAAACTAAAGTATTGCCTGAAATTCTCGACCTTGCCGAATCCACAGTAACCAGTATTTTAGCGGATGGGTTAGAAAAGGCAATGAGCTTATATAACAGTCGTAGCATTGATTTTTAAGCCCGTTAGTTTCCACATAAAGCCCCAAGAAGAGAATGGGGTGGCGTGAAGCGCCGCCCCATTCTCTTCTTGGGGCTTGCGATATCTACTAATGTAAAACCAGTAATACCAAAAAAATGGCGTAGCCATTTTTTTGGTATAAAACCAGTAAAACTAGCGCAAAAATTTGCTATTTTTTGAACTTAAAAACCTTGCTGAGTTTAGTTTTTCGTTTTCTAAGGTGTTGGCACACTTCAGGGAAATGGTATTACAAGGTATGATAAGACGGTTTTTAGGGAGCTTTGGCAGAGCTTAGTAAACTAAATTTCAGATGAGTAGGTAAGCATAATTAAAAATAGAATTCCAAATAGTTTGCCTTTAGCATAGCGATCGGCATAGTTTGGAGGCTAGATTTTTGAATTATGCCGAGGTGCTTATGCAAGTGCCATTTAATCGTAGTGAGAGGAGAACGTAATTTATGAAAGCCATGATTTTGGCTGCGGGTAAAGGTACTAGAATCCGCCCGATCACGAATATCATGCCTAAGCCCATGATTCCCATCATGCAAAAGCCTGTGATGGAGTTTTTAGTTGAGCTACTAAGACAGCATGGCTTCGATCGGATCATGGTTAACGTTAG
Organism: Pseudanabaena biceps PCC 7429; assembly: GCF_000332215.1. Classification (GTDB taxonomy): domain Bacteria; phylum Cyanobacteriota; class Cyanobacteriia; order Pseudanabaenales; family Pseudanabaenaceae; genus Pseudanabaena; species Pseudanabaena biceps. The sequence goes on from NZ_ALWB01000102.1 coordinate 1,746, forward strand.
CCACCTATCGGAAGAGATCGAGAATTATTTTCGAGATGGTCAAAAATTTGGTGTACAAATGGCATATTCCTTTGAGGGAACCATTATTGATGGCAAGCTCCAAGGTAGTGCGCTTGGTTCAGCAGGAGGACTGAAAAAAATCCAAGATTTCTCCCCGTTTTTTGATGATACTTTTGTTGTCCTTTGTGGCGATGCTTTGATCGATCTTGATCTCACCTATGCTGTGAATTGGCATCGTCAAAAAAAGTCCCTTGCTACGATTATTACCAAAACTGTTCCCAGAGATCAGGTTTCTAGCTATGGGGTAGTGGTTACCGATTCTGATGGCAGAATTAAGCAATTTCAAGAAAAACCAAGTGTTGAAGATGCCCTGAGCAATACGATCAATACAGGCATCTATATATTTGAACCTGAAATTCTTGATTATGTCCCTTCAGGGCTAGAATTTGACCTTGGTAGTGATTTGTTTCCTAAATTGGTGGGAGCCGATTTACCTTTCCATGCCATTTCGATGGACTTTCAATGGGTGGATATTGGTAAGGTTCCCGACTATTGGCAGGCAATCCAAGATGTCTTACTAGACAAGATTAAAAACGTTAATATTCCGGGGCATGAAGTTAAGCCAGGGATTTATGCAGGCTTAAATGTTTCGGTTAATTGGGACAAAGTTGATATTCGTGGTCCTGTTTATATTGGTGGCATGACTCAAATCGAGGATGGAGCAACTATCATTGGTCCGACAATGATTGGTCCTAATTGTCATGTTTGTAGTGGTGCGGTAGTTGAACGGAGCGTGATTTTTGAGTATTCCCGTTTGTCTGATGTGCGGCTAGTCGATAAATTGGTATTTGGTCGTTACTGTGTTGATAAAACAGGTGCAACGATCGATTTGCAAGCGGCGGCCCTAGATTGGCTGATCACCGATGCACGACAACAACAACAGTCCCATTCTCCCTTGGAATTTTCTAAATCTCCTGCCTAAGCGATGCTTAATAGCAATTCCCAAAATGGCAACGCCATTTTGGGAATTGCTATTATCTACCTCGGACGCGCATAAATTGATCGATCCCGCGCGCGATCGCATCTGCCATCCGTTTTTGATAATCTGGGCTATTTAAATTCCTTGCTTCCGTTGGATTCGTTACAAATCCCGTCTCGACTAAAATCGCAGGCATCGAAGTTCTGGCAATTACATAAAAACCTGCACCTCTAACCGAGCGATCGTTTGCTCCAGTTCCTGCAATAATCTGCGAATGCACGTAGTTGGCAAGCTCACGACCAACCGTTGAGTTCCGTGAATGATAGGTCTCAATGCCACTGATGCCACTATTGCCTGGGGCAAGCGAATTAGCATGGACGCTGACAAACACATCGGCATTGATTCTCTCTGCTGCGGCAACGCGAGGCTCTAAGTCGATTTCCACATCATTAGTACGGGTGTAATAAACGGTGTAACCCATGGTTTGTAGAGCCTGTCCGAGCTTGAGGCTAATTGGCAAAACGACATCTTTCTCTTGAATGCCATTGGCAACGGCTCCAGGGTCATTGCCCCCATGCCCAGCATCTACATAGATTACGCCCCGACGACGATCGCCTGTATTTTGCGGAATATTTGGAGAAGGATTGTTAGTAGGTAAAGGTGATGGATTGGCAGGATTGGCAGCAACCCCACTTGTGGAAATTTGGAGCTTGATTTGTTTATTATTAAGTCTTTGCGTTTCACGTATTTGCCAACCAGCACTTGTTTTAATGCCAATTTCCACGGCATTACCAACCTGCGACAGCTTAATCCTCTCAATAGGGCTATTGGCGGCAAGGCTAGGGCGTTGGAAATTTGCCGAAATCTTGGCATTGGGGATAACTAAGTTGAAGTTGCCAGTGCGATCAAGACTAGTTTGATAGCTTATGGCTTGGGTTGCCTCTACGCTCAATTGTCCTGTACTGCTTAAGCTCAATCGTTCGATCTCAGCGGTTAGGGATGCTGAGTTAGTTGGATTGACTGGTTTATAAATGGGTAAGCTTGGATTAATGGGTATCGCCTGTGCGATTTTAGTCCCTCGATCTTGAGCCACTCGATTATTTGTATTTATGGACTGGGATTGTAAATTTCCTATTCCCTTTGGGATGTTTTGTTTGTTTTGAAGCAGAGATGATTCCAAAATGTCGGGATGCATAGGATTAGCTTCGCTGCTAGCAAAGTTGCCTATATTCCATCCATAGCTAGTAGCTAGGCTCACTAAAATTCCGACTACCATGTGTCGATATCGCAAAACATTTCTCCCAATAACGTAATTATCCGAAATCTGAGCTATTAAACAGCTAGATTTTTGGGCTATGAAGATCGCCTCAATCTACCTTCGGTAAGACTTTAGAAATTGATCGACCCCTTTAGCGATCGCCTCTGCCATGCGCTGTTGATAAGCACTGTTGACTAATTTTGAAGCCTCGGTTGGATTGGTAATATATCCAGTTTCCACAAGAATTGCAGGCATAGAAGTATTGCGAATCACATAAAATCTAGCCGACCTCACACCACGGTCGTTTGCCCCAGTTATGGCAAGAATTTGCTCATGTACTAATTCTGCAAGATTCTCTCCTAAAGACGCACCTGGTGCGTGATAAGTTTCAACCCCACTGACTTGAGAGGCATTGGCATCAAGTGAATTAACATGCACGCTTACAAAGGCACTCGCTCTAGCATTCTCCGCAATCTTTACCCTTGGGTCGAGGTCGAGATCAATATCTTCAGTGCGTGTAAACACCACAGAATAGCCCATTTGCTGTAATATCCTACCCAGTTGTTTACTAATTACCAAAGTAATGTCTTTTTCGTAAACTCCATTGCGCGTAGCCCCCACGTCAGGGCCCCCATGCCCAGGATCGATGACCACGATCTGACGACCATTAACATTGCTATAGGTGTTTTGGGCTTGGGCTCTGGTAATTGGTACATTACTCGTAGTAACCTGTCCTACACTGTTTAACTGCAATGCGATCGCCTGAGGATCGGTTCTGATTGCCTCACGGATTTGCCAACCTGCGATCGTTTTGACACTAATGACTACTGCATCACCCACTTGATTGAGGCGAATTTGTTCGATTGGGCTATTCGAGCCTAAAATTGGACGACGTAACTGCGGTGAGATTCTTGTGGCAGGAATGGTCACAGTAAAGGTATTAGTGGCTAAATTCAGACTGCCGCGATAGGATATCGCCCGACTCGCCTGAATTACCAGCTGCCCATAACCATTAAAT
>NZ_ALWB01000103.1 GCF_000332215.1 Pseudanabaena biceps PCC 7429
GAAAACCCTTACTAGGTTTATTTTTAATTTACAAAAGTGTTGTCACACTTGCGTGAATTGTTATAAGTGGGCTTAATTAAATATAAAACCCTAAAACCTGCGGCGCACGCTCAGCGTGCGCCGCAGGTTTTATATCTAGATTTTAATTATGCTGAGGTACTGATAAAGTTAACAAAAGTTAACTTTATTTTTGCTCGGTCTTCATTACTTCATATAAAAGCATGATGAATTTTATTATTACACCATCGCAGCTATTGCTGTATGGCATAGCGATCGCGGCGGGGTTAGTGTATTTGCCCTATATAGTGGTCGCCTATGGACGGTTGCGTATTGGTATCGATATGAATGCACCAAGGGCAATGTTCGATCGCTTACCAGACTATGCAAAGCGAGCCACATGGGCGCACCAAAATTCCTTTGAGGTATTTGCATTATTCGCAGCCGCAGCACTCACCGCCTACGTGACCAATGTTGCTTCCGATCGCACTTCGCTTTATATCATTGCTTTTCTGGTGGCAAGATTTTTATTTAACTTGTTTTATATTCTCGATTTACCTTGGTTGCGATCGCCAATGTGGGCGATCGGCATGGTTTGTATCGGCGGCTTGTTTTCTGCGAGCCTTTTCTAAGTAATACCAATTCCCAAAATGGCAACGCCATTTTGGGAATCTCAAAACCTTACTGGGTTTGGTGTTTAATTCACGAAAGTGTGTCAACACTTTCGTGAATTGGTATAACATCAGGTTTGCTTAGGACATACAGCGCTTTACGCTCAAACCCAAACCAAGAAAAATTTTGAAAGCCTTGCTTTGCAACGCTTTCAAAATTTTTCTTGTGGTTCGTTTGATCGATAATTGCTGTCAAACCCTAAAGATGAGTGGCGGCGCTTTGCGCCGCCACTCATCTTTAGCCATTGCGAGAGAATGCCGAAATATCCAGCCCTTCAATGGATTGGAAGAAAGCTGTTAACCTTTGGAGAATCTTGGCAACGCCGCCTTCAATATTGGACTCGATATTTAAAGGCATTACAGGATCGTGTAACGAGAGGCGTAGTAAAAACCAACCATTTTCATCAATGGAATTACAGGAAACGCGAATTCCTTCGTAGTTATGAGGAACGATTTGCCAATCTGGTTGGTTACTCGCAAAGGCTTGTAAATCATTAATAAGGCGATCGCCTAAGGCTTTGAAATCATCTACCGTCATCTTGATCCGAAATTCTTCGCTTTCGATCGGTTCCTGTAAATTCACGATTAAATCCGTGAGGGACTTTCCCGTTAATTTAGACTTCGCTAACTCAATTAAGAGCTTACTGACTAAGTATGCTCCATCATCAAGGAAGTAATTCTCCTTCATCGCCCCATGCCCCGAAGTCTCGATCGCCAACCAAGACTCATGCCCTGTCTGATTGAGGCGGATCGACTCATTAATCACATTTTTGTATCCCCGCTTAAAACGGTGATGTTTGCCCTGTAAGTCCCTTTCGATAAATTTAGTGAGCCCATCGGAAGTAATAGAATCCGTCACAATTGTTGATTGGGGATGTTCTTGTAGAACGATCGCTGAAATTAACGCAATTAAACGATTGCGATTTAATTCCTTACCAAACTGATCCACGGCAGCACTGCGATCGACATCAGTATCAAAAATAATGCCAAAATCCGCTTGATGTTTAATTACGGCATCACAAATTGCTGCCATCGCCGCCTTATCCTCAGGATTGGGAACATGGTTGGGGAATGTGCCATCGGGATCGAGAAATTGACTGCCCGTAATATCCGCTCCTAAAGGCAACAAAACCTGATCGGCATAAAATCCTCCTGCGCCATTCCCTGCATCGACAATGACTTTTAATCCCTTCAGGGGCTGTTCGTAATGTTCGGGATGATTGACCGCTCTGCGGATTTGCGTAACAAATTGACTGGCATAAACGGCAATAAAATTATGTTCAGTAATTTTGCCCTGAGATTCAGAAACTACAAATTCATTCTTTTCTGCAAGGGTAAGAATATCCGTAATATCCTTTTTCTCTAAACCACCTTGGGCGGTAAAAAACTTTAAGCCATTGCGATTGAAGGGGAGATGGCTCGCGGTTAGCATAATTGCCCCATCGCATTTAAATCCATCGGTAATCGTACTCATAAACATAGCTGGAGTAGAAGCGATCGCCAAGTCATAAACTTGACTGCCGAGAGCATTAATTCCTGTCATTACCGCTTGCATTAATTCTGCTCCCGAAAGACGGCTATCCCTACCAACGGAAATGAGTAATTCTGTCGTCGGCTTATTTAACTTCTGGGATAGCCAACTTGCAAAAGCTTTACCTAAAATACTGACAACTTCAGGGGTTAGGTTGACTTCTTCGTTGGGTACACCAGCGATCGCCACACCACGGATATCAGAACCATTCTGGATTTTTTGCCAGTTAAAAGCTTGCATAATTTTCACTTTAAAAGCTATTGGTAACCTGCTGCTTGCAGCGAAAAAAGATGGGCATAGCGTCCATCTGCTGCTAATAATTGCTCGTGACTGCCTTGCTCGATAATTCTACCATCTGCCATTACGACGATCTGATCAGCCATTCTTACGGTAGAGAAGCGATGGGAAATGAGAACGACCATGCGATCTTTAGTGAGAGAATGAAAATGATTGAAAATGCTCATTTCTGCCTCCGCATCCATCGCCGCAGTTGGTTCATCTAATACCAGAATGTCGGCTTGCGATCGCATAAAGGCTCGGGATAGAGCAATCTTTTGCCATTGTCCACCCGATAACTCTTGACCGCCCTTAAACCATTTGCCTAGCTGGGTACTAAATTTCTGGGGCATATTATTAATGAATGCTTTTGCCATCCCTTTTTCGGTAGCAATTTCCCATTCTTGGGCATCTTCGAGTCTTGCCACATTCCCGACTCCGACATTCTCGCCCACGGTAAATTGGTACTGGACAAAGTTCTGAAAAATCACCCCAATTCTATTTCGCAATGCATCTAGATCCCAATCATTCAGATCTACACCATCCAGCAAAATCCTGCCGCTACTGGGAATATAGAGCCTTGTTAACAGCTTAATCAGAGTGGTTTTCCCAGAGCCATTTTCGCCCACGATCGCTAGTTTCTGTCCTTGCCTTAAATGTAAAGAAATATCCTTTAACACTGGCTCTTGGCTTTCAGGATAACAGAAGGAAACATTCTCAAATCTAATGCCATCCGATGTAATTCCTTGTTTGATCGTGCCGTAGAATTTAGGAATGGGTTGTTCGAGAAATTCGTATAGGTTGGCTAAATAGAGATTGTCTTCGTACATGCCGCCAATGGAGGTTAATGCTGAGGCAAAGGTTGATTGACCTTGACGGAAGACCACTAAATACATGGTCATTTCCCCCAAGCTGATCTTGCCTGCGATCGCCTCGATTACGATCCAAGCGTAAGCGGCATAAAATGCTCCCGTACTGAGTAGTCCTAGTAAATATCCCCAAATTCCTTTTTGAATTGTAAGATGGCGATCCTCATCGTAAAGGCGGTTAAAAATATCACGATAGCGCTGTAATAGCATTCCGCCTAATTGATAAAGTTGCACCTCCTTGGCATAGTCTTCCCGCGCCAGTAATGTCTCTAAATAATGTTGCTGTCTGGTCTCAGGCGATCGCCATCGAAATAAACGGAATGCATGTTCTGAAAATCTGGTTTCGGCTACAAACGCGGGAATTGCTGCCAAAATCAAGACCATTACAGCCCAGATCGAAAAATGCCATAACAGCCCGCTAAAGGTTACTAAAGTTAAAGCTGATTGACCCAAACCAAAGATACGGCTAATCAGCGATAGAGGACGATTAGAAGCCTGCGATCGCGCTTGAGTCATCTTGTCATAGAATTCGGAATCCTCAAAATGAGCCAGATTGAGGGTGAGTGCTTTTTCGAGAATTAATACATTCACCTTCTGTCCGAGCAATACCCGCAGCAATGATTGCGATATGTTTAAGCCTTTTTGTGCGGCGGCTAAAACAATAATTAAGAAAGCTTCCCAGCCAACATAGCTCAGGGCTAAATGACGATCGCTCCCTAGTCCACTGTGGGAAGCGATGACCACACTATCAACGATTAGTTTTCCCACATAAGCGATCGCCGCAGGTAGCAATCCCCCCATCAGGGTAAACAAGGCGATCGCTAGGGTCAAAGTTCGACTAGTCGTCCAGACCAAGCCTAGAGCCTTGATACCGTAACGAAATACTGATAAAGACTTGTATAAGGTTTTACGGAATAAGTTCCACCCCTTAGATTCACTTTTTTTCTTTTTTACCATATTGTCATTTTATCGCTATCGCTAGTCACGTTAAGCAGCTAGGCGCAGTTATACTGCCGCCAGTCTTGTTAACCCAAAAGAGGGTTGCCGCGCTTCGCGCGGCAACCCTCTTTTGGGGGGTATCTCCAATCGACTAGAAAGCGCTATACCTTTCCTCGGCAAAGGGTTCGCCACGATGATGATAGCCATTACGTTCCCAGAAACCAAGCTGCATTTTGTTGAGAAACTCTAGCCCATTCAGCCACTTAGCACTTTTCCAAGCATAAAGATGGGGGACTACTAATCGTACGGGACCGCCATTATCAACGGGTAAAGGCTTACCAAAAAGCGTATGGGCAAAGAAATTTTCTTCCCGCACAAAGTCCTCCATCGCAATATTGGTTGTATAGCCACCGTAACAATGTTCCATTAAATGTAAAGCTTGCGGCTCGATTTCGATGTACTTTAAAAAGTCAGTTACTTTGATCCCTTGCCATTTGACATCTAGTTTTGACCATGTGGTGACGCAGTGAAAGTCAGCCGTAAATTCAGTTTGAGGCATTGCCATCAAGTCATCCCATGTGAAGGTTTTCTCTGTAGCTAGTCCCCAAACCCTCAATTGCCAATCTTGACGTTGAATATTGGGCGTATCTCCATAGGTCATGATTGGGAAGCCATTGGTTAGCCGCTGTCCTTTAGGAATGCGATCGGCATTGGGCGATTTAAATAAATTTTCAAACATAGAAAATCTTTACTCACAATCAACTGTGAATATTATCGCTGTTTCCTAAGGTAAACGCCTACAGCTATAAAACCCAAAAGATGGGTGGCGGCGCACTGTCACCCATCTTTTGGGTTGACGCTTGGCAATTCCCATCCTCATTTATAGAAATCCATAGCTGTCCTACAGCGATTTGCGCTCAAACCCAAACTAGGTAAATTCTTGAAAGCGCTGCTTCGTAACGCTTTCAAGAATTACCTTGTGGTTAGTTTGATTGATAATTGCTGTAAGATTACTGTATAGAGTGGGAGTGGTAGCTGTTTATAGAAATGCTAATCTGAAGATCGGAAAGCGTAAAATGATTGCTAAGTAGTTCAGCATGATTAAAAACGAAAACCAGAGAGAGTACCGCCCGCGTAGCGGGCGGTACTCTCTTCTAGGTTTTAAGTTTACTTATGCTTAACTACTTAGTCTTAAGCAAAAGATATGTTTGGTTTATGGATATGTCCCTAACAGGGTTACCAAATATTTTGCATGGTATCCAGTCCCGCACCAGTTGGCAGCAACGCTGTCAATATTTGTTGATCGTTGAAAAATGGTCTGATATTGTTGGTGAATCGGTAGCGCTGCAAACCTGTCCGATTGGGGTATATCAAAAAACTTTACAGGTAGCAGTCTCAAGTGCAATTTGGTCGCAAGCGCTGACCTTTGAGAGGGTACGCATATTGGCGAAGATTAATGCACTATTTAGCGATTTGGGAAACTTAGCGATCGCTGATATTCATTTTTCTACGGCAAAATGGGCGACGCAACAACAGATATTGAAAGAAATCGTGAAAGAACGTCAAGCTGTGACCGAGGATCACCCCAGTTACTTACCACCTGCCCAGATGCCATCCAAACCACTCAAACCAAATCTTAAAGTTGTTCAGCCAGAAACGCCTAAGCCACCTGCAACGGCAAATGATGCATTTCAACGTTGGCAAGATGTGATGAAGTTGAGAACCAATCAAATGCCAAAATGTCCGAGATGCAATCGTCCTGCTTTGATTGGGGAACTATCTCGATGGCAGATGTGTCGAGTATGTGCGATCGAGAATTTGTTCAATTAGAATTTGTTCAATTATTCAATTCAATCTCAAGATATTTCAAGATATTTCAAGATAAATAATATGCATTATGACAAACCTAGAATCTCTCCATGCCTGCAACCCTAGCTTTGCCATCGTTTTACCAAAAGAAGAGCATTATTATGTAGATTTAGCGGCGGCAAAGGGGGATGATGTTGTCAAAAGAATGCGGAGAGCGATCGCGCTGTCTCCCAACAAACCAACCTGTCAATTGCTCTCAGGGCATATCGGTAGCGGTAAATCGACGGAATTGTTAAGGTTGAAATTTGAGCTAGAGCTGCAAGGTTTTGCCGTAATTCACTGTGCTGCGGATAAATATCTACAGATTGATGACGTGGGGTTAACTGAGATTTGGCTGATGATCCTGACGGCGATCGTGCAACAACTTGAAAGCAAAGGCGATTCGTTATCGCTCGCCTACTTGCCCAATGCGATCTCTGAAATTGAAAAATGGATGCGGTTGCCTTCTCCCATTGGTATTTCTACCTATGTTCCACGTTTACAAAGAATTTTGCAAGCTTTACAAGATAGCGAGCAGCATCGTCGCCAGTTACAACATTACTTTGAGTCACGGATCAAAAACCCCTTACTTGTTGCCATTGAAGAAGTCACGGGAACGGAGATTGATCGCTTGAAGCATTTAGGGAAGAAGGGACTGGTTATTTTGGTTGATAACCTCGATCGCTTGTCTCTCGAACAAGCCAAAATTATTTTTGGTGAAGGTGGGAAGTATTTACGGCAGTTTCAATGTCACACAATTTACACCATGCCACTTTTGGCAATTATCCATAGCGATGAGCAATTTCAGCAGAGATTTCAGAAGTATTTAAAGGGCAATGCGCCGATTATATTGTCCAACTTGCAGCTTCGCGATCGCCTTGGGGTCTTTAATTCTGAGAGTTTAAACCTACTGCGTCAAGTTGTTTTAGCGAGAATGCTGCCGAATACTGCTCCCGAAAAATGGTTGGAAAGGGTGACGGATTGCTTTGATCGCTTAGAAACTCTCGATTGTCTGTGTTTGGAAAGTCATGGGCATTTACCCTATTTACTATCGATTTTACAAGGCTGCTTGCAATCACAAAATCCACCGATTTCGCTAGAGACTCTCACTCAAGTTTTAGAGACGGATCGGATGCATCGACTCTCTACCATTAGCGATCGCGATCGGCAAACTTTGCAGCAATGTCTGAACAGGGATTATGTCCTCACTCCTGAAGTCGTCAACCTATGCCGTCGCCGTCTGCTTTTTGAACATCATGATGATTCTGGCTCTTGGTTTAGTAGTCCCTTTGTGTAGCAATGCGGCGATCGCCTATGTTTGGACAAGTGCAAAGAACACCTATAAAAAACATTCATAGAGTTGCGGTGCTTCGCGCCGCAACTCTATAAATGCGATCGCAGCCCTATGCAGTGACGGGTTCTACTGGTTGTGTCAATTTCTCAAAGGTTGCCCGCATCTTTAGCCCCACAATGATTTGCAACAAACCCGTACCATTGTTAGAACCTGGATAATCGGGGTGCTTGAGTAGGAGTTGCGTCAATTCACCGTAAAACTTGGTATTGGTACTACTGAGATGATTTTCGATATAGACCATCTCTTCAAGGCGATCAAATTGTCCGTCGATTTCCAAAACACTGACGGGTTGACCGAGCCAGCTATCGGGACCCGAAAATAGCTTAATGCCAGGATAGGAGCAGGTTAGTTTGGTACCGCAGGGAATCCAAGAAATTGTTGACCCTTCATCAAAGAGATATGCTGGTTCTAACCCCTCAACTCCAGTACGTTGAATCAAACGCACGCGCAATACTTTTTGCTCGCTATCATGGGGAAGGAGATTGGTAGGTAGAATCTGAATGATGATATCGGCATGGGCTTTTTGGGGATCGATATAAGCTTCAAAGTCTGGTCGCCGTGATTCGATCGCTTGCACGACATCGCTGAGGGTATGACCGCGTTCGGCCATGTCACGTTGAATTTTCCAAGCGATCTTGACTTCATTACTGAGATCGAGATAAATGCTGAAATCAAGAAGTTTCCGTACACGCTCGTCATAGATCGGATGCAAGCCTTCGATAACGATGACTTTATTGGGCTCGATGAGTTCGGGCGGATCGATTAAACCTGTTTCGTGGTTGTAGATCGGCTTCATCACCGATTTGCCTTCCTTGAGAGCCTTAATTTGCTCGTACATCAGATCAAAATTGTTGGCACGAGGATCGAGAGCAGTAATCCCTGTTGCCTTTCGCTGTTTGCGATCAAGACTATGATAGTCATCTAGACAAATCACGGTCATAAATTCTTCGCCAAACAGATCCTTGAGTCTTCCTAAAAATGTGGATTTCCCACAACCAGAATCACCTGCAACTCCAATCACAACAACGCGGTTGGTCTTACTGCTCATATTTCTGAACCGATCCTTATAAATAAAAATGTATTTATTACTACTGATTTCCCAATTTCCAATCTACCAAAAGGGACACCGATAGGGATTTAATCTTGATTTAACTTTAATAATTGATTTTATTTATGAATTTAATATAAATTATAGACTTGTAAAGTTTAGGGTCGTGGACAAATATGGCGATCGCTGTTATGCAGGTAATACCATCAAAATTTAAACTGCAATATTCTCGAAAACTGGTCAATTTTGGAAAATACTTTCTGATTTCTTTAGTGCTGCTGCTAGGTTTACATCTTGTCGCCTATGCAAATAATCCTGAAGTAATCCTTCAGCCTGAATGGACTGCTAATTTAGAAACGAGCACCCCACTGATTACGACTGGTGAGATGGTGTTTGCAATTGAGAACCAGAAGTATAGTGGAGAGCCAAGGGATTATTTGGCAAATTTAGTGGCGATTAATACCGCATCAGGAAAAGTGCAGTGGCAGCAGCAATTACCATCTCATCAGACTCTTGGTAGTCGCAAGTTAATTTTAGAGAATGGCACTATTTATGCCAGTCATGACAATGGCGTTGTGGGATTTGAGCCTGAAACTGGCTCTCCTAAAGCATCGTTTAAATATACAGAATATATGGATGGCGGTATCCGCGATCGCTTGATGGGGATACATCAGGATATTGCGGTATATGGTGATTCTATCCCAATTGATGATAGCCCCTCCAGTCGCATGGACTATCAAACAAAGGTGTATGGTAGTACTAAAGAGAAAACGCTTTGGTCGTACCAACTTCCTAAAACTAATGGGTTGATTGGTATTCAGGCAATCAACCCAGTGGTGCAGAATGGAATTTTGTTGTTACCTTCCTTTCATGACACAACCGCAGGTCGGCTCGAACAATTTACGGTGATAGATGTTGCATCAGGCAAAGTTCTTTGGACTTGGGAAGCGCCGCAAGATCCTAATGGCTTATGGTCAGCCAATGTTTTTGGAGATACGATCTATACTTCGGTCTTTGGTAATACCAAGACGCAGCCGTCGGGACGCATCCGTGCGATCGCTCTTCAAACTGGTAAGGAGAAATGGTCGTATGTCATTACTGGCAAAGTTAAAGCCGTTAGCGATCGTGAAGTTTTAATCTGGGAACCTAAACAGAATTCTCGTGGTAACTTTGTAGTTTTAGACAAGGAAACGGGCAGATTTTTACGCAGATTTACAGTAAATCGTGTCTATGATAATGATCCTCAACATTTAACTTGGGTAGATGGGCAAGTTTATATAGAAGATATGGAAATCAAAAATGTGACTTTGGGCTTTTATGGTTCCGCTGATAACAATAGTTGGGTCAGTGCCTTTGACGATAAAACTGGCAAATTACTATGGCGAACTCCCACTTTGATGAATAGCCATATTTACTATCCACCCATTGTGACTGGGATAGCCGATAACCCTGAGAAAAAACGTTTGATTTTTGCTAGTAATTTCCTGAGAACAGAAGGTAGTAGTAAATTGCAATCTTTTCTGATTCCTTGAAATTTAAGTAGTTCAGCATAAGTAAACTTAAAACCTAGAAGAGCGTACTGCCCGCTACGCGGGTGGTACGCTCTCTGGTTTAATTTTTAATTCACGAAAGTGTGACAACACTTTCGTGAATTAAAAATTAAACCCAGTAAGGGTTTTCAAAGCTCAAAATGGCATAACCATTTCTTAACTTGGTCTAATAAAGATAGAAAGGCTTCGCTTTGCGAAGCCTTTCTATCTTTAAACCTTGCTGCGGAGAATGTCTCGCCTTAGGGCTTTGCGAAAATCCTCTAAATGGGACTTATGTTGTGGTAGCCAAACATTGCCTGTTTCGGTATTGATGGGAGGCAAAACATCATAAATTGGTTCTTGCAGAAAGTAGGTTTCTTTTAGTTGTACTAGCCATGCTGATTGCCCGCGATCTTCTACCCTTGATTGAATATCGATGAGGCTTGTGGGTGCAATATCTAGCTGGCGATCTATTTCAAAATCTACTTCTAGGTTTTGGCGATCGCAGGGAAATATCGAATCGATCGTGGCTAGCCCCTGTAGAGCAGTTGCAGGAAAAGTTTCGGTATCAAAGCCAAACTCATCCATCAGTTGTTTGCATATATAAGCAGATTCGGGGTTATCGGGATATCCAAGGGAATGAATTAGCACTCTGCTACCAACGGATGTTTTGATAAACTCAGGTGGATTGAAAACCACTAAGGTTGTATAGACCCTCGCTAAGTAGCAAACTGCTTCTTCAGGGCATAGGGAGATAGCTACGGTTATCGCTGCACGATCGAGCATGATGCCAAAATGCAAGTACTTTTGATGTTTAAGTTGATCAGCATACAACGATTAGTGATTTTACACGTTGCTGTAAATGACTTAATCTTGCTTTATACCAAAACTAAAAATGGCGGAACCATTTTTAGTTTTTCAAATCCTTACTAGGTTTGGTTTTTAATTCACAAAAGTGTTGCCACACTTTCGTGAATTGGTATTAGTCCATATTAAGTAGCTGGGTATAATTAAAAACCAAAGCCAGAGAGCGTATCGCCTGCTACGCGGGCGGTACGCTCTTATGCTTAGCTACTTACATATTAAGCCTCGGCAAGAAAATCGTTGTATTGGCTGACTAGCTCTTTGACGGCTAGTTCAAAAAGTTGTTTCCCATGCTCGACTTTGGCAAGGGCTGGATTTGAACCCATCCGTCCATCGGGATAGCGTTGACGAAATTCTTCAGGGCTATAGATGCGGCTATCCTTATTGACCGATTGGCTGAGCGGCGCGTTCTTAATCGAGTCAGGGTAAAGATACATGGTTACCGCAATTTCGCTAGGTGTGGCATGGTAGCCTTCTTGATTGCCATATAACTCTTTCACCAGCTTATAAATTTCGTTACTTGCCCACCAGTTACCGAGCCGAAAGCTTGTATCGGGCAGTTCGTTAGCAATCTCGGTAAAGGCATTTTTCAGTACGGCAATATTGCCACCATGACCATTGAGAAAGAAAAAACGTTTAAATCCGTGTTTGGCGAGCGATCGCACCACATCATGAATTACTAGGGTAAGGGTGGATGGCTTGAGGCTAATCGTGCCTGCAAAGCCCGTATGATGTTCCGCCATGCCCAGCGTCAGCGTGGAAGTAACCAAAGCATCGGCTTTTTCCCCAACCGCACGGGCGATCGCTTCTGCACAAATAAAATCAGTCCCGATTAAGCCTGTGGGTCCATGCTGCTCGGTGGAGCCGATGGGAATAATTACCGCTGGCGATCGCTTTAGGTAGGCTTCGACTTCTTGCCATGTGGATAAATGTAGGAGCATAGATCTTAGCTGTTTAGTATTAACTTTGACTTATTCAAAAACTTTTTGGCGCGATACTCATAGGGTATAACGGCATGAAGCGCCAAATGCCCTAATTTAAGTAAATAATGAGTTTTTAATCATGTTTTCCAGCGATGTTAAAAATGTTAAAAATATTGATAGCGAAATTGATAGTGAAGTAGATGTAATTTCTCTATCACCGAATGAAATTAACACTGAAATTAACACTGAAATGAATTTGAAATTAAATTCAGGAAAATCCGTTCTAAAACCGAATCAACTTCTTTCTCCTCAAGAATTAAGCGCTTTAAATGTCAAGTCGAATGTCAAAGGAACTTTCCAATTACTAGGACATCTTACCGTGATGGTTGGTAGTGGCTATCTCTGGGGCACAAATATGGGGAATCTGAGCGATCGCTGGTTTATTGCCATACCTGCCCTAGTGCTATATGGATTTAGCTTTGCAATTATGTTTGCGCCACTGCATGAATCCTCCCATCGCACCGTTTTTACCAATAATCGCGCCAATGATGTGCTTTGTTGGTTTGCAGGACTATTATCTTTTTATAACAGTACCTTCTATCGGCTCTATCACAAGTGGCATCATCGCTATACACAGATTCTCGATAAAGATCCTGAATTAAGCGATCGCAAGCCGACTAATCTCAAGGAATATATCATCGAAATTAGCGGGATTACTTGGTGGATTGGCAAGTTTAAGAGACATTTCCTCACAGCGATCGGCAACTTCGAGAACTGTCCCTTTATTCCCGAAAATTCCTATGCCGAAGTGATTCGCTCGACCCGTTTACAGCTATTGGTTTATGTAGTGGCGATCGCTATTTCCGTATATTTCCAACAGCCTTGGTTTATCACCTATTGGATGCTCCCCCTCGCAGTCGGTCAGCCGATTTTAAGATTCCTGCTCCTAGCCGAGCATACCGATCGCCCCAATACCGACAATATGCTTGCCAATACCCGTACCACCCTCACCCTTGCGCCATTGCGATTCCTGATCTGGAATATATCCTACCATGCCGAACATCATCTCTATGCTTCTATTCCCTTTCATCAATTAGGAGCAGCCCATGCGAAATTAGGTTCTCATTTTGAATGTGTGGAAAAGGGCTACTTCAATGTCCACAGGCAAATCATCGCTAATTTTGGTGAGAAGACGGGAAACTCGGCAGCATGAATGTTTTTGAAATTAAGAACTTTCAGCTTCAGTGCGGGGCAACTCTGCCACAAGCGCAATTGGTGTATCAGACCTATGGCGAACTAAATGGCGATCGCTCGAATGTGATTCTCTATCCCACCTCCTACGGAGCGCAACATCCTGATATTGAATGGCTAGTGCGACCTGATGGTATTCTCGATCCGACAAAATGGTTCGTGATTATTATCAATATGTTTGGGAATGGGCTATCGAGTTCGCCTAGCAATTGCGCTGAATGTGGCTTAGCAGAGCAAGGTTTCTGGTTTACCCATCTAGATAATGTTACGGCTCAAGAGCAATTGCTGCGCGAAGTCTTTGGAATTGAACGCTTAGCCCTAGTTTACGGATGGTCGATGGGCGCACAGCAAGCCTATCATTGGGGTGCGTTATATAGCGATCGCGTGGAACGTATCGCCGCGATTTGTGGCACTGCGAAAACCACCGATCACAATCGCATCTTCTTAGAGAGTTTGCGCTATTCCCTCACAGCCGATCCCACTTGGAATGGAACTAGTTTTGATGGTATTCCCGATCGCGGATTTCGCACCTTTGCCAGAATTTATGCCAGTTGGGCAGCATCCCAAGCCTTTTATCGCGAAGGTTTATATTATCAATTCGGTTACGAATCTCTCGAAGATTATCTACTGCGTGGTTGGGAAGCAGGTTATCGCAAGCGCGATCCGCGAAATTTGATGGCAATGCTTGATACTTGGCTCAGGTGCGATGTCAGCGATAATCCCGTTTATCAAAAAGATTATGAACTTGCCATGCGATCAATCCAAGCGAAAACCCTAGTTATGCCCAGCACGACGGATTTGTATTTTACCCCCGAAGACTGCGATCGCGAAGCGGTTCTGATTCCCCATAGTTCATATCTTCCCATTCCATCAATCTGGGGACATCGTGCGGGCAATCCCTATCAAAACCCTGAAGATGAGCAGTTCATTCGTCAAGCAGTTTGGGAATTGCTAAGTCGCCAAGAATCATCGGGATAGATTCTCTTGCATCCATACTCGAAAAGCCTTCATCGCTGTGCTGCGTCCTTGGCTAAGACTTATCTCTAAAAACTGTGGTATGATATCGCGAATAGGAATATCTCCAAAAATAGGACTTAATTCCGATTCGACATAATCGCCATCACGCAAGATATAAATTTTCAATGTCTCATCGTATAGCCATAGTTCAGGTACACCGAGGACGCGGTAAACATCAAACTTAGTTTTGGAAGTTACATCTACCTCGATCGCTAGATCGGGTGGAGGATCGATGGTCATGTCTAGTTTGCGGATACCACGCATAGCGACATTATTTTGAATGTAGAAACAGTCATCGGGTTCTAGTCCTGCGAGTTTGTCAATGCGCTTGAAGGTTGTAGATCCAAACCCTTCAAAATCTATCTCCATTTCGTCCATCAGGACTTGGACAAAATCTCTAATCAAAACTTTAATTTTTTCGCTTTCAGGCAGGGGCAAAGCAATTTCTAGTACGCCGTTTAAATAAGCAATTCTCGATCTGCGCTTGTCACCAAGGTCTTGGAGGATCGATTCAAATTGTTGCCAGTCGATATCATGGAGGATTGTACTTTGTCCTGCTAAGGTTTCAATCTGTGAGATTCGTAATAGGGTGGTCATCTGCGTATCTCCTAACTTTACTCATCTAGCGATCGCTATTTACAGTTTACGCTAGTTACAGAAAAGATGAGTGGCGGTGCGAAGCGCCGCCACTCATTGTTGGGGGCTTATAATCATTATTAACATCTAAAGCGATCGCTAAAATTTATGTCTCAACGCCCTGTAACCATAGATGATATTTTTGAGTTGTTTCGTGAAAGTGAACGCCAACGCAAAGAACAGCAACAAGTTGTTCTCCAGTCTTTGGAAAATTATAAGCAAGCTTCTGAAGAAGCTTTACAGAAGTACAAGAGCGCATCCGAGCAGGAAATGGCTGAACTCAAAAAAATTGTCGCGCAGACAAATAGGCAAGTCGGGGGGATTACGAGTCGTTGGGGTGAGTTTGTCGAAAATTTAGTTAGACCTGCGGCAGTACGGATGTTTCGCGAGAAGGGGATTGAAGTGCATTTTACAGCCTTGCGAGTGGAAGCTCAGGATGCAAATGGTTCTATCGAAATTGATGTTCTCGCCGAAAATACTAATGAAGTGGTGGCGATTGAGGTCAAGTCTCATTTAGAAGTTCGCGATGTGAAGCGATTTTTAATCACTTTAGATCGTTTTAAACAGGCTCTGCCTAAGTATCAAAGTTATAAACTCTATGGGGCGATCGCTGGGATTAAGGTGGATGAGCGAGCCGATGAATATGCCACGCAGGAAGGGCTGTTTCTGATTAAGCCTTCAGGTGATACGGTAGCGATCGCTAATGGTCAGGATTTTGTAGCAAAGACTTGGTGAACGGTTGTAGAATTAGATTATTAAAGAGGTAACTTATTATGAGTCAATATATTTTGCTTCGTATTCAGTCTCTTCAAGAAGAGCTTGAAAGTTTAAAAAAGATTGTAAGTAATCAGTTGTTACACAGTCCTCGTAAGAAAACTTCTATCAAAGGTCTATGGAAAGATTTTGAGATTCATGATGAGGATTTTACCGATGCGCGAATGGCTATATTTAAAGATTCAAATAACTGGCAAGAGTAGCAAATCAAATGGATACTTATTTGGTTGATACCCATGCTCTAGCTTGGTTTATTGCTGAAGACAAACGCTTATCATCCTTAGCTGAAAACATTCTTAATCAGGCTCAAGAAGGAGATGTTCAAGTCTTAATCCCGACACTTGTTTTGGCTGAACTTACACATATTGCGGAGAAAGGTAAGGTACAGGTGACAGTTGAGGAGATTTTGCAACAAATTAATCAGGGAGATAGTTTTACAGTGGTAGCTTTTGATTTCCCTGTTTTTCAAGCGATGCTTACATTACCAAAAGAATGGGATATTCATGATCGTGTGATTGCAGCAACGGCTAGTTATTATCAGACAACGTTGATTACAAGAGATGAGATGTTAAGGGCTTCATCTGAAATAAAGACTCTCTGGGATTGAAATAGACAAAGTAATTGAAATGATTAATCGCTGGGATTAAGGTGGATGAGAGAGCCGATGAATATGCCACGCAGGAAGGATTATTTCTGATTAAGCCTTCAGGGGATACAGTAGCGATCGTCAACGATCAGAGTTTTGTGGCAAAGACTTGGTGACTGGAGTTTAGACTAAGAAAGGTAAAAAAGGCAGAGTAAAAGAGATACAAACTGCCTAAAGTAGATGAAAAAGAAAAAGGACATCTACAGTCATGATTATTGACAAACTACAAGAATTTCGTCAACAGGTATATAGATTTTTAGGAAACGGACGGGATGCAATATTTGACCTGATGGATGCAGTATTAACCAGTCCAAGCGTAAAGTCATTTGCGGAATTATCGTTATCTGCGGTGTATCGGCGAAAATGGTCAAGCTTATATGAATCATTAAAAGACAGTCGACCAAGACGAGGAAGGCTCAGACGGCTGTGTGTGGAACAAATACCCAAAGACATTCGCCCATTGCTAGCAGGAGACCATACAGGATGGGGAAGACCGCACGCCAAAACGTTAAAAGACAGGAGCTTTGTACATCAACCGAATTTGGTTGAAGGCAACAAACCGATCGTGTTAGGACATGACTACAGTACCTTGGGGTGGTGCCAGAGATGGAAGGAGTTGGGCAATTCCGTTATGTCACGAGCGGATC
>NZ_ALWB01000104.1 GCF_000332215.1 Pseudanabaena biceps PCC 7429
ACATTTATAATTTTGTTTTGCCATGCCGAGTACTACCGTTTTTAACCACTGATACGGACTGGCAGGATGGACATGATGGACTTGATGGACTTGACTCTGACATTGCTTTAATCTGTAACAACCATCTAGATATTTTCCCTCATCCTTTCCTTTTTAGGACTACCGGGTGTTGAGGGGACATTGTTTGATTTTTGTGAATTGGAGATCGCGATTTTGGGTATTGAGAGTATCGGTCAGTCTGTATTAACAAAGCAACTCAATTGTTATAATCATTTCTACATCATGAGTGAGTTCTAACACTAATGGCAATAACCCTAGAAGAAAGAGTCGCAATCCTAGAAGCTGAAATCAACTTGATTAAAAACAAAGTAGAAAACCCGACTACTACAATAAAACCTTGGTGGGAGCAAATCACAGGAACATTTGCTGATAGCCTAGACTACGACAAAGCCAAGCAACTAGTCAAAAAATACCGTTAGTCATTGCGTAAGGCATCAACACAGTCCCGCAAAAAAATAGATCTTTGATTTTTTCAAGAGGCGAGCAAGAATTTGGGTGTTGAGGGGGCAATCTCTATTTGGATCAAATTATGGGTAAGAAAGAAAAACTACTTGAACTCCTAAGAAACAGCCCCAACAACGTTACATTTGGTGACATTCGTAAATTGTTAGAGCTAGAAGGTTTTGATTTAGATAGAATTACAGGAAGTCACCATATTTTCAAAAGAGATGAAATAGTTTTAGTCATTCCAGTCCATAATAACCGCGTTAAGTCTGTATATGTTAAAAGAGTTGTAGAACTTATTGAAGGAGAATAATCATGAAATATCCAATAGTGATTTATCCATGTGAAGAAGGTGGTTTTGTCGCTGAAATTCCTGCTTTAAAAGGATGTCTAGCTCAAGGTGAAACTCTAGAAGAAACCTTGCAAGAATTAATTACAGTAAGAACTTTGTGGCTAGAGACAGCCCAAAAGCATGGTCAAAAACTTCCAGATGAAGGTAAGGCGATCGCTAAAGTAAAAGCATTAAGTACAATCACTGTTTGATTTTTGAAGAGGCGATCGCGATTTTGGGTGTTGAGAGGGGCGATCGCTCTGCAACTCAAACTTAAACTCTGTGCTAGGATCTTAAATATTTTAGCGCCCTAAATTATATGAAAAGCCAGTTATTACAATTAGCTTTTGAAATAGAGCTTCAAGATGGAGAAAAACTTACAATACCTAGCTCCATAATAGAAGGAATTGGCAAAGGTAAATGGCTTATTACCATTCAGCCCAAATCAGAAACAGGCAATCGCGCCCATGATGCCTTCTTAAAAAGTTATTCGCCAGAAGATGAAGGATTATATGACGACTATTAAGTCAGGAGAAATCTGGGTTGCAGCAATTCCTTTTACAAATGGCATATCTTCAAAAAAGAGACCCGTATTAATTCTTTGGCTAGATGGAACCGATGTTGTATTAGCAGCAGTGACATCCGCACAACCGAGAACACAAACCGATGTTTTACTAAAAGACTGGTCAACCATTGGTTTGCGAGTTGCCTCAACTGTGCGTTTATCCCGACTTGATTGCTTAGAGAAGTCTTTACTAATTACCAAATTAGGACAGCTATCTCAAGATGATGTTAATCATTTGCGCGAAGTATGGAACACTCATATCAAACCCCAGTTCTAAAGTAAGGTGATCGCTATTTAATTTTTTGAAGAGGCAATTCAATTCAAAATCGCTAATATTGACTTAGAAGGATTACTTCTTATCAAACAGCAACCTTCCTAGGGCATCAATGTTAAACGGCGATCGCGATCGGCAGCAAAGGCAAAACAAGCCTGTATATCTGCAAGTGTCAAATCAGGAAAATCATCCAATACTTCTTCAACACTCATTCCACCACCGAGATAGTCAAACACATCTGATACAGCAATGCGGGTATTAACTATACATGGCTTCCCGCTGCGAATATTAGGACTGATGCGTATGCGATCGCGATAGTTTTTCATAACCAAGACTTACACATAATCTAATCCTATGATAACTGCGTCCTTATAAGAATTCATATTTTGAAAATGCGATCGCTGTTTGATTTTTTTGGAGTGGCGATATTACACCCATTAAATTTGTTTTTGCTAGACTACATACCAAATACTCATTACTTTGAGATTATTTATGAGATCAATAGAACTACTAACGAAAGAATTATTATCTCTCCCTAGCATTGCTAGAGCGCTATTAACAGAAAAACTAGTCGAAAGCCTAGAATTTGACACCGATCCAACTGTTCAGGCAACATGGACAGCCGAAGCAAAAAAAAGACGTGATGCTGTCCGTGATGGTTTCGTTCAAACAATCGATGGAGAAGACGCTCTAGCTCAGGTAAGACGGTTACTTGCGTAATGAAGTATGTATTTCATCCCGATGCACTTGCCAAATATTCTGAGGCAGTTCAATATCCGCATAAATGACAAATGGCGTATTTGCTTTGAGTGGATAGAAACAGAGAATCATCCATTTAATATCGAAATTGTCGATTATCACTAAAGGAGAGAACAACTATGGCTTAATTTGCAAAAAGCTTATGAACTACGCCTAGCTGAGGAGCTAGCGGGAGAAGAGATCCAAAAAACAATTCAACCTCGTTCATCCATGAATAAGCAGCAACTAATTCAAGTTTAGATAACGTGAGTTCGGGATAATTTGCGGATAGCGCAGACTATGACAAAGCCATGCAACTAGGCAAAAAATATCGTGAGTCATTGCGTAAGGCATCAACCAAGTCCCACAAAAAATAGATGTCCATACTCAGAATAAATCGAAAGACTAAGTAACCAGATCGTCTCCAGTAGCGATCGCCAATTCCTGCAAACGCTCCTGTTGATCTTTGGAAATACAACTTTGAATTACTTCCTCTAGATCCCCTTCCAAAATTGGCGGCAAAGTAAAGTTTTGTCCCAGACGATGCTCAGTTAGGCGACTATCTTTGTAATTGTAAGTACGAATCTTTTCGGAACGAGAACCTGTACCAACCTGCGATCGCCGCATTGAGGTAATCTCAGCTTGCTGCTCGCGCAATTTAATTTCATAGAGTTTAGCTCGCAAAATCTGCATCGCCCGCTCTTTATTTTGTAACTGCGATCGTTCTTCCGTACAGAAAATTCTAATCCCCGTTGGTTTGTGAAACAAATCGGCGGCTGTTTCCACCTTATTGACGTTTTGACCGCCAGCACCACCTGATCGCGCCGTAGACATTTCAATATCCTTCGGATCGATGTGAATCTCAACCTCATCGACTTCTGGCATAATTGCCACTGTCGCCGTTGACGTATGCACTCGCCCCTGAGACTCCGTAGCAGGGACGCGTTGCACCCGATGCACACCCGACTCAAACTTAAGTTTGCTATAAACGCGATCGCCTTGCACTTCAATGATCGCTTCCTTAAAGCCACCCATTTCCGCCAAGGTTTCACTTACCATCTTTACCCGCCAGCCTTGACGCTCGGCATAGCGCGTATATAGACGCACCAAATCGCCTGCCCAGATCCCCGCCTCATCACCACCCGTACCCGCACGGATTTCCAGCATGATGTTCTTATCGTCATTAGGATCTTGGGGCAGTAAGAGGATTTGGAGACGTTTCTCTAACTCTTCTAACTTTGACGATAGTTCTTCGACCTCAAGAGCCGCCATTTCCTTAAGTTCGGGGTCATTTGACTCCTTCAGGATTTCTTGCGACTCTTTGTAATCTTGCTCCGCCTTACGAAAAGTCTCGTAGGTCAGAACCGTCTCTTCCAACGAAGCACGCACCTTAGCAATGCGCTGAAACTCGCCGTGATCGGTCGCCACGTCAGGATCTCCCATCCGACGAGTCAGTTCATTGAAGGTTTGTTCTACAGATTCGAGCTTTTTGATTAAGTAAGCAGCAGGCATGAAATTTGAGTTACCGCAAAAAGAAAGTGAAAATTCAGCTTATTAGCTTATTTAGGTCAACCTTAAATCAATTCTTGGCTAGACCTGATTTTCGACAGCAGCTTTTTCATCAAACATACCGTACTTACGTAAGAAGCGCTCTACGCGACCTTCGGTATCGATAATCTTTTGCGTACCAGTATAGAAGGGGTGATTGCCCGACCATACATCAACATTAATTTCAGGATGAGTAGAACCAATTGTCGCTACCACTTCACCGTTGCAAATTACTTTTGCTTCGGGATACCACTTTGGGTGAATTCCAGCTTTAGGCATAGTCTTAGCTATAAAAAATCAAAAATTAAGCTTTTCTAGACTAGCACGTAATTATGCAAATAGGAAAAGACAATTTGCCATATCTTAAATTTTTTGAGTTTACGCAAGACTTTCAAGACGCTCAATCCAACTGTTAAACATTAGACATTCACGGCGAATAGTTTCTAAGCCGATATCTAGGGCAACTAATGAGCCATGTAAAACCTTATCGTATTGACTAAATATACTAAGAATCCGCTTGGAGGGTGCTGTCGTATAACCATCATTAATATGCTCAGGTGACGGAAACCCACAGCGAATCTTTCTCAGATTAACGACTACTTGTGGATCATCACACCAGTTTTCAAAAGCTTCGGGTTCACTGAACAACAAACTTTCAAACTCATGAATCATCAAGTTGGCAATGAAGTTTGATTCTGCAATATCATCCTGAAAGGATTGCTGAAGTATTTTTGCTCTCTTAACTGATGATAAACCTGTAGATATTGCTAATTGGGGAAAATCCGTAGGTAATCCATAAAAATCGATCAGTGTCGTTACCCACGCGTTAGGGTCTTCCTTACATTTTTTTTCAATCTGATTTTTAAGTTTGCCATAGGTTGATATACCACCTTTACCGATTTTACTGGTACGCAAAATAATTGGATTAATCCAAATATCTAGTCGAGCAAAATGGCTCGTTAACAGTTCTCGCACAAAAGTTTCTTCGGTTTGCCCCTCACAGAAAATATGGACTCTAATCATCGCGATGGTCTACCACCCAATAGATTTTTTTGCCACAGTTCACCTAAAGAGTACTCTTCTAGCCATTTACCTAAAGCATCTTCATCTAGTCGGTGTAAATGTGTTGCCCCTTCAATGCGATCGCACACAATTACATCAGAGACATCAAACTCATTGAGTAATGCTACTGACTGGGTAGAAACTATGACTTGCTTAGATTTGGCTGTAGAGCGCAGCAATGAAGCCAGAACATTAATGGCGTAGGGATGTAAGCCCAACTCTGGCTCATCGATCAAAATCATTTCGGGCTGCTTATCCTCTGGTTGCATCAACACAGTCGCAAGACAAATAAAGCGCAAAGTCCCATCGGAGAGTTGATAGGCTTTAAATGGTACATCTTCACCTTTTTCAACCCATTCCAGCTCAATTTTTTCTTGATTATTAGAATGGGGTCGCAAATAAAAATCCCCAAAGAATGGCGCTACTAATTGGATCGTTTTGACGATTCTTTGATAATGCGTTTGATATTTCTCTTTTAGTAAGTAAAGATATGCAGCTAGATTTTGAGCATCTGATCGCAGATAAGTATTGTCATTTATAGCTTGAAGTTGCTTTACCAGAGCAGTCTCCCCAGTGTCATGAAAATGGTAGATTCGCCAGCTTTTCATCACTGGTACTGTGTAACTGTAGATCCTTGTTCTGCGAACTTGGTTTTCCATCTCAGTTTCAAAATTACCTGACCCAACAAACCAATTACCACTCTTTTTCCACCAAAAATTTTCATCAGAGAAAACCATACGATTATCTTTGGTTGGCTCTAAAACAAATTTATAACCGTTATCACCAAAATAAAGTTCAGCAGAAAGCTGCTGTGTTTTTTTGCGCCCAAAATATAAGAGTGAATCAGCCCCTCCTTGCTTACTCACATAAAGCTGTAGTTTACTTAAGAGTATTTGCTGGATTAGTTGAAAAAAAGCAATAAAGTTTGACTTGCCAGAGCCATTAGCCCCAATCAAGACATTGAGTTCTTTTAATTCAAGATCGCACTCATGGATTGATTTGAACCCTTTCAGTACGATTCTGGATAACTGATTTTGGTTCATTTTTGCAACCTAGGGATACCAAAACATACCTTTAATGCCTTCGGGATCAGCGTTGAAACCGAGTTGACTGTAAAACTCGACCACATGGGCATCGGCGAAGAGACTGATATTGCTAATGTCCGATTTGCGTAACTCGCGGATCATTTCCTCCATCATTGCTTTGCCTAACCCTCTACCTTGAAAATCGGGATGGATCACCACATCCCATAGAGTGGCATTAAAGGCATAATCAGAGGTAGCACGAGCAAACCCTATTAAACGTCGAAAACCACCACGATGCTCCCACATTGATAGGACAACAAAACTATGTTGTAAAGCAATCCGAACCTTACGAATTGGTCGCCTTGCCCATCCCACAGAGTCACATAACTCTTCTAATTCGTAGAGATCGATATCTTTTTCAGTGCTAAAGAAAATCTGTCCGCTTTGGTTTGGTACTTGGCGAAGTTTTGTTTTTTTTGTCGGTTCTAGGGTGTCAGAACCAAATAAGCTTTTCCAGAACCCCATTTGCCCAGTTTATATATAGCGGCGATCGCCCTGTTTGTTACAGATATTCTAAACGCTTTAGT
This sequence comes from Pseudanabaena biceps PCC 7429, assembly GCF_000332215.1. Lineage (GTDB taxonomy): Bacteria > Cyanobacteriota > Cyanobacteriia > Pseudanabaenales > Pseudanabaenaceae > Pseudanabaena > Pseudanabaena biceps. Next base: position 6,635 of record NZ_ALWB01000104.1, read on the forward strand.
ATTGTATCTGCTTTTGTTGAAACCAAGCGATCGTAAATATATTGATCGTGATTGATCGTGATATTTCTCGTACTCGATCATGATATTGGCGATCGCAAATATGGCAATCGTAAGTATATAAGGTGTGATTATTGAAATACTGAAGGCTTTTAGTCAGTCTCGTCTCTAAGTTGGTAGAATTATGCCATCATTGCTGCCTTTGCTTGAGTCACTATTTATTTCTTTTAGTAGCTAGGCATAATTAAAATCCAGATCTAAAACCTGCGGCGCACGCTGCGCGTGCGCCGCAGGTTTTAGGGTTTTATATTTAATTAAGCCCACTTACTTTATTATTTCTTTCATTTTTTTATTTTTGAAACAAGCAATGTTTAATCTGATTGCGCCAATTTCAAGTTATGGGCATCTAAGGAAGTTTGTCGCACCTAAGGCAATATGGGGGGCGATCTTTTGTTCGATCTTCGGGATAATGAAGTGCATTTGTGAGCGATCGGGAGGTTGGCAATGACGTTTGGGCTAAAAACCTCAACGATCGAATTACTGAAACGCTTTAATATGAGCTTTCCTCAGTTTTACGAGCAGTTTGTAAGTAGTGATATTCAACTGCAAAATTTGCGTTTGGCTTACCAACTTTATCAAACTAAGGAAGCTGTAATTGAACTCAGATCGGAAAGCAGCAAGAGCGTACTTTATTTTGCTTATCGAAATCAGTCGTTTTTATTAAGTGACATTTTTGGAGTACTTGCCGCCTATGGTTTAACAATCCATAGTCTCAGTCTTTACGGACAGATTCATACACCAATGCTGGTGTTTATCAAACTGGTGATCTCGCGGGGAGGCAAAGCGCTGCCCCAGAAGACTGCCGAGAATGTCCGTAAGGCAATCAAGGAGACACTCTTGGGGCGTTTTGAGGTGGAAGAGATGCTAGCCTTGGAATTTAACCTTGATAGTGGATTAAAAAAGGTCGAAACAAATTTTTATGTCGATCGCGTATTTCATTTACCTGCGCTATTAGTAGAGGCCGACAGCCAACCAGGATTATTTTATAAGGTGATGAATGCGATTTGGCAGGAGGATCTGTTGGTAGTAAATGCCAATTTATTAGTGTGGCGCGGACGCACAAGGTTGATTTTATATTTATTAGGTCCTAACGAAAACCTAATTCCTGAATATTTGGGAACGAAAATTGCCGAAAGTCTTAAGCAACGACTTTCGTATTAATTCATATTTCCCTCTCCCATGGAAAGTCGGTAACCCCAAGAATTGATTGGCGGCGCTCTGCGCCGCCAATCAATTCTTGGGGTTTATACCAATTCACGAAAGTGTGACAACACTTTTGTGAATTAAACACCAAACCCAGTAAGGTTTTGAGATTCCCAAAATGGCGTTGCCATTTTGGGAATTGGTATAAGGGTTGCTTAGGACATAAAACCGAAAAGATTAGTGGCGGTGCTCCGCACCGCCACTAATCTTTTCGGTTTTGATTTGTTTCAACGAGATGTCATGGGAATTATTCTTTTAATTGGGCGATCGCATCATACAAAGGTTGCCAATCATCATCCAAGGTAATCCGCTCCCAAACCTCTTCAATTTTCGGACGTAAAAAAATTATGCATGGATTAGCGGCCTTGAGCTGTTGGGCAATATTTTCCATTTCCGCAATCGGCTGACGGATTAATAATTGATGGTAAACGACGCGCCATTTTTCTAATAATGGGGCTTGTTCCTCCGTGATTTCCCAATCAGGATTGGGAAAAATATTGCGAACATCTTCGCGCCAATTGGGTTGAAAAGATTGGCGAAGTTTCACAAAGAATTGGTTGTAGCCGATCGCTTGGACGTTGGACAACAATTCTAAGGTTGCGCCGATCAGATCTTCAGTTTCAGGTTCAGAGAGCGTCCTAAATCCCAATCGCTTCAGCATCATTTCACAATAGGCAAGGCGATAGAAGTCTTTAAACTTCAGTAATGATGCTTGCATATCGTTCTTATCGACGACCATACCGAGCGGATCTTGCAGCTTTTCGAGATTCCAATAGCAAGCGGCAGGTTGATTGGCGTAGCTGTAGCGTCCCGCATAGTCAAAATAGGCAGCGGTAAATCTCGGATCGTAGGTGGGAATAAAGGCAAAAGGTCCATAGTCAAAGCTCTCGCCCGTAATTGACATATTATCGGTATTGAGAACGGCATGGCAGAATCCCACCGCCATCCATTGAGCGCAGAGGGTTGCCACTCGTTTGACTAATTCTAAATAGAAAATGCCATCCTGATTTTCTTTTCCCCAGAACTGCGGATAGTAGATTTGGAGAACATGATCGAGCAATTTGCGGGTAAGGTCAGTGCGACCGATCCATTTGAGACGTTCAAAAGTACCAAAGCGAATATGCGATCGCGAGAACCGCACCATTACGGAAGATCGGGTGGGTGATGGCTCGTCCCCACGCCATAGTTCTTCCCCTGTTTCGACGAGGCTGAAACAACGAGAAGTCTTTACACCCATGCGGTGGAGGGCTTCCGAGGCAATAATTTCCCTTACTCCACCTTTGAGGGTGAGTCGTCCATCGGCAGTGCGGGAGTAGGGGGTTCGACCAGAGCCTTTAGTCCCGAAGTCATAGAGTTCGCCATCAACTCCGCGCACCTGTCCGTAGATAAATCCGCGTCCATCACCGAGTTGGGGATTATATTCGCCAAATTGATAGCCGTGATAGCGGAGGGCAAGGAAGGATCGCACAGCGCGAAAATGACCAAAAGCTTCAATAAAGTCATCATCGCTAACCTGCGATGGGGCAAGTCCTAAGATCGGCAAAACATCATCGTTACGCCACCGTAATTTATGCATCGGATATTCGGCGGCGGTAACGACATCGTGATAGTCTGCTAAAGACTCGATCGCGGGTTCATAGTTAAGATTAAGGAAAGGGTTGCTAGGGTGACTCATGGCGAAATTGGCGCTGGCGAAATATTAGATGCTTCTGCCATGATACTTGGTTCGGATCTTGATCGACTTGATCGAGCTATCACCTATTGGTACGAGGGGATCTGTCCCTATAGTGGCGAAATATTGCGATTGCCGAGAACTCTAGAGGCGGAAGCGATCGCAAGGGATCTCATGCAATCCCTTGGGCGCAGCCAGTGCGATCACGGGGAAGGCAAAATGTACGGAGTGTTAATTGCGGAATCATCAAGGGGAGAAAGATTGATTCTCAAAGCCTTTTCTGGCTTGCTAAATGGAAAAAGTGAGATTGAAGGATGGGTTCCCCCCATTGCTGGCAGGGAAAGGGTTGCCATCGCCGAATCAATTACGCTCCATCGATTGGCAAAAATCAAGCAGGAACTAATTGAATTGAGTCAGATTGCTGAACGCGGGGAATACGAACGGAGATCGCAGGAATATGCAACCCAGTTTGAAATTATGCGAGAGCGGCATCATATTTCTAAGCAAGAACGACATCAACAACGACAGCAAGAGAGACAGCAAGATGGCGCAGACTTATCAGCTTTAGATCGAGCGAGTCAAATGGAAAAAATGGAAAGGCGAAATTTCAAGCGCGATCGCGATCTGGCTCTATTGCCACTAAAACAAGCGATCGAGCTTGCGGATACCCAAATGCAAAATCTCAAACAGGAACGCCGCGAACTCTCGCGAACCTTGCAGAATCAAATGCATCATGCCTATGTCTTGACTAATTTTGCGGGGGAAACGCGATCGCTAAAAGAACTAATTACCGAAGGAGCCATGCCCACGGGCACAGGCGATTGTTGCGCCCCTAAATTATTACACTATGCTGCCATCCATCATCTGGCTCCGATCGCTCTGGCGGAGTTTTGGTGGGGAAGTCCCGCCCCCGATGGTTATAAGATGCAGGGAGAGTTTTATGGCGCTTGTGTCGAGAGATGTCAACCTTTAATGGGATTTTTGCTATCAGGAAGGAATCGTAACGCTTTGGATAGGGCAGGAGAAGATGCGATCTCTCTTGAGAATGAGAACGAAGAAAAAATACGATTTCAATCCAGCCTTACATCCATTAAATCGGGAAAAATCGAAGTAGAACTTCCCATTATGTATGAAGATGATTATCTAATAGCGATCGCCAAACCTGAAGGGCTACTATCAGTCCCTGGGCGCTATCTCGATACTCAAGATAGCGTTCTCAGTCGCCTACGCCAATATTTTAGCGATCGTGCGTCTCTTTATCCAGTGCATCGACTTGATCGCCAAACTTCGGGAATCTTATTATTAGCTCGCGATCTGGATTCGTTGCGACATCTTCACCTACAATTTCAACAGCGGCAAGTGCGTAAGGTTTATGAAGCATTACTATCAGGAGAATGTGCCCAAAAATGCGGGATGATCGATTTGCCCTTATGGGGCAATCCCGAAAATCGCCCCTACCAGCAGGTAGATTTTGCAAAAGGAAAACCAAGTTTGACTGAGTTTCGGTTGCTCGGTATTCAAGATCATTACACAAGAATTGAATTTATCCCTTTGACGGGGCGGACGCATCAACTGCGCGTTCACGCTGCTGATCCGCGTGGATTGGGACTCACAATTTTAGGCGATCGCCTATATGGCTGTCAGATTGCGACCGATCGCTTACATCTCCATGCACGGGAGTTAACCTTCACCCATCCGCGATCGCTAGAGGAAATTCGTTTGCAAATACCAGTTCCCTTTTGACTAGACTCCTCTCGCGAGGATTTGACCAAGGTATTGATGGGCTTCGATCCAATCAGGGGCGAGTTCAATCGCCGATTGGAAACAGGCGATCGCTTCGTCGATTTTACCTAGATTATTTAAAATAATTCCGAGATTAAAGTAGGGTTGGGCAAAGTTGGGATCGATATCGATCGCTTCTTTGTAAGATATGATCGCATCTTTGATTTGGTCTTTGCGAAGGAAGGTATTGCCGAGATTGCAATGGGCATCAGCATAGGCGGGATCGATCTGAATTGCCTTTTCAAAGCAGGCGATCGCTTTACCTTCTAAATCCGCTTTGAGCACTTCTTCTTCGATGGTAATGGAACTAATTTTTAGCAAATAGGCTACGCCCAAGGCATTATAGTCTTTAGCTTGCAGCAGATCCGAATTATGATTTTCGGCACGTTCGTAAATAGCGCTAACTGCTTCAGTGGCATTTTGGTGCAAATGGATTTGGGCGATCGCCCGATAACCATCGATATTGTCGGGATTTTGGGCGATCGCGCGTTCGTAGCTGGCGATCGCTTCGCTGATTTTGCCTCTACTCCTCAGATTATCCCCTAACTTGCAATGATATTCCGCCAAAAAACGTTCGGGATGATATTCGAGGGCTTTCTGGAAATGGGCGATCGCTAACTCCGCCCATCCCATTTGCTGATAGGTATTCCCTAATCCCAACTGGGCCTCTAACAATTGCGGATCGAATTGGATCGCCTTACTATAGCTAGCGATCGCCTCCATCATATTTCCCTGCTGCTGATAAATTCCACCAATACGTTCGTGGGCAGGGGCAAAGTCTGGAGCGACAGTGAGAGCGCGTTGATAATTTTTGAGCGCGAGGGGCAGATTGCCAGAGCCACGATAGCGATCGCCAAATTGGAGATAGGTCTCTGGCGATTCAACGTTTGATGGATTATTAACATCAGTCATAGCGACAGCGCAGTTAAATGAGGTAAATGGGGAGATTAAAAGCATTCATGGTATCAGAAATCTGATACAGTGCTTGCGCTAGGTAGAAAATCTAATAAGTAGTTCGGCATAATTAAAAACCAAAACCAGCGAGCATACCGCCCGCTACGCGGGCGGTATGCTCTTCTAGGTTTTAAGTTTACTTATGCCTAGCTACATGTCATATTTCCCAAAAACATTGCTGCAATTTCAGCCTTATTTGGAAACTGCTATATGCCAGCATCGCTCGTTCGAGTCTTTACCATCACTTTAGTCAGTTTAGTCACGAACCTATCACTGGGCTTGGCGCAATCGGTGGCTCAGGTCAGTGAATATTGTCAATTTGATAACGAGGCGATCGCAAATAAAGACAAATTGCGTTCGACAGCTTTTCAAGATCCCACCAATCTAGCAGCAGTCGCAGAATATCAAGCGATCGTCAAGCAACATACGCAAGCTCTCCAGATCTGCCGTCAAAAATCTTGGCTAAAAACTCAAGGTGTCTGGCTGCGGCTCTATCCCTGCGATCTGCAATCGGGAAAACTCGATGAAGTGATGGATCGGATCGTCAATCGAGGTTACAACCAAGTATTTATCGAGGTTTTTTCGGAAGGGAAAATTCTCTTGCCCCGTTCAGAAAATATTACAGCTTGGGAATCGCTGGTCGATGCCGATCGATACCAGAATGCGGATTTGTTAAAACTGGCGATCAATAAAGGAAGAGAACGCGGGCTGAATGTTCGTGCTTGGATATTTACGATGAACTTTAGTACCGCTTACGCCCGAGGAGTTGATCTCAATGGATTGCCAAAGCTAACGGTGGCGAGACAAAATGCGATCGCTCGCAATGCCAATGGCGATACGACAATGTCCATAGTAGAGAACTTAGGGAAAAATCCCGAAGGTGAAGTTCCCACTACCAATCAGTTATTTATCGATCCCTATAATTATCAAGCCCAGAACGATTTATACCTAGCGGTGCATGAAGTACTCAAGCGCCACCCCGACGGAGTAGTATTTGACTACGTACGTTATAAGCGTGGTGCAGGTGCGGCTTCGGTAGTCAGTAATGTGCGCTACCTCTGGATCTATGGCTCTGCTTCATTACAGGCTCTCCGCGATCGCGCTGAGAATTTCCAAGGCAGGGAACTGATCAACCGATTTCTCAAGCAAGGCTACGTGACCCCCACGGATTTACAAGCATTAAAAAAGCTCTATCCCCAAGAATCAGAGCCGCTCTGGCAAGGTCGCCAACCCTCAACCCAACCTAATCCTGCGATCGCCTATTGGCAAAGCGAACTCTGGCGACTGGCGGTGGGACATGCGTTTATCGGCGTGACCTACTATCTCGGCATTGTCTCTAAACCTGTCTTTCGAGCAGGAATTCCCGCCAGTATTGCATTTTTCTCCGATGGCAATCAACCAGTGGGAGAGGGTTTTGACTCGCGAATGCAACCTTGGCATTTGTTTACCAACGACTACGAGTGGCAACCGATGGTCTATGCGGTCTGTGGCAAACCCGATTGCATTGTGAATCAAGTTCTCAAGGTTGCTCAATATGCACCCAATGGAACCAAGATCGCCCCGATTTTAGTTGGGCAATGGAACGTACCCTCCGCCAATCGCCCATCCTTAGAAGCTCAAATGCAAGCCATCCATACTGCCGTACCAGCAATTAATTCCCTCAGCCATTTTGCCTTTGGTTGGCAACTCCAAGAAGCCACTTTTTCGCGATCGCGTCAATTTTGCAAACTGTAGAGCTTTTTGTAAGTAGTTAATCATAAGTAAACTTAAAACCTAGAAGAGTGTAACGCCCGCGTAGCGGGCGTTACACTCTCCGGTTTTGGTTTTTAATTATGCTTAACTACTTATTAACTCTTTAAAACTAATCCCACGATCAGTAAAACCGCACCGAGGAGCAAACAAGCAACCATCCCGTAGAAAAAACCTTTGGCAGCATTTGCGGTAGACTTAGCAAGTTCCTCTTCACTTTTGAGAGAAATAATAAATTTCTTGTCGGATTGGATGGGTTTGCGCAGCGTCACTTGACCGCCTTCGTCAGCCGCCGTGCCGATTACCAATACTTCGCGATCGCAGGGTAAGATCGATTCCGTATAGCGATATCCCAATGTCCGCCTTCCTCCCATTCCCAAACCCACGGACAAACTAAAAGCCCCAAAGGATAGTAACGAAGAATTCTCCTGCCGAAATTCGTTTAATATTTGAGTAGTTTCAATATCACCTCCATCGGGATTGACGACCAGTTCGCCCGATCGATCTTGTAATGTAAAGGGAATTGACTGGCTGTTACTAGATATCGTCTCCGAACCACGTCGAGTTTCCGTGCGGCTTTTGCCATCACTATCACGGGTTGTATGCTGTTCTTCATACTCTCTGACAACCCTCATAGCATAATGCACGCAGGGAGCTTGTTTAAGTTCCGAAACCAAGGGGTTTTCACTACGAATGATCCCGCGTACTTTCACATATTCACGCAAATTTCCACTACCAATTTCACCAGCGATCTCCCTCGCAATATTCTGTAACTCCGCAACCGTTGAGGATGTTGCCGAACGAATACTTTGCAGTTTTGTGCTGTAATTCTTTTGCACGAAAAATAGAATGATCCCAACTACAAGAAGAATGCCACCAAAGATTGCCATAGTTATATTAGGGTAGTCTTACATTTTCGATATATAGCTTAGGAGAAATCAAAATCCCAGAATTGATTGGCGGCGCTCCGCGCCGCCAATCAATTCTGGGGCTTTATGTCCTAGTGCATTGACGATAGCTATAAGTAGCTAAGCATAAGTGTATAAGTAGCTGGACATAATTAAAACCCAGAATCCAAACCTGTAGTGCACGCGCAGCGTGCGCTACAGGTTTGGGGTTTTATATTTAATTGCGCCTAGCTACTTACATAAAATCTATAAGAGCGTACTGCCCACTACGCAGACATTACGCTCTCTGGTTTGGAGTTTTAAATATACAGAGCTACTTAGCTTCAAATTAGCATAGGTTAAGCTGGAATTTAGAGAGCCAATTTATAGAATTTTAGAAATTATGGAGACCTTACCTATCAATAATTTGGATATCCCAGCTACGATCGCGAAACAACGTATATTCTTCGATGGGAATAAAACTAAAGATTATGAGTTTCGGGTATCTCAACTTAAGAAACTCGCACAATTAATTAAAGAAAACGAAAAGTTAATTCTCGATGCTGTGTATGCAGATTTGCGTAAGCCTACGATCGAGATTTTTGGTAGTGAAATTTTAATTGCGCTTTCAGAAATTAGGTACGTTATCAAGCATCTCAAGGCTTGGATGAAGCCCCAGAAAGTAGGAACCCCTCTAAATTTATTTCCTAGCTCTAGTTATATTTATACTGAACCTTTAGGTGTCGTACTGATTGTCGCCCCTTGGAACTATCCTTTCTCTCTCAATATCCAGCCCCTGATTGGCGCGATCGCCGCAGGGAATTGTGCCATTCTAAAACCTTCAGAATATGCGCCCCATACTTCCAACGCGATCGCCAAAATTATTAACGAGCATTTCGATCCTAATTTCATCACGGTGATCGAGGGAGGGCTAGAAATCAATCAAGCTTTATTAGCCGAAAAATTCGATCATATCTTCTTTACTGGCAGCACAGCGATCGGCAAGATTGTTATGGAAGCAGCAGCCAAACATTTAACTCCCGTTACCCTTGAACTTGGCGGTAAAAGCCCCTGCATTGTTGATGAGGAATGCGATCTGGAAACTACGGCTAAGCGAATTATTTGGGGTAAATTCTATAATGCTGGACAAACCTGTGTTGCCCCTGATTATCTATTAGTTTCAAAAAGTATAAAGCCTGTCTTAATAGAGAAGTTATTGGGATATGTCAAAACTTTCTTTGGAGAAAATCCCCAGCAAAGTCCCGATTTTGCCCGTATCGTTAACGATCGCCAATTTGATCGCTTAGTTAGTTTGCTAAACGAAGGTAAAATTTTAATCGGTGGGCAAACCGATAAAAGCGATCGCTACATTGCCCCAACGATCATTGATGGAATTTCGATTCATGCAAAAATTATGGGAGAAGAGATATTTGGTCCTATTTTGCCAGTTTTGGAATACGACCAGCTCTCTGAAGCGATCGCCCTAATTAAGAGCCAATCCCAGCCCCTTGCCCTATATTTATTCTCTAACAATAAACAGAAGCAAGAGAAAATTTTGCAGGAAATATCCTTTGGTGGAGGCTGTTTTAACGACACGATTTTACATCTTGCCAACCTCGAACTTCCCTTTGGTGGAGTCGGCAATAGCGGCATGGGTAGCTATCATGGTAAGGCAACCTTTGACAGATTCTCCCATCGCAAGAGCGTACTAAAAAACTCATTCCGTTTTGATCTCAAGTTACGTTACCCTCCGTACAGGGTGAGCATTGACACCTTAAAAAAATTCATCAATTAATAAGTAGCTAGGCATAAGTAAACTTAAAACCCAGAGAGCGTACCGCCCGCTACGCGGGCGGTACGCTCTCTGGGTTTGGTTTTTAATTATGCCTAGCTACTTACTTAGACAGCATTACCGAACCTGTGAAAAGATACGATATTGGGTAGCATCAAATTTAGAGATATCAGTATCCGAGGAATTAGAGGAACTAGAGGAATTGCTTTTTGCTGTTGAGGGAGTTATCTCATAGGGATTCATCCTCACAATGGTGTAGCGAGTTTCACTGGCATAAATTGCCAAGGCAATATTGAGCATATCGATGAATGCAATTACTGATTTACATTTGGACTCGCTATATTGACTGTAATACTTAATTATGGCTGCAACCCTTAACTCTAGATAAGGGCGAATGGATTCATTTAGGAATAGAATCTTGAGCAGTAATACTACGAGGTTAAGCGGATTGGTATGGTGCAGTAAAATGTTAAACAACTCTGTTGGCTTTTCGCGATCGGCGATCGTAAGTTCATTAATTAGATACTTGGCACTCTTTAAAACCAAGGATGTAGTTACAGGATGGTCATGACGTTGCGAACCTAAATCAAATAAACCATCATAGATCTTGGTTTGAACCGTATCCGATATTTCCGCATCCGCAATTGAGAAATCTAGGTATTCGAGCAAGTTAATTTTAAAGTCATAGTAGGAAAAGCTGTTGATATTTCCTAAAAGTTTGCCAGCTAAGTCTTGACAATTCAATACGCTCTTCTTTGTCAGCATAAGTGTGACGAGATTAATCACGTTATTGTTTAGACTTGTCGGATTAGTTTGTGGATTTTTAAAAGTTGTTTGCGATCCTATCCGAGCCGTATACATTGCTAATTCAAATTTGAATTGCTCCTTCATTTTTTGAGCTAATCGTTGTGCTGCTTGTCTTTGCTCTAGGGGGCTAGCGGGATTTGTATATTGATAGGCTAGAAGGTAGGATGCAAAGCGATTACCCCAATTTCGGTCAGGACTACTATGTTCTTCTCTGTTGAGAATAAACAGCTTGAGCGATTGGAAATCTTCACTCTTAACAAACATCTGCAACCAAATTCGTAAGGTTCTTAGTTTGATAGATGTGGGTTTTTTATAGATTGAAGGATGATCAAAAATATTAACTAAAGACTGAATATGAATCAGATTATTACTAACAGTCCAATTGTTAATAAGAATATAACAACACCTTTTTAAAGTGTAGAAAAATTCCTTTTCATTGTAGGCAGTCAAAATTTGATCGAGGGCCTGAGTGATCTCGATATTATTACTAACATTACAGCTTACAAATAGGTTTTTAAAGTCTTCTAATACTTCATCGGGTGATTTACAACGAACAGTTTCTAAAAAGAATTCATAAATGCTTTGCTGGGCCTGCTCAATACCTTGAGAGTAAATTCTGTCTGCTGTCCAAAACATAATAATTTCATTCCTTAAAGTATTTGTAGAGATCTAGATAATATCAAAACTAAAAATGGCTACGCCATTTTTAGTTTTTCAAACCCTTACTAGATTTGGTGTTTAATTCACAAAATTGTTGTCACACTTTCGTGAATTGGTCTAACAGGATTCTAGAGGAAGAAAAGGTGAGACGGATGGCTGTCCGCCACCTTCTCTAAAGATCTCCGATACCCGCTATAAAGTCAAGAATTGATGGTGTAGAGGGCATCAAGATGAAATATTTAAGCAATTCTATGATTTAAAGAATTAGCAATTATTTGTTATAGATATTATTCATCTCTTTAATAATTTAAAAGTAATTCCTAGACTCATTTTGTTATCAAAAAGATATATGAAAGTTATGCAAATGTTATAAGACTATTCAATGGAACTTCGAGCGCAAAGAAATTCATAAATTCTCCTGCTTTCAATCGCAAAAATATCTTTTAGGTTTTGATTTGCCCTATCTAACTCAAACCTTGCTAAGTACCTCAGCATAATTAAAATCTGCGGCGCACGCTGCGCGTGCGCC